>JAFYTP010000036.1 GCA_017558775.1 Bacteroidales bacterium | reverse complement strand
TTGAGCTTCATGGTGTCGAGATTGTTCTTCTCGATCTCGATGCGGTCGCGGAGGTCGGCGATGGACATTTCGCGTACTTCAGTAACTTTCATTTCTCTAGCTCCTTAAATTATTCTTCGACATAGTCCCTGCGCACGACGAACTTCGTGGCAACGGGGAGCTTGTTGGCAGCCAGGCGCATGGCCTCGCGCGCGGTCTCGAGGGAAACGCCCTCGGCCTCGAAAAGGATGCGGCCCGGAGTGATCGGGGCGACAAAGCCCTGGGGATCGCCCTTACCCTTACCCATACGGGTATCGAGCGGCTTCGCGGTGAACGGCTTGACAGGGAAGACCCGGATCCAAATCTGACCCTCACGGTTCATACGACGGGAGATCGCCTGACGGGCAGCCTCGATCTGATGGGCGGTCAGCCAGCAGTTCTCCAGGTTCTTGAGTCCGAAGGAACCGAATGCGAGCTGGTTTCCACGACCGGAATTGCCCTTCATGCGGTTTTTCTGTTCCCTTCTGAATTTTGTTCTTTTAGGCTGTAACATTGCTGTAATGTTTAAATTATTTCCTTTATCGTCCCTAAGTCGTTGATACTCAGCTGGTTGGGTGCGTTTCGTCCCGATTTAGGGATTGCAAAGTTACGAAAAAATTTTGAACCCGCAAGTTTTTTTGCAATATTTTTCAAACTTTTATACCGCGGATTCTGAAACTTAACGCATTGAATTTATCGGCAGTTACGCATTATGTTGAAAAATATTTCCACGCATTTTCGACCGGAGCGTACAGGGACTTGACAAGCCATAAAAAATGACCGATCGAAATCGGCCATCACGAGGATTCCGCGGACGGGAATCGTTATTTCTTGTAGAAGTCCGGGACCTTCACTTCGGGAGGGTCCTCCCAGAAGATAGACCGATATAGCGCGGGGAAGGTGCCGTCCTGCCAGGCGAGAACCAGCTGTTCCAGGTCCTTGTCGGCCCCTTCGGGGTCGTATTGAGACTTGAGGTCGTTGTCGAAGAACTTGGCAATCCCCTGCCAGAAGCCGGCGGCGATGCCGTTCTTGTAGTCGTGGATGATGGAATAGGACGACTGCCCCGTTTCCCTGTCGATGAGCTTGAGGAGCACGGCGCCCTGGGAGATGGTCATCTTGTGGAGCGCGCCCTCGAAGTCCTTGAAGAGCATACTTTGGACCTCGTTCATATAGCGGTCCTTCTTCATCCGGCCGTAATGGTTCGCGGCGATGGTGCTGTCCACGATCTCCTGCAGGCGCCCGGACGCCTCCGCGTACGGATACACGCGTGCGAAATTATATACGAGTTTATAGTACTGCCGCCAGTCCTTGGCCTGCTTGCGGGCGAAGATCCAGACAGGATTGATAGTGTCGAAGTAGACGGTGTCCCCGTCCATCACCCGATAGGAAAGATAGCCGCTGTTGCCTTTGCCGTCCTCGTCGAAGATAATCCGGCGGGCCATCGCCTCCTGTTTCTCGCGCGCCTCCCGCATTGCCTTCTCCACATGATTCTTCTGCGCAGCGGCCGGAAAGACCGTCGCAAGGAGGAGCAATATGACCAGAAAGCGCTTCATAATCCTTGATGCAAACGGAATTTCTTGCAAAAACTTCGCCAAAGAAAAATCTTACCTTTCCACGTACCGGACGGCCCCCGCTTCGGCGTCGAAAACCATCCAGTTGGAAACGGAGATCCAATCCCGCAGCAACAGAAGCCGGGCCTCCCCCACCGGCATGTCCACGGCGCAATGGTAATGGCCGAAAATGAAGAAATCCGCCGGCTCGCCGGCGGCGGCGAGGCGGTCGTTGAAATCGACACAGAACTTATACAGAGGCTCTTCCTCGCCCTTGAAGGCGTAGCCGATGCTCTTGCCCAGGCGGGAGCTCTTGGACCAGCCGTTCCCCAGCCGGAAGGCGAACCAGGGATGCAGGGAGCTGAAGCACCGCTGCAAGAAGCGGTTATGGAAGATGCCGCGAAGGAACTTGTAGCCCTTGTCGACGGGTCCGAGACCGTCCCCGTGGCCCAGGCAGAAGGTCTTTCCGCCGATTTCCGCCACATAAGGCTGTGTCAATTTCACCATGCCGAGCTCCTCGAAATACCGGTAGGTCCAGATGTCATGGTTCCCCGGGAAGAAATACACCTTCACGCCCGCGTCCATCAGGTCCTGCAGGGCGGCGAACACGCGCGTGTAGCCCTTGGGCACCACGTCCTTGTATTCATACCAGAAGTCCCAGATGTCCCCCAAGAGATATAGCGCCTCCGTCTCCCCCGCCGGAATGTCCTTCAGGAAGGCCGTGAAACGCGCCTCCCGGTCCGCCGGACCGGCGACTTGGAGGCCGAGGTGGACGTCGGAGACGAAGTATGTGAGATTTCTACGCAAGTACGAAGATCAAAACGGCGACCAGGAGGCAGTAGAGGGCGAACCAGGTGAGCCGGGCCTTGCGGACGATGGCGATCATCACCTTGCAGGCGAAGAGGCCCGCGACGAAGGCCGCGGCGAAGCCGAGGACGAGGGCCAGCGGGCCCACGCTGCCGCCGAACGCCTCATGGCCGGTGGCGACTTTCAGCAGGTCCAGCAACTGCTCGCCGATGATGGGAATGAGGACCATCAGGAAGGAGAACTGGGCCATCGCCGAGCGCTTGACGCCCGTCACGAGACCGGTCGCGATGGTGCAGCCGCTCCGGGAAACGCCCGGAACCACGGCGAACGCCTGCGCGACGCCCACGATGGCGGCCTGGGTGAAGGAGATGCCGTTGCGGGCGTACTCCGAGTTCTTGAGCGGCCGGATCCGCTTGCCGATCTGGTCCGAAATGAGCAACAGGGCGGCGGTGATGCAAAGGCCGATGGCAACCTGCTTCAGCGATCCGCTGAACAGCGCGTCCACCTCGTCTTTGAAGAAGAAACCCACGACCATTACCGGGATAAGCGAGACAAGGATCTTGCAGATGTAGTCCGTCTCGTCATTGTACTTGAACTTGAAGACGCCCTGGATGAGCTTCCAGATGGCGCCCCAAAACACCACGATGGTCGCGAGGACCGTCGCGAAATGGACCGTCACCGTGAAATCGAGGAAGCCCTCCGCATCGACGCCGAGCAGTTCCTTGAAAATCATCAGATGTCCAGAGCTGGACACCGGAAGGAACTCCGTAAGACCCTGGATGAGACCCAGGAGAATCGCCTGCCACCAATCCATCGTCTATTCCTCCTTCTTCGGCCGCCGCATGATGGCGACTACTTCCACCACGATACCCGCGACAATGACGATCGGGGCGGCCACGAGGCGCCGGAAATCGAACATCGCGTAATTGAAAACCTGCGGATCGTCGGATCCGCCGCCGGCGAGCAGGATGAATCCCGCCGCCATCACCAGGAGACCGCCGATCATCAGCTTGAGACCGCCGGGCGTCATGGCCATCTTATTTTCGTTCTTTCCCATATCAAATCGCATAAAGCTGGTCCCGGTCATACCGGACCAGCCGGCCGACCACGATCCAGGTGCTCACTACGCAGATCACCACGCCGCTCAGCACGACGATGCCCATCGTCAGCAGGAGCGAATCCAGGCGGAAGATCTCGAACAGCTGCACGAACTCCTTCCGCAGGATGAACAGTCCGGCCACCAGCAGCGCGATGGCCACCAGCGCGGCGAACAGCCCCTGCACGGCCGACTGGCCGATGAACGGAGCGCGGATGAATCCGCGCGTCGCCCCCACCAGCTGCATCGTATGGATCGTGAACCGGCGTGAGAACACATTGAGTCTCACCATGTTGCCAATCAGCACGAAGGAGATGAACAGGAGCAGGGCGATCAGGACGCCCAGCACCAGGCCGATCTTCTGCAAGTTCGCGTTCAGGGCGTCCACGAGGGAGGTCTGGTACACGACCTCATCCACCAGCGGCGAGGCCGAAAGGGCCTCCTTCACCACTTCCAGGCTGTCCGTGGACACGTAAGCCGCCTCCAGGTTCACGTCGATGGAAACCGGGACGGGGGCCTGCGCGAAAACGTCTAGGAAGTCGCGGCCGAGCATCTTGGCCATTTCCTCGACGCCCTGCTCGCGGGAGATGAAGGTGGTGGATTTCACGCCGGGGACGGCGGCAAGGGTGGACTGGTACGCAAGTGCCTGTTCTTCCGTCACGTCCTGCTTCATCAGGACCGAGACCTGCAGGTGCTCCTTGAAGTAATCCGACACGCTCCGCGCGTTCAGCAGCAGCAGCGAAGCGACTCCCACCAGCAGCAGCACAAGGCTGATACTGATGACCGTGGACACCCACGCTCCGAAGAGCCGGCGGCGTATGAGACGGTTGTCTGGATTCTGCATAGCACCCCTAATTTCGCCTCAAAGTTAGTCAATCGAGCCGAATCTCAAAAATAATTCTTACCTTTGTATGCTAAAATATAATGTCATGGCTGATTCCGTCAAGAAAGTCCTCTTTGTCAATTCCGAGATGGTTCCCTACCTTCCGGAAAGCCCCGTCGGCAATCTCTGCCGCCAGCTTCCCCAGGGGATCCAGGAGCGCAAGAAGGAGATCCGCGCCTTCATGCCCAAATACGGGTGCATCAACGAGCGGAAGAACCAGTTGCACGAAGTCATCCGCCTGTCGGGCATGAACATCATCATCAGCGACGTGGACCGCCCCCTGGTCATCAAGGTGGCGTCCATCTCCGCGGCCCGCATCCAGGTTTACTTCATCGACAACGAAGATTACTTCCGCCGGAAACAAATCTTCCGTGACGACGATGGCTCCTTCTTCGCCGACAACGGCGAACGCGCCATCTTCTACGCCCGCGGCGTCCTGGAGACCGTGAAAAAGCTCCGCTGGACCCCGGACATCATCCATTGCCACGGCTGGATTTCCCATGTCCTCCCCCTGTACCTGAAGAAAGCCTACAAGGACGACCCCGTCTTCTCCGGCGCCAAGGTCGTGCTGTCCCTGTATGACGACACCCCCGCGGAAACCTTCGCGGACGGCCTCCGGGAAACCATCCTGTTCGGCGGCATCAAGCCCAAGGACGTCCCCCTGCCCGAAAAGGCGGGTGGCATGGAACTTGCTCAACTTGCCGCGCAGTACTCCGACGGCGTGATCTTCGGTTCGGCGGGTGTGGACCCGGCGCTCCGTAAATTCGTGGAGACCCTCGGGAAACCGGTCCTCCCCTTCGATGAGAAAGCCCTCGCCGACGGCAGCTACATGGACCAGTACAACGCCTTTTACGACCAGTTATTGTAATGAAATCCGCTTTTAGGAAAGCACTTCTTCTCGCCCTTCCCCTCGCGCTGACCGCCTGCGTGGAGAACAGCCCCGAGATCGGGAAGGACCTCATCGACAAGACACTCCTTTTCGACACCTATACCATTGAATTCCCGATCGAGGAGATCCTCCTCCGTCGGGCCAACGACCTGTCCGGTTTCTCGGACACCCGCCTGGCCATCGGCGCCATCCGGGACGAGACCTTCGGCCTGACCACCCGGTCCACCGCCTTCACCCTGGTCCCTGCCCTGGACACCCTGGACATCGGCACGGACCCCAAGTTCGTGAAATTCTCCGTGCATTTCGAGGCGGACTCCATCTCCACCGCCACCGCCGGACAGGAGCGCATCTTCCAGAACTTCTACGTCTATTCGCTGACGGACACCCTCAGTTCCAAGGAGTCCGGCACCAACCGGGACATCCCCCACGGCACCGAGATCATCTCCCGCGGCATCCCCGTGTATGACGGTAAGGATTCCCTGAGCTTCGAGTTCACCGAAGCCTTCGGACAGCGCTACATCAACGTCCTGAAGAAGCTCGGCCCCGTCCTCGCGTGCCGCGACGAAGACAACAAGATCAACAAGTACTCCGACTTCATCAAGGAAGTCCCCGGCGTATACATCGAGTCCGATATCCCGGAGGGCATCGGCGGGCGCATCAACCTGTTCAACCTCTCCGTCCTCTCGGTCTACAGCAACTACTACTACCAGAACAACAACGTCGGCCTCCTCACGGTCAATTCCAGCTATAACGGCGTCCGGAAGGACACCACTTTCCTGTTCATCCCCGGAGAACCGGCCTTCTACAGGGAGACCGACTACACTTCCAACAACCAGAAGTTCTACCAGTACGCCTTCAACCGGACGACCCACGAGGCCCCCGAAATGGACGTGACGGACCAGATCTTCATCGAGGGCGGCGGTGGCCTGAAGCCCGTCATCCCGGCGAAACAGCTCCGGGACAAGGTCGTGGCGGCCATTTCCGAGCGCGGCGGCGATCCGGCCAAGACCGTCATCAACAAGGCCAGCATCATCCTCCCGTTCGAGATGCCCGAGGACGAGACCCTCGTGGACCTGTTCCCGTCCCTGATCAGCCCCACCATCCGGACTACGAGCAAGGACGGAATCGTCTCCTACGCCGGCCTGACCGACGCCAGCGCCTCCTCCGAGAACCAGGGCGACCTGGACCGCTCGAACCTCATGTACACCCCCGACATCACCTACCACATGCAGCAGATCCTCTCGAGGACCGACCTCGACACCAAGGATGACTGCGACATCTGGTTCCTGACCGTCCACAGCGAGACCGTGGCCAACGCCAACGGCAACGCCGAGCAGGAGGCCTACTACGAGCAGATGTTGATGGCCATGTACTACAACAACCTGTACGGTGGTGGTTATGGCGGCTACGGCGGATATGGCTATGGAGGTTATAGCGGCTATGGTGGCTACGGCTATGGCGGGTACTCCAACTACTACAACATGTACATGATGCAGAGTTACCTCGCCTCCATGCAACAGACCACCTACAGCACCACGCAGGAACTCGACAAAGACCGCTATTACCGCGGTATCCTGAACGGTCCCGCCGCTACGGCGACGAACCCCGCTTCCTGTCCGGTCCTGCTGCCCGGCGCCCGCCGGGTCCCGACCTTCCGCGTCACATTCTCCGTTCCGAAAGCGTAATTACAGCGCTTCCCCGGAGGCCAGGCGCTTCAGAAAAGCCTGGACGTCGGAAAGCTTGTCGGGAAGAGACCCCGATTTCAGATAAGCATCGATATCATCCTTACGCTGCGGAAAATACTTCCGCAGCGTTCTTTTTGTGAAGGGCACAATCTTGCCCCCCGTGTACAGATAACAGGTCTCCGACACGGTGAAAGGGTATTTGTCCGATTTCTCCAGCTTGTAGGCGACGCCGTCGGAGTAAACGGTGCTGTATTCCCGGATGGAACTGGTCCGGGAGTAGCTGCCGTAGGCGCCCCGCTGGGCGTCCCGCTGGATATCCAGGTCCCGGCGGACCGCGACCGCCACCTCATCCGAGAGCGGGTAAATGCGGTAAAAGACGCCCTCGTTCCGGATAAAGACGGCCGTGTCGATCTGGACCTTCACGACATTGTCGATGGAAGCCGCCACGACTTCCTGCCCGTCCTTGTCCAGGAACCGGAGGGTGTTGTCCTCGGCGCAGATGTTCAGTTTTCCCTGCGCAGGGCCCTGGTTGGAGAACCAGATCATCCCCTCCCCGAAGGTAGGCATCAGGTAATAGATCTCGGCCGTGACGCCCTGGGGCTCGTCCTGGGCGGCGACGCTCATCGGCAGGCACCCGAGCAATCCCGCGACCAGCAGGTATTCAATCCGTATGCGCATGATTTCCTAGTCTTTAGACCATAAAGGTATGGAAATAATCGGATTTTATCACTAAATTCGTGTTATGAACAGAATCTCCCTCCTGCTGGCCGGGGTATTGGCCATCCTGACGACGGAAGCGTCTGCTGAGAAGCTGACCAAGTACGTCAACCCCCTCGTGGGAACCGCCGGATTCGGGAACGTCTATCCCGGAGCGCAGGTTCCGTTCGGCGGCATCCAGATCAGCCCCGACACCGACGATTACGACTACGACACCGCATCCGGATACAAATACACGAAGCCCACGATTATGGGCTTCAGCCTCACACACCTCAGCGGGACGGGCATCCCGGACCTCGGGGACTTCCTCTTCGTGCCCGGCACGGGAACCGTGAAATCGGCCACCGGCACCGACGAGGACCCGGATTCCGGCTACCGCTCCCGGTTCCGCCACGAGACGGAATCGGCCTCCCCCGGATATTATTGTGTCGACATGGACGACTACGGCACCCGGGCGGAGATGACGGCATCGGCCCGGAGCGGCATCCTGCGGTTCACCTTCCCCGCCTGCGACTCCTCTTTCGTGATGGTCGACCTGGGCCATACCCTGCGGTTCAAGTGCGTATGGTCGTCGGTCCGGATGCTGGACGAGTACACCATCGTGGGCAGCAAGACAGTCAATGGGTGGAATCCCAGCCGGTACGTCTATTTCGCCGCGCGCTTCTCCCGGCCGATCAAGGAATTCCTGATCCTGAAGCAGGGACAGCCCGTCATCTACAACACCAGCCGTTTCCGCAGCAGCCTGGAAGCCTGGGGCACCGGCCTGCAGGCCTGCGTGCTGTTCTCGACCGTCGAGGGCGAACAGGTCGATGTCAAAGTGGCCGTCTCGGCCACCGGCACCGACGGCGCACTGAAGAACCTCTCCGAACTGGACGGGATGGATTTCGAGACCGTCCGGAGCGAGGCCGAGGCGCTGTGGGAGGAAGAACTCTCCCGCTACGAACTGGACCCGTCCTGCTCCCAGGAGGCCAAGGAGACCTTCTACACCAGCGTGTACCACACCGCCCTGCATCCTTTCCTGTTCCAGGACGTGGACGGGCGCTTCCGGGCGCATGACGGCACCATCGGCACGGCCGAGGGTTTCACGAACTATACCACCTTCTCCCTCTGGGACACCTACCGCGCCTTCCATCCCCTGCTGAACCTCGTCAACAAGCCCCTGCAGGCGGACCTCGCGAATTCGATGCTGGAGCACTACGACAAGAGCACGGAAAAGATGCTGCCCATCTGGTCGTTCTACGGCGGCGAGACCTGGTGCATGATCGGCTACCACGCCGTTTCCGTCCTGGCCGATATGATGGTGAAAGGCGTGCAAGGCTTTGACTATGAGCGCGCTTACCAGGCGATGAAGGCCACGGCCACGAACCCGCATTACGACTGCCTGCCGGAATACACGGAACTGGGCTACGTCCCCTTTGACAAGGAGAACGAATCCGTGTCCAAGACGCTGGAATACGCCTATGACGACTGGTGCATCGCCCAGGCCGCAAAATTGCTGGGGCACGAGGAGGACTACGAGTTCTTCCTGAAGAGAAGCCAGAATTTCCGCAACCTCATCGACCCGGAAACCAAGTATATGCGCGGCCGCGACAGCCAGGGGAACTGGCGCACGCCCTTCTCCGACATCGCCTACGAGGGCCCCGGCTCCGACAACGGATGGGGCGACATCACCGAGGGCTTCACGCTGCAGTACACCTGGACGGTGCCGCACGCCTTCGAGGATTATATGGACATTGCCGGGAAGAAGTTCCTGTGCGACCGTCTGGACAACATGTTCAAGATCGAAATGAGCGACGACATCCCCGGCGCGCACGACATCTGGGGCCGCATCGGCGGCTACTGGCACGGCAACGAGCCCTGCCACCATGTTCTGTACCTGTACAACAAGCTGGGCAAGCCGCAGGAGTGCCAGAAATGGGTCCGGTACGTCGCGGACCATTTCTACGGCAACAAGCCCGATTCCCTGAGCGGCAACGACGACTGCGGCCAGATGAGCGCCTGGTACATCTTCAACTGCCTCGGCTTCTATCCTCTGTGCCCGGGCGGTAACGAGTACGAACTGGGTTCCCCCTGCCTACCCGGCGTCAGCGTCCGGCTCTCCGACGGCGGCACCCTCACGGTCCGCACCAAGAACTGGAGCCCCACACATGTTTATGTCAAGGCGGTCTACCTCAACGGCGTCCGCCTCAAAGGCACCACCCTCCGCTATGAAGACATCAAGGACGGTGCGGACCTTCTCTTTGTCATGAAATAAGATGAAATACTCCCCTTCTTTAAAGACGCTCGCGCGGATGCAGTTCCGCCAGTTCACCCGCGGACAGAAGAGATGGCTGGGCGCCATGATCTTCCTCATCCTCTATTTCTGGATGCTCGAGATCGTGCCCCTCTCCCTGGTGGCGAAGGAAGTATCCATCCCCCCGATGGTCATCATCTTCCTGTTTCCGACCATCTTCGTAATGTGGTTTCTTCTCCTGCTCCTCCTTGAGCACGACCGGACGGTCATGGACGCGTTCCTCAAGACGCGGCCGGTTTCCCAGATCCAGTGGAACCGGTTCCTGGTGATCTCTCATTTCTGGAATCCCCTCAACCTGTTGGTCCCGATCGCCTTAGCTCCCGCCTGCTTCTGGGTCATTCCTTTCCCGACCAGTCTGGGCGTGTTTTTGGGGGTATATCTGATGTGCGTCCTGGCCGGCATCCTGGTGATGCAGCTCAAACGCCGGGGAAAGTACCAGAAAGAAAAGACCGTGTCCACCGCGGGCCTCCGCACGTTTAAAGGAGATCGCGTACCGCCTGTCTTCGGACTGCAGGTCAAGAGCCTGCTCCGCTCTAAGCGGCTCTGGATGTCCATACTCGTGTTTTCCGTGTTGGCGCTGTTTAATCATTATATGATGGGATCCGAGGAGATGAGACGCCCGAACTATTTCTGGATCTTCCTCTATTTCTTTTTCATCGCCACGAACGTGCCGCAATTCGGGCTGGGTATCGAAGCGAATTTCATCAGCGGCATCTGGACCCGGCCGGTATCCATCTACCGCATCCTCCGGGACAAATTCCGGTTGTCGGCCCTGTTGACCGGCATCGCTTTCCTGGTTTGCCTGCCGGTCTGCCTCCTGGTCGGGACCCCGCTGTATTTCCCGCTCTCTTATGCCCTGCTATGTCCCGGATTCGGTGCCCTGACATTATTGGTCGATGCACCCCGATGCGTCCCTTTCGACCTGTTCGGAAAAACCTTTTTCAACTATCAAGGATCCGCGGGCGCCTATAAGATCAGCACCTTTATCTGCATGGGCGTTCTGATGGCGGCAGGGATTATCCTGCCGAATTATCTCCCGATCTGGCTTGTCTCCCTCATCTTCGCGGGACTCGGGCTCCTCGGCTTCGCCATCCATCGGCCCGTGTTCCGCTGGGTAGAGCGGAACTTCATCAAGAACAAATACAAATATCTGGAAAGCTACCTGTCAAAATGATTACCCTGACCAACCTCCAAAAGCAATATAGCGGCGTCACCGTGCTGGACGTCCCCGAACTGACCATCCACGAAGGGGAAATCGTGGGCCTCGTCGGCAACAACGGCGCGGGCAAGACGACGATGATGCGCCTGATGCTCGATCTCATCAAGGCCAACCAGGGACATGTCACCATCGACGGAGAACGTGTGGACCTTTACCCCAACTGGAAAACCTTCACCGGCTCCTACCTGGACAGCACCTTCCTGGTCGATTTCTTCACGCCGGAAGAGTTCTTCGCCTTCATCGCCGAGACCTACGGCTTCTCCAACGACGAACTCCAGAGCCGGCTGCAGGCATACACTCCCCTGATGAGCGACGAGATCCTGGGCAAGGGAAAACTGATCCACGACTTCTCCAACGGCAACCGCCAGAAGATCGGCATCATCGGCGCGATGCTGGTGAATCCGCGCGTGCTCATCCTGGACGAGCCCTTCAACTACCTGGATCCCAGCTCCCAGATCGTGGTGGCCCAGCTGATCCGCCGGATGAACGCCGACCTGGGCACCACCGTCCTGGTCTCCAGCCACAACCTCACCTCCATCAACGACCTCTGCAACCGCATCCTGCTGCTGGAGAAAGGCAAACTCCTGATGGACAAGCCCCACGAACCCGGCTGCCGCGACGCGGAACTGGAGGCCTACTTCATGGACGCGCTGAAATAGGATTATTCCGGGGAATTGCCGATATTTGTTCCAAACCGACCACATATGAAACGCATCCTTCTAACCATTGCCATGGTGGCGGCCAGCCTGACCGCCCTCGCCCAGAACAGTTTCGTACACGAAAAGTCGGACGGGTATGTGTGGCCCACGGACCCGGCCGTCCTCGAGAAGCTGGACCAGTGGCAGGACCTCAAATTCGGCGTCCTGATGCACTGGGGCCTGTACAGCGTGCCCGGCATCGTGGAATCCTGGAACCTGTGTAACGATGACTGGGTCGTCCGGCCGGAAGGATCGACCTATGAGGGTTATAAGCAGTGGTACTGGGGGCTGTCGAAGGTGTTCAATCCCGTCGATTTCAACCCGGAGCAATGGGCCGATGTGTTCGAGGACGCGGGCATGAAGTACATGATCTTCACGACCAAGCACCACGACGGATTCTGCATGTTCGACACCGAATACACGGACTTCTCCGTCGCGAAGGCCGGGCCGTTCGCCTCGAACCCCAAGAAGGACATCGCGAAGTATGTCTTCGACGCTTTCCGCCCGAAAGGCTTCATGATCGGCGCCTACTTCTCCAAGCCCGACTGGCACTGCGAGTGGTTCTGGAATCCCTACTACGCCACCGCGCGCCGGGGTATCAACTACAAGCCCGAAATGCATCCCGACTGGTGGCAGAACTACGTGGATTTCACAAAGAATCAGC
Organism: Bacteroidales bacterium; assembly: GCA_017558775.1. Classification (GTDB taxonomy): domain Bacteria; phylum Bacteroidota; class Bacteroidia; order Bacteroidales; family UBA932; genus Cryptobacteroides. The sequence continues at coordinate 11,659 of JAFYTP010000036.1, read as the reverse complement.
TGGGTGAACTCACCGGCGGCCGGTATGGCAAACTGGACATCCTCTGGCTCGACGGCGGCTGGATCAAGGGCGACCAGGTGGGCCTGAACGAGGTCCTGCCGGAGGCGCGCCGCGTGAGCCCCGGGCTCATTTGTGTGGACCGCACCATCCAGGGCCCGAACGAGAACTACCAGACGCCGGAGCAGTCTGTCCCGAAGACGCAGCTGGCGCATCCCTGGGAGTCCTGCATGACCCTCGGCACCGACTGGGGCTGGACCCCGGACCCGCGCTTCAAGAGCGCCCGGAAGGTCATCGGCACACTCGCGGAGATCACCGCCAAGGGCGGCTGCCTCGCGCTCGGCGTGGGCCCCACCCCGCAGGGACTCATTGAGGACAAGGCCGTCGTCATCCTGCAGGAAATCGGCGCCTGGCTGCGCCGCTGCGGCGAAGCCATCTACAACACCCGCATCACGGACAACTACAATGACGGGAACATCTGGTTCAACATCTCCAAGGACGGCCAGACGCTCTACGCCATCTACGCTCTGCCGGACGGCGAAAGCCTGCCGGCGGCATTGACCTGGACCGGCAACCTCCCGAAGGGCAAGGTCACCGTCCTCAACAACGGCAAGAAGGTCAAGGCCACCGTCATGGACGGTAAAGTCACGGTCAAGCTTCCCAAGGGCCTCTCCGACGAACCCATCGCTCTCAAGTTCAACCTTTAATAATCCCCAATTTTAATGGAACCTCAACTGAAAACCTATTACGGTCAACTGGCCAAATGGCAGAAAATCAACGGCATCTTCTTCGTCGTCGGCGTGGTGGTCTTGCTCCTTGTCGGTCTTGCCTTCCTCATTTTCGGATCAAAAATGGGCGCTGAGTTGGAAGAAGAACTCAGTGGCGGCATAGGCCTCCAGGCCCTCGGCATCGTGTACATCCTGATGGGCGTGCTGTACTATTTCCCGGCGAAGTACCTGCTCAAGGCCTCGAAGAAAACGAAGGAATGGCTCGCCTCCGACGACGAGCTGGACCTCACCGAAGGCGTGCTGAACACCAAGTCTTATTTCAAGTTCCTCGGTGTCCTCTGCATCATCAGCCTGTGCCTCCTCGCGATCGTAATCATCGGCATAATCATCGCCGCTTTGGTGGGCGTATTTGCTTAAAACAGATTCCGGGTCAGGCCCGGAATGACATCGTCATGGCCGACCTGATCGGCCATCCAAGAAATCGGGCGGCCCGGAAAGGGTCGCCCGAATTCGTTTCTGTGTCGCAGGAGGCTACTGGAGCTTCTTCGCCCAGAAGAGGACGGAGTAGTAGTCGTCCTTGATATTGGATGAATTGGCGTCGTAGTTGGCGCGGTTGTTCGTGAGCTCGCTGTTCGGATACTTCACGCGCTGCGGGATGTTGGTGACGATCACGCTGGCGCCGTTGTCGGTCGGATAGTCGAGCTTCGGATAACCGGTGCGACGGATGTCGGTCCAGGCCTGGGACGGCTGCATGATGCCGAAGTGGAGCCATTTCTGGGTCATGATCGCTTCCATCTTGTCCGTGTACTTGTCCCACACCTTGTTGGCGTAGGCCTCGACGGCGGCCATGTCCGGGAGTTCCTCGGCGGTGAACTTCTTGAAGTACTGGCTGTTGGAAGCCTTGCTCTGGTCGGAGTTCACGTTCTGGTTGTAGTACTGCTCCGCGGAAGCGACGACACCCTTTACGAAGGCGTCCTTCGCATTACCGGAGGCATAGCCCTGCTGATAGGCTTCGGCCAGGAGGAAGTACGCCTCGGCGGCGGAGATCACGGGGCTCACCAGGAGGTTGTTGTAGGTGAAGGTGGCGCCGTTCAGGTGCGCATAGTAGCGCTCCTCGTACTCGTTGTACGTGTTGTGCTCGTTCTGCGCGTCGGACGTCTCGGTGATGAACTCGCCGAAGTAGTCGCCGGCCTCGTTCGGGATGTAGATGACAGGGAGACGGGGATCGTTCTCGCCGGCAATCTGCATCGCGTCGATCATCTTCTGGTTGGCCACGTTGTTGATGTCCTTGTAACCGTCGCGGAAGTTCTCCCAGTACTGGAAGCCGTCAAAGTCGGAAGCGACCTTGATGGAGCTGGCCCAGTCGGTCGGGAGGGCGCGCTTGGCGGCGGAAGCCACGGCGGCCTTGCCGTCGCCGGCGAGGTCACCCTGCGCGGACACGTGGACGCCCAGGCGGAGGCGGAGGGCATTGGCATAAACGAGCCACTTGTCCAGGTCGCCGCCGTTGATGAAGTCCTGCTGCTGGAGCTTGGTCTTCGCGAGGTCGGTCATGTCGGCCTTGTAGGCGCTGATCTCGGTGTAGAGCTTGTCCAGCTCGGTGAGCATCATCTTGTACAGGTCCACGTCCGAATCGTAGGCGGGATAGGCGTCGGCGATGTCGGAGGTGACGCCCAGGAAACCGGCCTTGGTGAAAGGAACCGGGCCCCAGATGTCCACGATCTGGGAAAGGTGGTCATAGAGGAACACCTCGGTGAGGGCCAGGAAGATGCGGTCCACCTTCTGGTTCGCCTCATCCTCGGCCTCCCAGGTCTTCACCGCGACGCGGTACTGGGTGAGGAGCTTGTAGAAGTTGCCCCAGCGGTCGCTGGCGTAACCGTCATTGATGAAGTACATCGTACCGCTTTGCACGCCGAAACCGATCGTCTGGGCCAGTTTGCCCATGTAGTTGTCCCAGGTGTACATCCGCCAGTACGCGTTGAATGTGTAGTCGCGGCCGGCCATGAACGCGCCCGTCATCATCTTGTCGGGAGAGACGGTCGTGGTCTTGGACGGATCGTTGTATTTGCTGTCGAAAGCTTCTTTGTTGCAGGCCGTGAAAGCGGTCAGGGCAGCGACAACCAGAATCAGGGAATATATCTTTTTCATGTTCGTTTCCATTTAGAAGTTGACGCGCAGGGAAAGACCATAGGTCCGGGTAGTGGAAGTGGAACCGCCGATGCAGACCTGGCTGGTCCAGTTCGTACCGTCCGTGGATTCCGCATCGAAGATCGGAAGGTTCTTGTAGATGTAGAACGGGTTACGGGCGAACGCGGAGATGCGCAGGGTATTGCACTTGAACTTGCGGATCAGAGCATCGGGCACGGAGTACGTGAGGGTGATCTCACGGCACTTCAGGTAGGTGTTGTCGAACATCGCGTGCGAGTAGAAGAGGTAGCCGCCGACACCCCAGCCGTAGGTCTCCTCGAGGAAGAGTTCCTGGCTGATGATGAGGTCGTTCGGGGTGCCGTCTTCCTTCACGCCCGGGAGGATGCGGCCGTCATAGTGGACGGTGGCGCCGTTCGGGCCCTTCTTGCCGGTGCCGGTGAAGGCGACGTTCTTGCCGTCGTCGTCGGTGTAGTAGGCGATACCGCCGTGCTCGACGTCACGGTAAGGCATGGACTCGGTCAGGGTACCGAGGCCCATCATGTACTGGTACGGCATGTTGAACACGGTGCCGCCGATCTGGTAGTTGAAGTTCATGTCCAGGGTCCAGCGCTTGTAGCTGAGCGCGAAGGCGAAACCGCCCACGAGGTCGGCCATGGCGTTGCCCACCTTGACGGGCTCGTCGGTCACCTTGTAGAAGCCGTCGCCATCGACCACATAGTTGCCCTTGTCGTCGGTGACGGGCTCGAAGGCATAGATGTCACCCATCGTCTCTCCCGGATAGGAGTAGAGGTAGGCGGCGCCGTTGTCCCAGCGGGCGTGCTGCAGGCGCTCGACGCCTTCCGCGAGCTGGAGGACCTTGTTCTTGTTCCAGGCGATGTTACCGCTGACGTCGAAGCGCCAGTCGCGGGTCTCGATCGGTGTGCCGTAGGCGGCGAACTCAAGACCGCGGTTCTGCAGGATACCGATGTTCATCAGCATGGAGGTGACACCGGAGGAAGCCGGGACGGTGGTTTCGAGGATCTGGTCGACAATCTTCTTGTTGTACCAGGAGACCTCGAAGCCCGCGCGGTTGTTGAGGAACTTGCCCTCGAGACCGAGCTCCCACTCCTTGGTGCGCTCCGGACGGATGGCGTCGTTACCCACGCTCATGCCCAGCTGGTTGTACACATAGCCGGAAGCGGAGCTCTGGGAGTAAGACAGCGGAGCCTTGTACAGGGCCGGCGCGTTACCCACCTCACCGTAGGACACGCGGAACTTGCCGTAATCGACCCAGGAAGGGAGGTTCAGCAGTTCGGAGAAGATGATGGAGGCATTCACGGAAGGATACCAGTAGCTCTGGTTGCGGAGCGTAGAGGTCTTCTCGTTGCGGAGGGTGCCTTCGAGATAGGCCCAGTCCTTATAGGAGAGGGCGACGGTGCCGAAGACGGCCTGCTTCAGGAAGTCGGAATAACCCATGCCGGCATTGGCCTTCTGGGCGCTGGCGGCGAGGTTGAACCAGTTCTCGACGGTCAGACCGCCGTTGGTGCCGGCGGAGGAAGCGGAGTACTGCTCGCGACGGGCGGACCAACCGATGTTGGTGTTCAGGTTGAGGTCCTCGGTCAGGTTCTTGTCCCAGTTGAGGATGGCGTCACCGTAGATGGTGGTGTACTGGCGGTGCTGGATGCCGTAGTAACCCTGGTAGCTGCCGGCGAGGGCGGTGTTGGTGCCCGCGTAATCCTTGTTCTCCTGCTTCTGGGTGGTATAGTCAGTAGCGATGCTGCCCTTCAGGGTCAGGCCCTTGACGATCATCCAGGACGGGGTGATGCTCGCGATGAGACGGTTGTTGTTCTCCAGCTGCTCCTTGCCGAGGATGTTCCAGAAGTATTCGCCGATCAGGGCGCTCACAGCCGGATTCTTGTCCCAGCCTTCGGCCGGATTCTCATGCTGGTTGCTGGTGTAAACGCGGTTCTGATATCCCGCGCTGGTCACGGTGCGTTCACGATACTCGCCCACCGGGTCGAAGGAACCGAACATACCGCCGTAGTTGGTGACGAGGCGGGAAGTACGGTAAGGACGGTTCTTCACGTTCTGGTTCATGTAGTTCACGGAGTACCCGAGCTTCACCGCGCCGTTGGACGTGATGTCCTGGCTGCCGGACACCTGGAAGTTGTGCTTGCCCAGGTGGGAGTTGTACTGGTTCGGGATGTTGTCCATGAAGGTGTAGGAGAAACGGAAGTGTCCATGCTCACCGCCCTGCTGGACGGCCACGTTGTACTGCTGGGTGATACCCGTGCGGAACACGTCGCTCCAAGGGTTGGAGGTGATGGGGCTGAACGGACGGTAACCGGTCGGGGTGTAGACGGTACGACCGTCATACTTGGGGCCGAAGTAGTAGTAGGAGTTCTGCGGAGCGAGCGCCTCCTTGCCATCGCGGTCCTTGCCCATGTTCTTGAGGAAGCCGTAGTTCGGGGAATCGACGTCCTCCTCGAGGCCGAGATACCAGAAAGCGTACGGATAGCCGGGGCCGAAGGTGGTCTGGTAGGTAGGCATGTAAGCCACCTGGTCCGCCTGGATGGAGGCGTTGAAGTCCACATGGACACCGGTGTTCTTCTTACCCTGCTTCATCGTGATGAGCACGACGCCGTTAGCGCCTTCGGAACCGTACAGGGAGGTCGCGGAAGCGCCCTTCAGGATGGTGAGGTTCTCGATATCCTCCACATTGATGTCGGTCAGACCGTTGGAGTTCACGCGCTGGTCGCTCCAGTAGTCGGAGTTGTTGGCATCGCCGTTACGCACCGGCACGCCGTCCACGATGACGAGCGGCTGGCTGGTACCCGTGATGGAGGAGATACCGCGGACGTTGATGGAGATAGCGCCGGTGGCGCCGCCCGGGGCGGTGGTCACGCGGACGCCGGCGGCCTTACCGTACAGGGCGGAACCCAGGGACGGGGAGACCGTGTTGTTCAGCGTTTCGGCGTTGATGGAGCTCACCGCGTAACCGACCCGCTTTTCATCCTTGCGGATACCGAGGGCGGTGACGACGGTGCCTTCCAGCAGTTCAGAGTCCTCGTCCAGGACGACATTCAGGACGCCGCCGTCCCAGGTGAAGACCTGGGAGGCATAGCCGATGCAGGAGAACTCGATCTTGTCTCCCACCTTGGCATTGTTGAGGGTGTAGGAACCGTCCATGTCGGCGATGGTGCCGTTGTGGGTTCCTTACACAAAGACGGAGGCGCCGACCACACCTTGGCCGGCCGCATCCTTCACCGTTCCCTTGACGGTCGTCTGGGCATAGGCCGTAAGGCCGGATGCCAGGAGAGCGACCACCATGGAAACTCTGATGAGCAGATTCTTCATGTGCTTTTGTGTTAGTTAGTTAAATAGTTAAGGTTGGTGTTCAGGCCCATATGTAATCAAAAAGCGACCGCCTCCGGAGAATATCTCCGGCAGGTTCAGGTCGCTTTAAATTCATACACAAGTGCAAATATACTCAAAATTTAAAGTATATGCACTATTTTTTAAAAAGATTTTCTCTTAAAAGCCCCGATAAAATAAAAGAATCATAGCTAACTCGCTATCTTTCTAATACTTATTCTCGCTCTTTTCAATCTCCCGGTCCGTGATTCCGTAGCGGTCCATCTTATACCAGGCATAGGCGATGTAGGCCACGACAAAAGGAATCAGGAGCGAGACCCAGAACATCACCAGCAGCGTGAAGTAGCTGGAAGAGCTGTTCCGGATGGTCAGGGAACTTTGCATATTGGAGATGGACGGATAGTAGGCCGTGTCGTTGAATCCGGCGAGGAAGAAGACAGCCATCACCACGAGGACAGTACCCGCGAACGCGAACCAGAACCCCTTCCGGCGGGATTTCGTGAGGGCGCCGTAATGCAGGCCCGTCACCAGGCTGGTGACGCCGGCCAGGACCATGGCCATCACCGCCGGCATCGACAGAAGATTCTGCAGGTACTTGTTCGGCTCCAGCGACACGACGCCATCGGCCTCCACGAAGAAGCCGTCACGAAACATCAGGATTGCGAACCAGGCGACGAACAGCACCAGGAAAGGAATCGCCATCAACTGGACGACCTTGCGCATCTTTTTCCGGACAGGATGGTCATCCACGCTCTTGATCAGGTACAAGGCGCCCAGGATAATGGTCAACGCCACCAGCGTGAGGCCCAGGAGGACAGCGTGCCATTGACCTAAAGCCTCCAGCCCGTGCAGGGGGCTGTCCCAGACACTGATGACCGGAGAGGTCCGATAGGCGATGGCGTCCTTGTTCACATGGAAGTACGAGCCGGTGAAGAACGTGCCGACGGCCGTACCCACGAGGAACGGAGCCAGGAGGCCGTTGGCCGCCAGGGCGAGCCGGAAGGCCTTCAAGCCCAGCAGATTGCCCTTCTTGTGGGCGAACTCGTAGGAGACCGCCTGGAAGACGAAGGTCACCAGCAGGAGCACCCACACCCAGTAAGCGCCGCCGAAGCTGGTGCTGTAAAAGAGCGGGAAGGAGGCGAAGAACGCCCCGCCGAAGGTCACGAGGGTGGTGAAGGTCAATTCCCACTTGCGACCCGTCGAATTCAGGATCATCCGCTTCTTGAGGCCGTCCAGCCGCGGGTTTATCAACTGGACGTTGGCGCCTTGGACAAACATCAGGGCCACGAGCAGGCCGCCCAGCAGGGAGACCAGGATCCACCAGTAGTTTTGCAGGAAAGTGTATGTCATGGCTTAGTCCTCCGTGAGTTTCGGTCCTTTCTTGATGGCGCCCAGCATGATCCGGATCTCGATCACCAGGAACAGGGCGAAGATGGCGAGGAACAGGAAGAAGGTCGTCTTCACGGCGCCGGCGCTGAGGCTGGAGATGGCGACGTTCACGGGCAGGAGGCCCTGGATGGTCCAGGGCTGACGGCCCACCTCGGCGACAATCCAGCCGCACTGGCCGCAGATGTACACGAGCGGGATGCAGATGAGGGCGAGCCAGAAGAACCAATTCTTCTTTTCCAGCTTGTCCTTCCACGCGAAGATGGCGGCCAGAAGCAGCATCAGGGCCAGGAGCATGCCGAGGCCGACCATGCCGCGGAAGGCCCAGTAAACGAGCCCGACGGGCGGAATCACGTCCTCCGGCTTCGACAGGTGGCCATAGCCCATATACTGGACATCCTTCTCCATCTGCGCCTTCACTACAGCGGCGGAATCGGGATACTGCTCACGGATGTTGCGATAGACGGCCAGCGCATCAAGGGCTTTGCGGCCGCGCGCCATCTTCTCGGCGACGGACGGGACGACGTTCCCGTCATTGTCCGTGTAGCCGTTCAGGATATCGTTGATGCCCGGGACATAACCGTCCAGGCTGTGGGTGGCGAGGATCGACAGCATGCCGGGGATCTCGACGCCCGGGACGATAGAGAACGGGGCGCGCTTGCCGCCGTTTTCCAGGCCTTCGGCCGCCGCCAGCTTCATCGGCTGGAACTCGGCCGCATGGACACCGGAGGAATCGCCGGACAGCATCACGGCGGCGGAACCCACGAGACCCACGAGCGCGCCGATGAGCATGCTCTTTCTCGCGAACACCTTCTCGCGGCCCTTCAGCAGGTACCAGCCGCTCACCGCGACGACGAACACGCCGCCGGTGACCCAGCCGCTGGTCACGCTGTGGAAGAACTTGGACACGGCCACCGGGTTCGTGACGACCTCCCAGAAGGCCTGGGCCGACATCATCTCGCTCCGGACGGTGTCCGGGTTAAAGGTCGTCCCCACCGGATTCTGCATCCAGCCGTTGGCGACCAGGATCCAGTACGCGGAGATGGTGGCGCCGATGCCTGTGAGCCAGGTCGATGCCAGGTGGAAGCGCTTGGAGACCTTGTGCCAGCCGAAGAACATCACGGCGAAGAAGGTCGCTTCCATGAAGAAGGCCAGGATGCCCTCGATGGCGAGCGGGGCGCCGAACATGTCGCCGACGAACCAGGAATAGTTGCTCCAGTTCGTGCCGAACTCGAATTCCAGGATAATGCCGGTGGCGATGCCCACGGCGAAATTGATGGCGAAGACCTTCATCCAGAACTGGGCGGTCTTGCGCCAGAAGTCATCTTTCTTGACGACGTAAAGCGTCTCCATAATGGCCATGATGAGCGCCAAGCCCAACGTCAGGGGGACGAAGAGCCAGTGATAGGCGGCCGTCATGGCGAACTGGAGACGGGACCAGGTTACTACATCCATAGTGTCTGAGGTTAAGAGTAGTGGTGTTATTAGTTTGTGGTCGGGTCAATCGCTCGCCTACCGTTTCGCTCTTCTCGGCGTCTGTCTTGCCGGCCATGGCCGGACGGAAGAAGAAGACGCGGAGGACAGCGAACAGGATGACGAACTTGAGGACGACGAGCCAGATGAGCGGACGGCCCCAGGTCTGGTTTTTAAAACCATCCCGATAGAACCGCCAAATTTTATGGAACAAACCTGTCATCTGTGCCCTTTTATGCAAATATAGAAATAGTTTTTCAGATTTTTTTATTACCTTGCCTTCCGTGTAAAAAACAGTGCGCCTTATGAAGTCAAAACTCCTGAGCAAACTCACCGATGTAACCAAGATCACCCGCCGTGCCGCCTTCTCCGACATGGAGCAGCAGATCAAGAAATACAAGTACGGCTCCGACGCCTTCATGCGGATCCTGGAAAGCCGTTACTCCTGCCACGCCTTCACCAACCGGCCCGTCTCGGAGTCCAAGCTCCAGATGATCCTGGACGCCGGACGCATGGCCCCGTCGGCGAAGAACCTGCAGCCCACCCGCATCTTTGTGGTCCGGAGCGAGGAGGCCCTCGCCAAGCTGCGCCAGGTGCACCCCTGCTACGGCGCTCCCATCGTCCTCATCGTCGGCTGCCGCAACGAGGAGGCCTGGGTCCGTCCGTATGACGGCATCAACGCCGCGAAGACGGATGCCGCCATCGTCCTCACCCACCTGATGCTCACAGCCACGGATGTGGGCCTGGCCAATATGTGGATCTGGGATTTCGACCCCAGCAAGATTCGCGAAGTGCTGCCGGAGACCCGGGAGCACGGGATCTACGGCCTCATCGCCATCGGCCATCCCGCCGCGGGCGAAGGCAAGCCCACGGAACTGCACGATGTCCGCAAACCCCTCGAACAACTGGTCATCGAACTGTAAGCCCTTGAAAAGGATTGAAGTCGTCGCGGCCCTCATCATCAAGGAGGGTCGCGTTTTCGCCACGCAGCGGGGCTACGGCCCCTGGAAGGACTGGTGGGAATTCCCGGGCGGGAAGATGGAGCCCGGGGAGAGCCGCGAGGACGCCCTGCGGCGGGAAATCTCCGAGGAACTGTCCTGCTCCATTACCGTCGGCGAATGGCTGGACACGGTGGAATGGGATTATCCGGAGTTCCATCTGACGATGCATTGTTTCCTGTGTACGCTGGACGGGGAGGCACCGCACCTGAATGAACATGAAGCGGCGCGGTGGCTTTCCGCCGACGAACTGTCTTCCGTCCACTGGCTCCCGGCCGACTACGGCCTGCTGCCCAAACTGTCCGAACACCTATGAGAGTCGTCATCCAACGCGTACTGCAGGCCTCCGTGTCCATCTCGGGCGCGGTGACCGCTTCCATCGGCCCGGGCTTCCTGATTCTTTTGGGCATCTGCGAGGAAGACGGGGCCGAAGATATCGAATGGCTCGTGAAGAAGATCGCGGGGCTCCGCGTCTTTGACGATGAGAACGGCGTGATGAACGTGGACATCCGCGAAACCGGCGGCGACGCGCTGGTAGTCAGCCAGTTCACACTGATGGCCCTCACCAAGAAAGGCAACCGCCCGTCCTACATCCGCGCCGCCCGGCCCGAAGTGGCGATTCCTTTGTACGAGCAGTTCTGCGCCGCTTTATCGGCGGCCCTGGGCAAGCCCGTCCCCACTGGCACCTTCGGCGCTGACATGCAAGTCTCGCTCGTCAACGACGGGCCGGTGACGATTTGCATTGACACGAAGAACAAGGAATAATGAGATTCCGGGTCAAGCCCGGAATGACAGACTATTCTATTTCCCCAAAATAAGCCTGATACCTCCCACCGCAAGCAGCGTCTGGGCGGCGATGTAGGTGGCCATGACCACCAGATCGTACTGAGGAATGACGATGCCGGAGAAGATGTTCAGGGCGATGCAGGAATCGGACAGGGCGAAGAGGATGGTGCCGAAGAAGAGGATCCACCAGGCCCCGCGGCGACCGTTCGGCATCCGGAGGACGCCGGCCAGGGCGCTGAAAATCAGCATCATCAACGCGAATCCATAGAATACCATCGGGAAGAACAGGGGGCCTTCGACACCGATGTGCCAGATCAGGGCCGCTAGGGCCGCGCACAGCAGGATAAGGGAAATCGCCCACTGCCAGACCGTCAGCCCGCGCCAGGACTGCCCGCCGAACACGCACATGTAGCAGACATGACCGACGAGGAAAGCAGCCATTCCCGACACGAAGAAAGGAAAGTCACCCGGAATGAGAAGCACGTCTCCGACACAGCCGAAGAGCTGCCCCGCCACGAGCAGGGCGGTCGCTCTCATATCGACATAATCCTTGCCCACGAGGTAGGCCAGGGTCGATGCCGACAGCAGCGGCAGCAAGACGGGCTTCACGACATTGGCCAGTTCCGTCCCCTGGATGCTGCCAATGAGATTGAGGGTGACGGCCACCAGGAAGAAGGAAAAAGGTATGCACCAAAGGGCGGATTTATTCATCTTTATTCGTATTTACACTGCAAGTTAATCATTTCCAATGATATTTCCAATGACTGTCCGGCATGCAAGAAAAGGATTTTT
>JAFYTP010000035.1 GCA_017558775.1 Bacteroidales bacterium | reverse complement strand
GTTTAGAGGTGCACCGAAAAGTGCACCTCTGCATAGTCATGTGGCTCATTGTCAAGCAGATGGGACGGGAGTGGATGAGAGGGGAGGGTGGTGTGACGGCGGAGTTCGGGTTTCGGCCAATGCGAGCGGGAGGGAAGGGGCGTGCCCGCAGGGATGACGTCGTCTGTTTGAGCGCTAGTTAGGGCCGTGAGGGACTAACTGAGCGAGTTCGCCGTCAAGGCCCTGACCGACCTTTGCGAGCCGCCGAAACCCGCACGAAGCCGGCGCACCACCCTTCCCTCCCACTTCCGTCCTCTTCTATTTGAAGTGTCGATGGTGGTCCACCAAAAGGACCACCATCAGCGTTTTTGGGGGTAAATTGTCAATGGTGGTCCAGGGATTGGACCACCATCGGCAGTAAGGGGATGTTTGGGCGGATTGGAATCCGGGATTAGATGCGATCCTTGATGTTGTAGTCGTTGCGGGAGGAGGAGGAGCGGGAGACCATTTCGCCGAGGAAGCCGGCGAGGAAGAACATGGCGCCCAAGACCACCGCGAGAAGAGCCAGGTAGAAGAGGGGCTGGTCGGTGACGGCGCGGAAGCGCACGCCCTGGGCCTGGTGGATGAGTTTGGCGGCGATGATCCAGATGGTCATGATGCCTCCGAGGAGGAACATCAGGATGCCGGTGGTGCCGAAGAAGTGCATCGGCTTCTTGCCGAACTTGGACAGGAACCACAGGGACATCAGGTCCAGGAAACCGTTGGTGAAACGCTCGAGACCGAACTTGGAGGTGCCGTACTTGCGTTTCTGGTGATGGACGGGCTTCTCGCCGATTCTCGCGTAGCCGGCATTCTTCGCGAGGTAGGGGATATAGCGATGCATCTCGCCGTAAACCTCGATGCTCTTGACAACTTCGTTCTTGTAGGCCTTCAGGCCGCAGTTCATGTCGTGGAGCTTGATGCCGGTGACTTTGCGGGCCGTCCAGTTATAGAGTTTCGACGGAAGGTTCTTGGTGAGTTTGTTGTCCTTGCGGTGCTGTTTCCAGCCGGAGACCACGTCGTACCCATCCTTGACAATCATGCGGTAGAGCTCCGGGATTTCGTCCGGGGAGTCCTGCAGGTCCGCGTCCATGGTGATGACGACATCGCCCTGCGCGGCCGCGAAGCCCTCGTAGAGGGCGGCGGACTTGCCGTAGTTGCGGCGGAAGGAGATGCCGTGGATGGCGGGATTCTCCGCCGCGAGTTCACTGACCCTGTACCAGGAATCATCGGTGGAGCCGTCGTCCACCATCAGGACTTCGTAGGAGAAACCGTTTTCTTTCATCACCCGGTCGATCCAGGCGGCGAGTTCCGGCAGGGATTCGGCCTCGTTAAAGAGGGGAACGATGACTGAAATATCCATAGCAAGTTATTGATTGTCGACGTTGTCGTCTTCCTGGTTTCCGCCGTCCTGCCGGAACATGTCCTGCGCGAAGATGTAGCGCGACATGATGGAGGACAGGAGGCTGCCGTACAGGAAGCAGTAAATCCACCGTCCGATGAAGGTGTAGAGCGGGAGCTTGTCCCCGAGCCGGGCCTTTTCATCATCGCTGATGCTGCCGAGGCTGGCGAAGGAGGTATTGACCTGTTCGATCAGGCTCGCGATCGTCTCCTCCGGCGTGTTCATCACGAGGATGGCGGTCACGGCGGCGAGGATCATACCCGACAGGAGGGCGACGCGGCGGCCGAAACGGTAGGTGTCGATGACCGTCACCCCGTCGAACTTGTCGCGCAGGTCCAGCATGTATTTTTTCATCAGCAGGATGCAGCCGAAGAATTCCACGGCCCAGAGAATGATTGCGGCCGCCTGGATGAGGAAGGAGGACTTGGTGAGGGCGGCGCCTTCCCGCAGGAGCAGGCACAGCGCCGAGAACCCGCCGAACACGAATCCGACGCGTCCGGCCTCGTTCCAGAGGGATTTGTTGTCCAGCTTCATCGTTACAAAGGTAACATAAATTGACTCATTTTCAAAAAATCTGTTTACCTTTGCAAGATTGCAAGTATTAACTCCTGGTTAAAGACTTGGTATGTAATACACCAAAAGTTAACTTAAAGAAACACAAAAGTATGATCAACATCAAGTTTCCCGACGGAAGCGTCCGCACCTACGAGGCAGGTGTGACCGGCTACGACGTAGCGATGTCCATCAGCCCCCGGCTCGCGGCCGACGTACTGGCTGTATCAGTGAAGAAGCCCGGCGAGCCCGAGACTTCCAAGGGAACCACCATCGACCTGCTCCGTCCCATCAACGAGGACGTGGAGCTCCGCCTGCTGAAATGGGATGACGACGAAGCTAAGAAAGTCTTCTGGCACAGCTCCTCCCACCTGATGGCCGAAGCCCTGGAGGCCCTCTTCCCGGGTGTCAAGTTCGGTATCGGACCGGCCATCGAGAATGGCTTCTACTATGACGTGGACATGAACGGCCGCACCCTCACGGACGCGGATTTCAAGGCCATCGAGGACAAGATGCTCGAGTTCGCCCGCCAGAAGCAGGACTTCTGCCGCATCGAGGTCCCCAAGGCCGAAGCCATGGCCTACTTCACCCAGAAGGGTGACCAGTACAAGCAGGAACTCATTTCCGAACTGGAAGACGGCACCATCACTTACTATACCAACGGCCAGTTCACCGACCTGTGCCGCGGACCCCATCTCCGCAACACCGAGGTCATCAAGGCCGTCAAGGTGCTCTCCCTCGCCGGCGCCTACTGGCGCGGCGACGAGACCCGCCAGCAGCTCACCCGTATCTACGGCATCACCTTCCCCAAGAAGTCGATGCTGGACGAGTATCTCGTGATGCTCGAAGAGGCCAAGAAGCGCGACCACCGCAAGATCGGCAAGGAGATGGAGCTCTTCACCTTCTCCCAGCGCGTCGGCCCGGGCCTGCCCCTGTGGCTCCCGAAGGGTGCCACCCTCCGCAACACCCTGGAGAACTTCCTCCGGAAGAAGCAGGCTGAGTACGGTTATCTGCAGGTCGTCACCCCGCATATCGGCGGTAAGGAACTCTATGTGACCTCCGGCCACTACGCCAAGTACGGCAAGGATTCCTTCCAGCCCATCCATACCCCGCAGGAGGGTGAAGAGTTCATGCTCAAGCCGATGAACTGCCCTCACCACTGCGAAATCTACCGCAGCAGCCCGCACTCCTACAAGGACCTGCCCCTGCGCTACGCCGAGTTCGGCACCGTGTACCGCTACGAGCAGTCCGGTGAGCTGCACGGCCTGACCCGCGTCCGCGGATTCACCCAGGACGACGCCCACCTCTTCTGCCGCCAGGACCAGATCCAGGAGGAGTTCGAGAAGGTCATCGACCTGATCCTCTATGTCTTCAAGACCCTGCACTTTGACAAGTTCACCGCGCAGGTCTCCCTCCGCGACCCGAAGAACCCGTCCAAGTACATCGGTTCCGACGAGAACTGGGAGAAGGCCGAGGCCGGCATCATCGACGCCGCCAAGAAGAAGGGTCTCCCGTTCGTCGTGGAGACGGGCGAAGCCGCCTTCTACGGCCCGAAGCTCGACTTCATGGTGAAGGATGCCATCGGCCGGAGCTGGCAGCTCGGTACCATCCAGGTGGACTATAACCTCCCGGAGCGCTTCGAACTGGAGTATGTCGATTCCGACGGCACCCGCAAGCGCCCGGTGATGATCCACCGCGCGCCGTTCGGTTCCCTCGAGCGTTTTGTCGCCGTGCTCCTCGAGCATACGGCCGGTCATCTGCCGCTCTGGGTCCATCCCGAACCCGTCAAAGTACTGCCAGTCAGCGAAAAATATGCAGATTATGCGAAAAAAGTTGTAAATCTGCTGAATAATTCCGAAATTCGCGCTTCCATAGACGACAGGAATGAAACTCTCGGAAAAAGGATCCGTGAAACGTCCCTCAAGAGAGTTCCGATTCTGGTGATTGTCGGCGAAAAAGAACAGGCCGAGAACACCGTATCTGTCCGACGGGGAGCTGCCGATGTGGGCTCGATGACGACCGAGGGTCTCGTGAAGTACATTCAGGAGGCCATCAGGGAAGAATTGGCCCAATAGGCAGAGTATTAATGTATTAACCAATAAGGAGGAACGACCTATCGCAGCGCCTTACAGACCGAAGCCTTCGAGACCGAAGCCGAACCGCAACCAGCAGGGCGGTCCGAAAAAAGATGAAAACGAGCTCAGGATCAACAACGAGATCACTGTGCCGCAAGTCCGTCTGGTCGGGGATAACATCCCCGAACCGGGTATCTATCCCATCGCCAAGGCCCGCGCCCTGGCCGAGGAACTCGAACTCGATCTTGTAGAAATCTCCGATAAGGCCGATCCGCACGTGTGCAAGATTCTGGACTACCAGAAATACCTGTACCAGCAGCGGAAGCGGGCCAAGGAGATCAAGGCGAACGCCGCGAAGATCGTGATCAAGGAGATCCGGTTCGGCCCCAACACCGACGAGCACGACTTCCAGTTCAAGCTCAAGCACGCGCAGGAGTTCCTGCAGGAAGGCTCCAAGGTGAAGGCGTCCATCTTCTTCCGCGGACGTTCCATCATGTTCGCCGAGCAGGGCGAGAAGCAGCTTCTCCGCTTCGCCGTGGAGCTCGAGGAGTTCGGCCGCGCCGAGAACATGCCCGTCCTGGAAGGCAAGCGGATGTCCATGATGATCGCTCCTTTGAAAAAGAAATAAACCGCGGAGAACGCGGAAATTGTATAATTCAAAATTTGTTAAACAATGGCAAAGCTTAAGTCCAACTCCGGTGCCAAAAAGCGCTTTACGCTTACCGGATCGGGAAAGATCAAGAGGAAGCATGCTTATCACAGCCACATCCTCACCAAGAAGACCAAGAAGCAGAAGAGAAACCTCGACCACTTCGCGATCATCGAAAAGGTGGATGTGAACCGGATCAAAGAGATGCTCGTGCTCTAATCTTCAAACTATGTTCAACTGGAACGCAGTCGAAAGCACTTCCCCCCAAGAAGTCACTGCCTCCAAAAAAGTAAAAATTTATGCCTAGATCAGTTAACTCTGTTGCCTCAAGGGCACGCCGCAAGAAGATCCTTTCCAAGACTCGCGGCAACTTCCTCTCCAGGAAGAACGTTTGGACGGTTGCGAAGAACACCTACGAAAAAGGTCTCACCTACGCATACCGTGACAGAAAAGCGAAAAAGCGTGAGTTCCGCTCCCTGTGGATCCAGCGCATCAACGCCGCCGCCCGCCAGTACGGTCTCACCTACTCCCAGTTCATGGGCCGTCTCGCGAAGCAGAACATCGGCCTCAACCGCAAGGTTCTGGCAGACCTGGCAATGAATAATCCCCAGGCTTTCGAGGCCATCGTCAACTCCGTTAAGTAGTCTCGAAACCCTATGAGCTTGAAGGACATCACTCGTAACCGCTGGGTCAAGCTGGGCTTCTGGGCCCTGCTCTATACAGCGTGGGTGATCTGGCTCGGGAACTATTGGTGGCTGTTCGGCCTCATCATCATCTTCGACCTCTTCATCACCAAGAAGGTGAAGTGGCTCTTCTGGAAGAAGGACTACAAGGAGGGTGAGAAGCACAATGTATGGCTCGACTGGCTGGACGCGATCATCTTCGCGGTGGTTGTCGTCACGTTCATCAACATGTTCTTTTTCCAGGCCTTCAAGATTCCCTCCTCCTCGATGGAGAGCACGCTCTATACCGGAGACCATCTCTTCGTGAGCAAGCTCACCTACGGCCCGAGGGTTCCCCAGACCCCGCTCACCATCCCGTTCACGCACAACGTGGCGTTCGGAAAGGAGTCCTACTCGACCCTGATCCAGAATGACTACCGCAGGCTCAAGGGATTCAGAAGCGTGGAAAGAGGCGACATCGTGGTCTTCAACTTCCCGAACGGGGACACCGTCCTCACCAAGGCTCCGGCCGACGACTACTACGCGTGGGTGCGGACTTCCGGCAGGGAATACACCATCAACCGGCTCGGTCCCGTGATCGTCCGTCCGATGGACAAGAAAGACCATTATGTGAAGCGTTGCGTCGCCATTGCCGGTGACACCCTCACCGTCCGGGAAGGACTGGTCTGGGTCAATGGAATCCAGCAGGAATCCTACCCCGGCCTCCAGCTGACCTACCGGGTCGTGACGGACGGCGAGAAGCTCAGCCAGCGGGTCGTTGACCAGCTCGGCCTCAATTCGAAGGAACTCTTTTATGACGCGCGGGTACCGGGTTACCCCTGGATGCCCCTCACCGCGGAATCCCTCCAGAAGGTGCAGGCCCTTTCCCATGTGGTGGAAGTGACGCCCAACCTGGAGACCGACGCCGATCCGGAAGTCTTTCCGTTCAACGGCAACGGCTGGAGCCGCGACGAGTTCGGCCCGCTCTGGATCCCTTCCAAGGGCGCCACGGTGGAGCTGACGGCGGAAAACCTTCCGCTTTACGAGCGCATCATCCGCGACTACGAGCACAACACGCTCGAGGTCAGCGACGGAGCCATCCGCATCAATGGGGAAGAGGCGAAGGAATACACCTTCAAGCAGGATTATTACTTCATGATGGGTGACAACCGGCATAACTCCCTGGATTCCCGTTACTGGGGATTCGTTCCGGAGGACCACATCGTGGGCACGCCGGCCATCATCTGGCTTTCAACGGACGGGAACAAGAAGTTCCCGCAGAACATCCGGTGGAAGAGATTTCTTAAAATCTTCTAACCACCCCGAAGAAACGAAAACAAATAAAAAAGTATAGCATTATGTCTAAGGTTTGTCAGATAACCGGAAGGAAAAGAATGATCGGCAACAACGTTGCCCATTCCAAACTGCGCACCAAGCGCGACTTCGCCCTCAACCTCAAGACCAAGAAGTTCTGGTCCGAGGCCGAGCAGCGTTTCGTCACCCTCAAGGTGACCACCAAGGGTATGCGTATCATCGAGAAGAATGGTCTTGATGCCACGCTGAAAGATGCCCAGAAGAAAGGATACGTGAACCTTGTTTAATTTGTAAGAACTATGGCAAAGAAGACCAAAGGAAACAGGGTGCAGGTCATCCTGGAGTGCACCGAGCAGAAGGCTAGCGGTGTACCTGGTATGTCTCGTTACATTACCACCAAGAACAAGAAGAACACTCCGGAGCGTCTCGAGCGCATGAAGTACAACCCGTACCTCAAGAAAGTGACCCTCCACCGTGAAATCAAGTAAGTGAAAGGAGATTAAGCTATGGCAAAGAAAGCAGTCGCTACCTTCGACGCCAAGGCCGGTGCCAAGCACATGGTCAAGGT
>JAFYTP010000002.1 GCA_017558775.1 Bacteroidales bacterium | reverse complement strand
TGTCCCGGTCCACAATCTCCGGCACCAGCAGGTCAATCTCCTCGTAATGCCGCAGAGCCCTTACGGTCACCCTGCCCAGGCGGGAAAACTCCCCGATTTTCAACTTGTTTTTACCCATAACAATTGTGCACTTTTGTTATCCGGGGGCAAAGATAATACATGCCGTAGGGTACGAGTCAAGAGAAAAATGAAAAAAGTTACGGTTTTTCCCGCTTCATGGCATTGATAAGCGGTTCAAGCGAGTTAAAATCGACATAATCCACCTTTTGTCCATAGGTGGCAAGCACTCCCTTTAATTCGCCGGTCAACTGCTCTTCAGGCGTCTTGGAGGCCAGAGAATACATCATCTTCATCAAAATTCGGTACTTCAGTTCCAGCCGGCTATAGTCGATGGCGCCCCGAAGATGGAAGATCTTCTTTTCATCAAAGAGTTGAGGCGGAATCTGCTTCTTCAGCGCCTCCCTGAACGAGTCGAAAAAGGCCCTGTCTTCCGGGGCAACCATCCCGACAGTGGCGAGGAAGAGCTCCTGATTGGGCGACATTTTGGCAACGGTTTTCTTTAACCCCGTCACGCCGCTGGCATATATGGCACCCAGATAGATTACGCGGTCATACTGACCGAGGTCTTTCACGTCCTTGTAATCGAAGGCTTTATTGCCTGTCACTTCCGCCAGGTGCTCAGCATATCTTTTTGCGGCGCCATGCAGGCTGCCATATAGAATGATGTCCATAAATGTCGACTTATTTCAGTGGATTCTTCTTTGCCTTCGGTTTTGGCAATGCCGGAATCGTTGCCTTGATTAACCCGACCAGATAGTCCCGGTCATCCACATCGCTGATGTAGAAATAGTCCTTGGCACCGTCGTAAGGCGGGCGAAGGATGACTTCCTTCAGCAAAGCCTTCCCGGGGTCTGTCACTTTGATGTAGAAGTTGTTGTCGCAGATCAAGCCGAAAAGGATGCCATCGCAGTAGATGCAATAGTCTCCCATCATTTTCCTGACAGCGATTTCTCCGGCACCAGCGCACTGGTCCTTGATGTATTGTACAAAATCAGTATTGGAAGCCATAATTAACGATTGATTGGTGTGAAGTTAGTGATATTCCGATATTTCTCCTATCCTGAAGGCCATATCAGCTTAAGGCCATACGTTGCTTAGCTGTTCAAACACTTCCGGAATGGTGGCCCAGCCGATGTTGTCCGCGCCGATTCTGACCATAATCAGGTTTTTGTGTGGGTTGACGTAGAGAACCTGATTGTAGATGCCTATTGCGTAAAAGCCCGGATACTGGCCGGGTTCAAAGCGTTCAAACCGAACGTCATACCAGCTGTAATGGTAGTTGGATTTAGGATCAAAATCGGTAGTCAGGTGAATCCACTCCTCGCTTACAATACGTTTTCCATCCCACATACCATTGTTCAGATAGAGGCGTCCGATTTTGGCCAGGTCTTTCAGGGTGCAGGTGATACCGCCGAAGGCGTGGGCGGCATGATGCTTGCGACTGTCGATATTGATTAGTGCCACCGACTCCATCTGCAACGGCTTCCAGACTTTCTCGCTGAGATAATCGGCATAGTGCCTTCCCGTGGCGCGCTCGATGACCACGCCGAGGATGGCCGTGGTCATGCTCTCGTAGTGGAACTTGGTCCCCGGATCGCAGCGGAATTTCAAGCCCCGGATCTGCTTCACCAGGTTGTGTCCATAATTTAATCTCGCGATGGCGTTGACCGTCTTCAACTCTTTGATATTGAACTCATATTCATCGTCAAAGTCCAACCCGCTGTGCATACATAGCAGGTAACGGATGGTAAGCATCTCCCACCTCGGATCTTTCCCCTTCAGTTCCGGCAGATATTTGGTGACGGGATCGTCGATACTTTCTAAATAACCTTCATCCACGGCGATGCCGCACAGCAGCGAAGTTATGGATTTAGACACGGAGAAGATGGTCGCCAGGCGGTCAGCCGAAAAATCGCCCCGGTACATCTCGTAAACGATACTGTCATCATGGATAATCATGATCCCTTGCGTAGGGCTTTTTTCGGCCATCGCTTCCGGGAATGTCTGGTTGATACAATGATGTCGCGGATCATTGTAGAAATGAAGCGTATCAATCCAATCGGCCCTTGATTCAGCTACTTTGAACCGGAACACCTGGTCACCGTTGGGAATAGTATCGTGGACGTGACGCTCAAAGCTGAAGATGCCCGGGCCATCCAAACCATCGGCGCGATATCCTCTTATCATTGAACATGATGACAGAGCAATCCCAGATGCAACGAGTATAATGGTACTGATTACGCGGTTAAAAGACATTCGTGAATCATTTCTAAAGTTATCTATGTGAAGTTAGAAATAATTCGAAATATCTCCAAAATAAGTCCAGGCCAGGATGAACACTTATTTAACGCGAAAAGGACAGCCATCATCGAGTTTGATGCCTGCCCTTTTCAGACGCTTGCGGTCATAGACCTTTTTGCTTTTGTGGAGCGCCGTTCGCATTGAAACCGGCCTCCCGTGCTCGGATATCTCTTCCATCCGGGCCGCCCTGCGGTTGGCGAGCATAAAGTCCGCCTCGGTAATCCGCAGTTTCTTCTGTTTCTTCTTCGGTTTCATGATCGTACATTTATTTCTACCTATAGATGCATAAAATGCTTCACTTGTTTCCGCTAAAATAAAGCACCTATCCTTTTTCGCAACCTCGAATTCGTGGAATTCACTATCTTTGCACCAACACAAAACTATCGACCATGCTCCGTTTAATCATCACACTTTCTCTGCTGCTGGGCTTGCAGGGTGGCAAATTTGAACCATTCACCTTCGTCCAGTTGAGCGATCCGCAGATTGGATTCATGGACCGGTCGGCGGGGTTTGGATATACCGATTCGCTGTTCAGGGCGGCCGTGGATGCGACAAATGCCCTGAATCCGGAGCTGGTAATTATGACCGGAGACCTGGTAAACGACCCGAACGACGCCGTGCAGGACTCGATCTACCGTGTCCGGCTTGCCGAACTTCAGATGCCTGTGTACACCATTCCGGGGAACCATGACTATATGGGCTTCACCCGCGAGAAACAGGCCGATTTCATTGCCAAACGCGGTGCGGACCGGTTCTCGTTCAAGCAGCATGACTGTGCGTTCATCGGCATGGATACCAACAGCATCAAGGATGGCGTGGAAGATGCCGAGGCGGAACAATGGGCCTGGCTCGAGAAAGAGCTCGCCGCCGCCCAGGGTTCCCGCTATATCTTCGTCTTTGTCCACTGTCCGGTCATCCGGGAATCGATGGACGAGCGCGAGGATAACTCCAACTTCAATATGGACCAGCGCAAGCGCTACATCGACCTATTCAAAAAGTACAAGGTCGATATCGTCTTCGCCGGCCACACCCATCAGGAATACGATGCTACTGTCGATGGTATCCGCTTTTTCACCGCCGGACCCGTGGGCAATGCCATCGGCCACGGCTATCCCGGCTATGCCGTCGTGAAGGTCGATGAAAACGGCGTCGACATCACCTACACCGCCACCCCGGGCGTCAAGCCTCGCCGCATGGGCCCGCCTTTTGGCAACCGTCCGCCCCGCGGCGACCGTCCTCCGGGCCAACGTCCGCCTTTCGGTCCACGGCCGTAGCCGGCTGGAACATCTGATTCATTAGGACTGCACTTCTTCCACTCCTCTTTGTTTTTCGTCAGGGCGCCTAACGAACGGTAAATCTCATTATTATTCATTATAATCAGATAATCCCCACAAATAGCGATTGACTGCCACTGAATATACCCCGAACTTTGTGACCGGTAATTAATTGGTTCGTATGAAAAACAGATTCAAAGTCCTTCTGATGGCTGTCGCCTATCTTGTCTGCTTCATTCTGGGCGCGACTAGCGGCCTTATTCATCCTGCATGTTATGCTTATGTCGGGGCGGTTTTGCCGCTGCTGTTTGCGTTGATTTATCTCTATACCTGTACCATGATCCGCGGTTTTGGCGCGGCGACGGTATTGAACGGGTTCATTTTCCTGCTCTTCTTGCTGGCGGGGGAGGCGGATACCGCATTTATCATCGGCATTATTATCCTGACGGCTCTTGCCGAGGTCATTCGTTATTTCTGCAAATACGATACGATCAAGGGCGTCCGTTGGAGTTTTGTGCCTTTTGCGTTCTCCTTCTTTGCCTATACCATGCACTGGTGGACCGACACCGAGGGTTCGCTCGCTGCGGCGGTGGAGGAGATGCCTGCGGGCTATGATCAGCTGATGAAGCCGGTCATCGACAATGTCCCTATGCTGATTGTGGTTATGGCATTGACCATCCCCATTGCCATCCTTGCCATGCGGCTGGCGGAGAAGGCCTTGAAGAAACCGGCGGCAGACCTTATTTCAAAGGATAAAGCCTGATTTTATCCAAGGACGGATAAAATTTCTTCAGATCTTTTGCCGGGAAGGGACGGCCGTGAGAAGGATAAATCCAAGTGGCGTTCAGTGCCATCATTTTCTCCCAAGAGCGCTTGTATTGTGCCAAGTTTTCAATCCAGATGATGGTGCGCCGGAGGCTGGGGAAGTCGTTCATCGCCGCATCTCCGCAGAATAGGATATCGTCCTTCAGGAGGGAGATATGATCCGCCGTATGTCCCGGAGTCTCAACGACTTCGAACGGTAATGCCAATGCCCGGAATTCGTCCGTGTCGATGGCTACCAACCGATCCCGATACGAGGCATCCAGGGCAGGGAAATAGTGTCCACCCTTGCCAAACAGCGCAAGAATCTGGCAGAAGAGCCAGGCCAACCGGCTGGAGCAGCCGCCTTCGAACGAGTTCTGCCCTTTCAGCAGACCGTCAATGGCTTTGGGATGCAGGATGACCTTGGCATTTGTCATCGACAGTACCTCATTCAGGAATCCCGCGTGGTCGTCGTGGGCGTGTGTCAGGAACACGTACTTGATTTCCTCCGGCGGGATTCCCGTTTTTTGCAGCCGTTTCCGGAATGCGCCAAAGCCTTCGGCATATCCAGTGTCGATAAGCACATACCCACTGTTGTCCAGGCTGACGAGGTCGTTGTTGACGACTCTATTTCCGAGGTTATAAATCATGGATAATCACCCCTTGCGCCAGCGCTTGAGCTGCGGGAAGTACATTTTCATCTGGGCGATGTATTCCTCTCTGGTGATGGGCTTGGGGAGGCCTTTGTTCACTTCGTCAAGGAACTGGGCGCAATGCTCGATCATTTCGTCCATGGTGCATTCCATCAGGAACTTGCCATCGCCGTAGCACCATTTGCAGTAGTCTTCGTTGAAGCTGCCGTCGTGCTCGTGGCTGATCATGGAATCGTCGGTGAGCGGCATTCCGCAGCATTGGCAGTAAAGCGTCTGGGGAGAGCCCAGGAGTGTGTTGATCGATACACCGAATTCGCGGGAGAGGACTTTGAGCAGCTCGGGATTGGGCTGGGTCATACCGGTTTCCCAGCGACTGACGGCCTGCCGGGTGACATTGATGCGTTCCGCCATCTGTTCCTGCGTCAAGTGGTTCTTTTCGCGCAGGTTCCGTAAGATTTCTTTGACTTCCATTTTCTGTGTTATTTGGTTGACGGTGCAAAGTTAGCAAACCCGTAAACGCGTGTCAAGAAACATGTTGTTGCTTTTTTATCCCATCACCACATCAAGCACCATCATCAGGGCGAAACCGATGGCAAAGCCGATAGTGCCGATGTTGGAGTGCTCGCCTTGGGAGGCCTCCGGGACCAGTTCCTCGATCACGACATAGAGCATGGCGCCCGCGGCGAAGGCCAGCAGGTACGGCATCATCGGCGTGACCGCGGCCGCCAGCAGGATGACCAGCGCACCGCCGATGGGCTCGACAATGCCGCTTAAGGCTCCCACCCAGAAGGCCCGCCAGCGGCTGTTTCCGGCCGCACGCAGCGGCATCGAGATGATTGCCCCCTCCGGAACATTCTGGATAGCAATACCCAGCGATAGGGCCAATGCGCCCGCGGCCGTCATTCCGGCGCCGCCGCTCAGCGCTCCGGCAATAGCCACGCCCACCGCCATTCCCTCCGGAAAATTGTGGATAGTGACGGCCAATGCCAACATCGTCGTCTTCGACAGTTTACTCTTAGGGCCTTCCGGCCCGCCGACCGGGTGCAAGTGCGGGGTAATATGGTCAATCAATAACAGGAAGGCGAAGCCGCCCAGCAGGCCGATGGTCGCGGGCCACACGCCGCCCAGCTCCATGCCGGGGATGAGCAGCGACCACACGGACGCGGCCACCATCACGCCGGAGGCGAAGCCCAGGAGGATCTTCTGCAGCAGGTCGGGCATGTCTTTCTTCGTGAAAAAGACGAAACCCGACCCGAGCGCGGTGCCCAGGAATGGGATCAGTAAAGCTAAAAAAGAGTTGTTCATAGTTCGAATGCAAAGCTACGATGCTTTTCCGAACTCCACAATCCCAATTTATAGTGAAATATTACAGGGATAATTCCTTCCGCTTCTTCGCGTAATACTCGCTCCGCTTCGGATTCTCCGGGAACCAGCGCTTGAGAACCCGTTTCTCCTGGGTGATAATCTCGTGAATTCCCCAGAAGCAAGAGAACGCCGCGGCGCCGAGGACGGTGGATAACACCGTATTGGCAACGAACAGGGATGCGCAGGCGAAAATCACCCCCGCCAGCGCCATCACCCACCAGCTCTGTTTGCCGTAGTGATATTCTAGTTTTATGACAATGGGGTGGCAGATTCCGATGATGAGGAAAACCGCCGCTCCGACAATGATTCCTTCAAAGGTCATAATCAATTAATGCGTTACAATGTTTAAAATGTCAGGACCATAAGCAGCTCCTCTCCGCGGTCCTCGACGGTTTTGAACCCCGCGCGCTGGTACATCCGCAGGGCATAATTCTCTTTTTGGACCGATAAGGAAACGCGCTCGTAGCCATCCTGGCGGAGCTTTTCCAGCATCTGTCGCAGCAATTCGGTGCCGATGCCCATGCCGCGGTATTCCTTGTAGAGCGAGATGGCCAATGACGGGGTGCGGTCGTCGATATGCCCGTAGTCGTTCACAACCCGGGTCCAGACCGCCCCGACGATTTTGCCATCGACCTCCGCCACCAGGCAGCGGTCATCGGCTTTCTTCCCGAAGTCCCGCACATACACCTGCAGGTCCTCATGGGCAATGATGGACCTCGGCGGCGCCGGCACCCCTTCCGGAATGAAGATGGCCTCATACAGGAAGTCGTCCAAGACCGGAATCTCCTCCGGCCGTATCTCTCGAAAAACTGTCTTGCTCATTTTGGAACGTGAAGTTAGTGACATTCCGCCACATCTCCAAAATGATTCCGTTATAGGTCGATGGAAACGGTTTCCAGCAGGGGAGAGGTGGAAAGGTCCTGCGGGTTGGTGCCGAGGGTGTCTTGTGGAACGGGCATCCCAAGCTGCTCGAAGAGGGATTCCCAATAGGCGGGCATCGTCCCGTCGGGTGCCAGGAAGTTCATCGGATTAGCTTCGAAGAGCGGGCTTCCGTCCGGACGGCGGTAGGCGTCATAAACCAACTCTGAACAATAGTGGGCATCGTTTTCGGGGAGGAAAGTGAGGTCATAAGGTTCTCCCAGGTAGGCGCGGGCGTTATCGACATAAAAAGAAACCCCGGTCGTATCCCGTAGGCGCTTGACCAGGAAGACGGCTCCCGGGTTGTCGTGGACCAGCGAGTCCAGTGGATATCGGCTTACGCCTCTTTTGGGAGTGGCGTCGATAACCCACTGATTCCCGGCGGCATCGACCTCGATGATAGCGACGTGCGTCAAGCTTCCGGTCGCGGAGACGATGGCTTCATCCATCGAACCCGACTCTCCCCGGGTACCGACGAACAGGAGATCTCCGGTCTGGAGGCCCTTCCCGGCAGGTTGGCAGGCCCCGGCGATGAGGGCGAGTATAAGGCGGATTTTTCTTAGTTGCATGCTACTCCACATGGAATTTTCCTTCATCGTCCAGAACGATGATATCGCCCTCATTGACAGTGATAAAACCGTCGTCCGTCATCAGCGACAGCATTGTGATTCCCATGCAGAAATACGGCGACAAAACCTTGTCTCCGCAGAGCGCTTTTACTTCGTCGAAGTTGGTGCCGGTATAGGTGAGTCGTGTCATCGGTATCGTTTGCTTTATGCAAAGATACTCGATTGTGAGAACAATTCCGAGGAAATCGCGTTGCGACCGCGTTTACAAATAAACAGGCTTCTATGCCCCTCTGAGTGATGACGCGTCCCGGAAAAAGGACTTTTTTGCCCAAAAGCCTGCCGCGTCAACAGCCCAGAGCCACTCTAGAGCCTTTTTTCTGCAAACGTGTCTCTGTCTCATTATCTGTAGACACGGAAAGAGAATGACTGAGCCCCAATCAATCCGGTACCATCGACAGTTTCAATAATGCCGATGAATTCAGTGTTTACGTCGGAAGCCTCGAACGTTATCTCCGCCACACCATTTTCATCGGTCAGCACTGCAGGCTCCCATTGCAGCAGATTCCGGTAGTCAGGAGTAGGGGAGGCTAGTTCTATCTCATCGGGCTCATAGAACTCCCGCTTGGGATAATAGCCTTGCGCTTTCCACATCCCGTTCATTTCCAGCAACTCTTCCTCGGTGTATTGGGGAGCCGTGTATAAGATTGTTCGTTGATCGGTAAGGATCCATTCCCCATTTGGGCCGACCGGTTCATATTTGACCAGCATATAGGACTCGCCTGGTTTGGGTGGTACCCGTCTGTCTGGGGGATACCTGTCAATGTGGCCTTCTGGGTGGTGGGAATAACCGAGATAATCGTTCAGAAAAACGCGATGCCCATTGTGCTCGCATACCCATCCGTTTGAAGAAAGCAAGGCGAGACTGTCCAGATACCCCGTCACCTTGTCGCGGACGAAGGAACGTCGTTTGGCTTTGACTATCGACTCTTCCAACAAGGTCGTTTCAGGGTCGTAGTATAGGATCGGGTCTTCCGATTCTGTCTCAAAGATTTGATTTTGAGAAAGATATCGGCATCGGCCCTGCCGTAAGGTGTCGATGGTTTCAAATGGATTGTCGATAGTGAGCTTCGATTTGGGCTTCGTGTCCATCGGCATCAGATAAATCTTACCTCGCATCCCGCCCATCAGGTCCTGGTCGATCTCGAACCGTCCCAGCGAATCCGTCATCACGATACAGGTATCGCCCCGAGGCGAAATGGCCTGGATGAGGAGATATCGCTCAAGACGGTCCCTGCCGCTAATTCCGTCCGACAATACCTGTCCTTTCGCTGTCAGAGCGGCGAAGAATGTCAAAAAGGATAATATGACCTTTCTGGCATTCACTGCTTGAAGACCCGGAAAGTGAAAGTCTGACACCCCACGAGTCCCAGCCCGTCCAGGCCTTCGATAACACCGATGAATTCGGTGTTGACGTCGGAGGCCCCGAAGGTTATTTCCGCGCCGCCGTTTTCGTCGGTCAGCACGGTGGGACGCCATTGCAGCAGGTTGCGATAATCAGGTGCAGGCGAAGCGAGATCCTTTTCGTCCGGCTCGTAGAACTCCCGGACGGGGTGATAGCCCTGGGCCTTGCTCATCCCGTACATCTCCAGCAAATCTTCCTCTGTATAATAGGGCCCGCCGTATATGAGAGGTCCATAATGGCATGCATCATCCCTCCACCAAATGGGGTAATTATCAAGTACAAGTATGCTTATCCTGTAGGTTTCACCGCGCTTTGGGACTAAGCGTTCTCCGAGGTAAGGATCAAACGGACCATTGCCAGGATGATGGGTAAATCCGAGATAATTGTTGATATATTTGATGTCTCCATGGACACAGACCCATTCCGGACTATCCAGGATAGTAAGGCTGTCCAGCTCTCCCAGCACTTTGTCCTGGAAGCGAGCACGACGCCGGGCTTTGACGACAGCCTCGTCCAACACGATCACCCCGGGACCATACTGGAATACCGGATAATCCTCATCCGGTCTGGTCAGACGGTTCTGCACCAGGTCTCGTGACCGGCCCTGCCGATAGACGTCAATGCTGTCGAACGGACTGTCAAGGACAAGTTTCGGCTTGGGCCTGGTTATCATTGGCTTCAGATAGACATTGCCCCGCATCCCATTCATCAGGTCCGGGTCAATCTCAAACCTCCCCAGGGAGTCAGTCATCACAAGGCAGGTGTCGCTCTGCGGCGAGAATGCCTGTATATACTGCCATCCATGAGTCAGATCCCGGCCGCTTATCCCGTCCGTCAATTCCTGTCCTTTCGCCGTCAGAGCAGCGAGAACCGTCAAAAAGGATGATATGATTCTCTTGACATTCATTGCTTGAAGACCCGAAAGGTGAAGGTCTGGCTGCCAATAAGCCCCATTCCGTCAATGGCTTCGATGATACCGATGAACTCGGTATTTACGTCGGAGGCGGCGAAGGGGATTTCGGCAATGCCGTTTTCGTCGGTCAGTACGGCGGGACGCCATTGCAGCAAGTTCCGGTAGTCCGGTGTGGAGGAAGCGAGATCGTGGGTGTCAGGTTCATAGAATTCCCGTTTGGGATGATAGCCCTGAGCCTTGCTCATTCCATATATCTCCAATAATTCATCTTCCGTGTATTGAGGACCGGGATAAATGAGAGGCCCGTATTTACATACCAAATCCCACCATTTCTTGTGATAATCATCCCATACAATCAAGCATCTCTTGTAGGCCTCTCCTCGTTTGGGAATCAGGCGTTCTCCGTCATAATGAAAGAACGGAGTCCCGCCAGGATGATGGGAATATCCGTGATAATCATTGATATACTTGACGTCACCATGGACACAGACCCATTCGGGATTTCCCAGGATGCAGAGACTGTCCAAGCTTCCTAGTACTTTGTCCTGAAAACGGGTGCCTCGACGGGCTCTGATGACGGATTCTTTCAGCAAGATGGTCTCGGGATCATAGTATAGGACCGGCTCATCCTGGTTCGTATTGAAAACGAAATCTTGGGACAGATATCGCTCCCGCTCCCGCCGATGGACATTGATGCTGTCAAACGGGTTGACCATGGTGAGTTTGGGCTTGGGTTTGTCCACCAGTGGTTTCAGGTAGACGGTTCCTTGTAACCGTCCCATCCAGGACGGGTCTATCTCAAATCGACCGAGCGTATCCGTCTCAACGAGCAAGGTATCGCCATGTGAGGAGATGACCTGGATGAACTGCAAGCGCTCGATGCGGTCTTTTCCGACGATCCCATCCGTCAACACCTGCCCCCACGCCGCCTGTGCGACGAGGTCCGTTAATAAGAGCAATATGATTCTGTGTGCTTTCATATCAGTCCCATACATAACGCCGCCAGCCTTGCGTCATCAGCAGCAGGTCAAGCGCCTGGAGGCGGTCGGCGTTCCGTTCGTCAAAGTAATAGGTGGGATTGAAGACATCGCCACGGATCTGTTCGGAGAGATAGCCGTGGGACATGATGTTCTCGTGCCCGGGCAGATAAAGATAAGCCCTGTCGAAGATGCTTACGGCCAGTTCGGCCTGGATGGGTTTCCCCTCTGCGTCAGTGACTTGCAGGCGGACTTTTCCTGTTTCTCGCAGGTTGTAGCGATCCTTGTCCGTCGTTGCCGTGATGTTCAGCCGCCGCTCGGGGTTGACGAAGACGAGCCGTTCCGCGACCGGGCGTCCGTCGCCGTCCGTCAGGGTAAGTTCGACAATTCCCTGGTACGGGAAAAGATCCTTGGGCAGCCGGACTGCCTGCTTCCCCTTCACCGTCCCTTTTGCACCGCTGCAAGGGATGCCGTGGAACTTGGCGAGGATGGCAAACTCCCGGGCGACGGTGTCCGGAACGGAAACGAGAATGTCGATGCCGGTGGCGTTGTTACGCACTACGCGGAGCGTCATTCCGTCACGCTTGATCTCGGGGAGGGGGAAGGTCCTGCCATCGTCCAGGACCACTTGGCAGGTCTTTCCCGCATGGGGAGTAACCACGAATTTCCCCATCCCGTCATGGACACACCGGATATCTGCGATATGCTGCCCGTCTTCCAGCACCTTTCCCGTCACCTCTTCCGGGAAGCCGTTTCCATAGGTGGCCTTGAAGGCGACCACGGAGGAGACACCTTCAATCAGGTCGCCCCCTTCCGGAAACAGGTCGAATCGATGCTTGGATGTGATCCGATTCAGGGAATCCTGCTTGACAGCCTGCGCGATGATGCCCTCCATCTGGTTCACCCGTTCCACCACCCGGATCCGGCGGGGACGGAGTGCTTCCGTGCTGTCGGCCGTGAAAGAGGTCTTCGCGTAGCCCTCCAGGAAATACTCGCCCTGCGGCCAGTTTTCGCCGATGTAGATGTGCCCGTCGCCTCTTCCGTCGATGAGCGGGTACTTCTCGCTCCAGACGAGGCTATCCCGTTCGCTCCTGATTTCCAGATACAGTGTCCGGCTCTTGTCTGACAGCGCCATGGTCTGCTTGTCCAGCAGATAGGCTTTGAAGAACAGATCTTCTCCCGTTTCGGCAATCTCCTTGCTCGGAAACAGGTACACGAAGTCCTGGCCCATCATCGGCGTGACCGCCAGGGCCATCGACAGGACGAGGATGATTTTCCGGTATTTCATATTATTCGAAGATTTTCGAGATTCGGTCCGCGAGGTCCTGTCCGCGGAGGCTGCGGGCGACGACGGTGCCTTCCGGATCGACCAGGACGTTGTCTGGGATGCCGGTGACGCCATAGATTTCGGCGGCTATGCTTTTTCCGTCTTGGATGCCATAGAGATGGATCCAGGGCATCTTCCATTCTTTGATGGCGGCCAGCCAGGGCTCTTTTTCGCGGTCGAAGGAAATGCCAACGATCTCCAATCCTTTGTCGTGATACAGTTCATAGGCGGTGACGACATTTGGCATTTCACCTTTGCAGGGGGCGCACCAGGAAGCCCAGAAATCGACCAGGACCCATTTGCCCTGGCCTACGAACTCACTCAGTTTGTGCATGACGCCATTCGGATCAGGACCTTCGTAGTCCAGGAATTTCCCACCAACAACCTCCACGTGGCGAGCAGCCCGCTCCTTTCGTGCCGCATCATCGGCGGCCATTCGTTTCTTCAGGTCCACCACGACCGGATGCGCGGCGATGCGCGGGTTTGCGGAAAGCAGCTCTTCCAATTTGTCTTCTCCGGCTTTCTTGTTCCAGTTATCCGCCGCTGAAACGAGCGAGGGAAGCTGTTCAATGAAGGCGACGGGGATGAGGCTCTCCTTATTCTCTTCGACCATGCCGATGTAGAAATCGGCATACGCCTTGATCTTTGCGTCGTATTTCGGCGCCCATTCTTGCGCCTGGGCCATCTGCTCTTCTTCCGGGAGGGAAGCGAAAGCGTCGATGAAACGCTTGTAATCGTCGTATTCTGCTTTGTTCCGTCTATCGCACACCGACAACTTCGTATTGAGTGCGGAGCCTGTCAGAATGCCGTCTGCGACGTTCACTTGCACCGGTCTACCATCATTGAAGAATGGGATTTGTCCATCGACACCATCGACAGTGATTGCCAGGAGGGCATCTTCTTCCGCTTTTCCTTTCATCTGGAAAGTCCCTTTGGAGACGACGGTGCTGTCGATGCGCACCTTTCCAACCGGGTTGATTATGTACACCTTCGCCCCGTCCTTCGGGGCTTTTGTCCCTTTTACATCGTATTTTACATCTTTTGCGGAACAGGTAAGCGCTCCGAGCACAGAAAGCGCCAGCGGGAGGAGTAGTTTGTTCTTCATCTTGGGATCAATTTTCCGTAAAGGTAGTGATATTTTCCGAATATCCTAATTAATTTAGGAGAAACCCGCAATGAATTAGGATTAACGGCTACGGAATGACCGATTCCCGCTGACTGGAACAGCTGGAAAAACAATCAATAGGGGACTGCCGTCAGGTGCTTATGCACAACCGCCAGAAGGCGCTCGCAGTGCTCGGGAGTGTTGGCAGCGATGAACATGGACGGCGTGTAAAGCGACGGAAAACCGCCCGTGAAATCGCAGATTGTGCCGCCCGCTTCCTGAAGAATCAGGCTGGCCGCGGCATAGTCCCAGGGCATCAGCCGCATTTCGAAGTAGAGCTCCACGAAACCGGCCGCCATCAGGCACAGTTCGACGGCGGCGGAACCGGTCCGTCGCACGTCGTTGCATTCCATGTAGATATCGTAGATGATATCGCTGCATTTGCGGGACAGGTCCTTCTTGTAGGTGGACATGGCCGTGAAGAGGAGGCCTTTCTCGTAGGACCTGTTGGAAACGTGGATTGGTTTCCCGTTACAGAGGGCTCCACGGCCTTTTTCCGCCGAGTAGAGCTCTCCCCGCCAGGGGCTGTAGACCACACCCATCGACAGCTCCCCGTTCCGCACCAGCGCCACGCTGATGCAGCAGTTCTCGTTCCCGCGGGCGTAGTTGGCCGTCCCGTCGATCGGGTCGATGATCCAGACGTCGGAATGGGCCAGGTCGACTTCGTCTTCTTCCTCGGCGAGGAATCCGCTTCCGGGTAGGAGCGCAGAAAGCCGTCCAGTCAGGAAGTGCTGGACGGCAATATCGGATGATGTGACAATGTTCTCGCGGGCGCCCTTGTCGTGGACCTCGAACCCGCCGGTCCGGTCCATCAGAGCGCTGGCCTCCCGGACTATATCGATAATATCCTGTATGTCGATGGATCTACAGGTCCTGGCTGTTGATTTCGTCTTGTCGTTGGCAGTTGATGGCATCCTCGTAAAAGATATTAATGGAGGGCCGCTGGTTGATCGGGTTGTTGCCGATGACCAGATGGATGGTCCCTTCCGGGCAGACGAAGCGGGCGTACCATGTGGCCCTTCTTCTTTGGAAAGCCTCCAATTCCCGGCCGTCACCATCGGCATACGGGAACTGGAATTCCGTCGTCATCTCTTCCGCCTTCCCGTACTTGTAGGTCAGGCTGCGGAGGAGGGTATAGTAATCCAGTTTCAGGGAGCCCCAGTTCTCCGGCGCGTCAAAGTTGACGCCGACGCGGCAGACATTTCCTTCGCTGGTGGTCATCACGAAGGCGCTGACCGGCTTTCCGGTGAGCCGTCCGCGCAGGGAGGCGCCGAAATCGGTGTTGTCTACGAGGTGGAACTCATTCTTTTGAAGCTCCTCGATGAAGGCCTGCTTGGGCCCGTCGATGGGGATGTTCTTGAATTTCAGGTGTTCTTGGGCACCGGCCCCGATGCAGAAGCACAGAACCGACAGAAGGAGGATAATCTTTTTCATAGTGGCGCTTCAAATTGGTTATTACGATAACAAATATAATAAAGATTCTGAAAAAATAAAGTGAAAAAAAGTAGAAAATTTTTAATCCACCTTTTAGTTTTGTCCAGGCGGATAATTGAAAGTCTTTGAACCAAAAGTTGAAACACAAGGGAGGATTGTTCCTTACCTTTGCGCATAAACCACATTTTTTATGAAAAAAATCTTAACCTTGGCCGCTCTGGCCCTTCTCCTTGCCGCGTGCAAGACAGCAGAAAAGCCCAGTCCGATTCTGACCATTGAAGGTGGTCAGGTGCAGGGCGTCGCTACCGACATTGCCGGTGTTACCGCTTACAAGGGCATCCCGTATGCCGCTCCGCCGATCGGAGATCTCCGTTGGAAGGCTCCGCAGCCCGTCGTTCCGTGGGACGGCGTGAAGGTGGCCGACCGTTTCGGTCATCCCGGTTTCCAGGCCGTTCACTATCCCGGCGGTTACACCCTCGAGTGGGGCTACGGTGAAGAGGCTCCCTTCAGTGAGGACTGCCTCTACCTGAATGTCTGGACCACCGCTCCCGGCAAGGTCGACGCGAAACTCCCTGTCGCTTATTGGATCCATGGTGGTGGTTACCGTGAAGGCTGGGGCTCCGAGCCCGAGTTCGACGGTGAGGAATTCGCCGCCCACGGCGTCGTCCTCGTGTCCATCAACTACCGTCTCGGCGTGTTCGGCTTCCTGGCCCATCCGGACCTTGCGGCTGAGAGCCCGAACGGCGTTTCCGGCAACTACGGTGTGCTGGATATGATCCAGGGCCTGAAGTGGGTCAAGGAGAATATCGCCCAGTTCGGCGGTGATCCCGATAACGTGATGATCTTCGGCCAGAGCGCCGGCGGCGGTGCCGTCCGCACCCTCGTCGAGTCTCCGCTCGCCCGCGGCCTCTTCAACAAGGCTGTCATCATGAGCGCCGGCGGTATGGGCGGTATGGGTGGCGGCCGTCGTCCGGCTGCGGCTCCCGCTGCTCCCGCGAACGCTCGTCCCGCCGCGGCCCGTCCTGCGATGAACTTCGGCCCGATGACGCTGGAGACCATCCAGAACAACAACAAGAAGATCCTTGACTGGGCCGGCCTGACCGACCTCAAGAAGATGCGTGCCGCCGGCACGGAGACCATCTACGCCCTCAGCACCATCTACGCCGGCGCGAACGGCTTCGGTGGCGGTAACGGCATGTTCGGTGGCGGTCCCGCCCTCACCGGCGCTCCGATCGTGGACGGCTATGTCTCCCTGAAGTCCTTCGACGAGGCCGCCATGGACGGCTCCCTGGCCGATGTCCCTTACATGATGGGCTTCACCAAGGATGATATGGGCAATATGACCGATGGCATCGCCGCCTTCGCGCTGAACCGCGAGGAGAAGGGCAACAAGTGCTACGCCTACCAGTTCGCCCGTCCGCTCCCGGACGACGGCAGCCAGAAGGAGTATGTCCTCACGGGCGCTTTCCACTCCTCCGACCTCTGGTACGTGTTCAAGTCTCTGAAGCACTGCTGGCGTCCTTGGGCCAAGGGCGACTGGGATCTCGCTGAGAAGGAAGTCACCTACTGGGCCAACTTCTGCAAGTACGGCGACCCGAACGGCAAGGACGGCGGTGAGTGGACTCCTTACACCAAGGAGAACCCGAAGTTCATGATCTTCAAGCTGGACGAGGCTGACAACGAGGCGTCCGAGATGGGCGACCCGGTCCTGGGCGAGCGTTTCAACTGGCCCCCGCAGCCCCCGAAGAAGGAAGACGCTGAATAATCGTCAGATTTTCATATAAGCTCGACTGTCCTTACCGTCGATGCAGATCTTGAGAGGCTCGTCCAGGTGGATGAGCCTCCAATATTTTGTCTCGTACTCGGCGGGGAGGGCGTCCAGGGCGGCAGCGTTGAACTCGTCTCCCCGGCGGGCGAACGGGTCCACGTGCACGAAGCCCACGTTGAAGGACGTGAGGTTCTGGAAGAAATGGGTTCCCTGGCTCGGGTCGATGCGGAAGTCCGGGAGGACGCACTCCACGAGGGCTTTCACCTCCGAGATGTCGCTCCACACGACGGGAATGCCCAGGGACGGGATGCTGGTGCCCCATCGACCGTAACCGACGAGCACGTAGCCGCGGCCCTCTTCCCGCATCTTGGTGTTGATGGCGGCGATTTCCTCGGCCATCGCCTTGGTCTCCATCTTGTCGAAACGGTCCTTTGGCATATAGACGATGTCCCGTGTGTCCTTCACCCAGCCGGTGCCGAGGGCGCTGCCGGAACGGAGGAACGCGCCTTCCTCGTCGATGGTGCTCCAATCCACTTCGGAGTCGAGGCTGTCGGAGGAGATGGGGCGGATCTGCAGGACATGGAAGGTGCGGGTTTCGCCGGCGGGCTTGTCCAGGTTGGCGGCGAACTCGATCTCCACGCAGTTGTTCATCTCCTTCTGGCCGATGGCCAGGAGTTCCTTGATGATGGATGTGAGCGGGAAGGTATTGTAGCGGAGGATATGGGCGAAAGTGACGAACTTGGGACCGTGCGGGTAGGGGGAGTCCACCATCCGCTGGTTCTCGTAGTCGAATGTGGAAACGACCTTCTCGAGGTTCCGGAGGTCCTTGCAGTCGGCGATCCGGAGGCGTTCCAGGTTCACGGCGTCATTGACGGAGGTCTGGAATTTTTCCGGCTTGGTGTTGATCGCGTACATGTACTGCTGCGTTTCCCGCATCGTCAGTTCCGGCGTGGAGGTCTGGACCACATGGCCGGGATAGGCGGGGGAGAAGCGGAGCGTCTGCTCGCCGTCCACGACCGCCTTTCCGAGGCCGAAGGCCAGGCGGACGATGCCTTCTTCCGCCTTCTCATGGCCGACGGGATAGAAGTTCAGTGAGCGGGCGACGCCGGAGAGCGTCGGGAACCACAGGCCGTGGTCCTCGCTGCCGCAGACTTCCTGCAGGACGATGGCCATCTTCTCTTCGGAAATCATGTTTCCCGTCGCCTGGATGTAGCTCCTGGACGAGGTGAAATAGACCGAGGCGTAGACGCTCTTGACGGCCTTGGAGATGATGCGCAGCTGCTGGTCCTCGTTCTCCGAGAAGGGGACCATATAGGTGGAATAGACGCCGGCGAACGGCTGATAGTAAGAGTCTTCCAGTTTGGAGGAGGAACGGACGGCCATCGGCTTCCGGACATAGCGGATGAAGATCCGCAGGGCGTCGGTCAGGTCCTTCGGCAGGGTGGACGCGACGAATTCGGAGAGGATTTCCTCGTCCGTGAGGTCCGAGTTGATGACATAGCGGAGGCCGTTCTCCTGGATGAAGCGGTCGAAGAACTCCGTCGTGATGACAAGGGTGTGAGGCACCAGCACGCGGACGCCTTCCCACTTGTCGTAGAGGTCATACCGCTGGAGAATCTGGTTCAGGAAGGCGAGGCCGCGGGCCTTGCCGCCCAGCGAACCGTCGCCGATGCGGGCGAAGCGGATGGCGTCGTTGTAGCGGTCGGCCTCGAAGCGGGCCACCACACCGAGGCCCTGCGCCATGCGGTAGTCGCGGATGGCGCGGACGGTCGTCTGCCGGCGTTCATCGGCATTGTCGAAGGTGCTGTTCTTGATGAGGTTGCCCACATCGAACAGACCGCGGGCCAGAAGCCAGCGGGAGATGTAGTTCTTGGAAGCCAGCCGGTTGAGGTCCGCGTCCGACAGGTTGGCGATGATGCGCTCGGCACCGTACAGGTCGCTCGCGCGGGCGATTTCCTCGCCCGTGTCGGGGTTCGTGACGACGAAGTCGCCAAAGCCGAATTCCCGGCCGATGTACTCCGCCAGGTCGTGGTGCAGTGTCTTGGAGCGCTTCTTGATGAATCCGGCCTTCAGGGAAGATGCGACGGAGCGCATGCTTTCCTGGGAGGACTGCATCAGGATGGGCATCGTGGGATTGTCCTTCCGGATCATCCGGCAAAGGTCGATACCCGCATCCAGTTTCTCCTGCGAGGGTTTGTCACCCCGGTGCAGGACAAAGCCGATATCGGAGATGACACCCAGCATGTTGGACTTGTATTTCTCGTAGAGGGCCACCGCGTCATCGTAGTTGGTGGCCATCAGGATCTTCGGGCGGGCCCGCTTACGGAAGCTCTGCTGGCTTTCGTTCAGGGCGTCCCGGATGGCTTCCACGTTCTGCTTAAGGACCAGCTGGTACAGTTCGGGAAGGTAGGTGGAGTAATAACGGATGGAGTCCTCCACCAGCAAGATGCACTGCACACCGCTTTCCAGGATGTCCGACGGCGCGTTCCGGCTGTCCTCCAGGAGCTTGATGATGGCGATGATGAGGTCCGTCGAGTTGTACCAGCAGTAGATGCCGTCGAAATGGCTGACGTCCTTGTCCTCCATCTTCCGGTAGATCTCCTTCGCGAAGGCGGTCAGGAGGACGACGGAGGTGTCGGGGGCGATTTCCTTGGCGCGGCGGGAGAACTCGAACACATCGACCTCGCCCACGTTGTACATGGTGATGACCAGGTCGTACTGCTGTGCGCCCTTCTCCATCATTTCCAGCGCTTCTACGGTGTTCTCCGCCCGGTCGAACACGGGCGGACCGGACAGGTTCAGTTCGGAGTATTCGGCGGTGATCCGGGATTCGATCCGTCCGTCCTCTTCCAAGGCGAACTTGTCGTAGTTGTTGCACACCAGGAGGATCCTGCGGATCCTTCGCGCCATCAGGGGAGAAACCGTTTCAGTCATCGTACAGTCCGTTAATCAGACAAATATACGAAAATCTATGTGATTCGGAAAGATTAGGGCCGTCGGGCGAACGTTTCCGTTCCCCAGCGCTTATTCGGCCGGGAGCCCATCTCCAGCGTCAGCGTACCGCCCTGGATGAACTCGGAGTGGGGGAAGGTGCAGTCGTTCCAGGCTTTCCCGTTCAGGCTGGCCTTGCGGATGTACATATTCTTCTCCGAATTGTTCTTGGTGATGATTTCGAACTTGTCGCCGGGGTAGTAGTCCCGGTTGAGGGTGAGGGTGACGCGGTCGAAGAGGGGAGAGGTGATCTCGTAGTAGGGGGCGGTGCTGCAGCCGCCGTCCACTTCGAACAGACCGATGGCCATCAGCACGCCCAGGGCGCCCATCTGGCCCTGGTCTTCGTCGTCCTTGTAGCCGCCGTAGGGGGTGATGTCGCCGTAGGAGGCCTTGACCTTGCGGACCCATTTCTGGGTGAGCCAGGGGGCGCCTGCATAACTGAACAGGTGCGCCATCTGGGTGCCGGGCTGGTTGCCGTAGTCGGTCCAGTTGTATTGCTTGAGCTCCTGCTTGGCGACGCGGATGAAGCCGCCGGGCTCGCTCAGGCGGAACTGCTCGTCCAGCCGCCGCGCATATTCCTCCGGGCCGCCGAACAGCTCGATCAATCCGGCCATGTCCTGCGGCACGAAGTGCGTGTAAACCGCGGAATTGCTCTCGCAGAAGCCGTCTTTCTCGGAGAGTTCCAGCGGGTCGAAGTCCGGGAGGAAGGTACCATCCTCATAGCGGCCGTTCATGAAGCCGACGGACGGATCCCAGACGTTCCGGTAGTTTTTCGAGCGCTTCTCGAAGAAAGCATAGTCGTCCATCTTGCCCAAAGCCTTGGCGAACTGCGCAAGGCACCAGTCCTGGTAGGCGTACTCCAGCGTCATGGAAGCGCCCGTGTTGTGATTGCCTGTCAAGTTCTTACGGCCTTCCGGGACGTAGCCGATGGTCTCGTAATACTGCATGCCTCCGGCGACGCTCACGGCCGCGTGGTCGTAGCTGGAATGGTCCCGGATGCCGCCAACAAAGGCGTTCTTCCGGAGGCCTTCATAGGCCAGTTCCGCGTCGTAGCCGCGGATGCCCTTGTTGTAGGCAGCGGCGAAGAAACTCGTGGCCGGGTCGCCGATCATCACATAGGTGTAATTGCCGGCGGACGGGCCGCGGGGGATGAGGCCGCCGTTGCGGTAGTAATCCAGCATCGTCCGGCAGAACTCCTCCATCACTTCGGGGTAGAGCATGGACCAGAGGATGTTCAGGGACCAGTGGCTGCCCCACCAGGCGTCGAAGTTGTGAATGTTGTATTCCGGCTTTCCTGTCGCGTCCAGCGGCACCTGGCGGATGATGGGTGCGGGGCCGGTCATGTCCATGTAAT
The DNA here is from genome assembly GCA_017558775.1 of Bacteroidales bacterium. Taxonomy (GTDB): domain Bacteria; phylum Bacteroidota; class Bacteroidia; order Bacteroidales; family UBA932; genus Cryptobacteroides. Next base: position 163,278 of record JAFYTP010000002.1, on the reverse strand, counting down.
GGCCGTCCGCGTCGGAGACGATGTGGCGGCCCAGGAGGGAGTGCCAGAGGTCCGTATACAGTTTGACCTGCTGCTCGTGCGTGCCGCCTTCCACATCGACACGGCTCAGCATCTCGTCCCAGCGGTCGAAGGCGGCGTCGCGGGTGCCGTCGAAGTCCCAGCCGGGGAGTTCCGCCCGGAGATTCTTGCGGGCGTTATCGACACTGGTGAAGGAGATGGCGACTTTCATCAGCACCTGCTCGCCCTGGGCGGTGGTGAACTTGACTGCCATGCCGGCGTCTTTGCCGGAAATACGCGGCGTGCGCGGCTTCACGATCTTGCCTTCGCGCCAGTAGACGGCGCTCTCGACGGGCTTGGACAGTTCGGCCCAGAAATAGACCGGGAAGTCCTTGGGACGACGCCGGGTACCGCCCATGATCTCCCATCCGGCGATGGTGTGGTCGTCGACCAGCCAGGCCTCGGAGTAGGTGGTGGGCCCATGGGCGAGGTAGGCGCCCAGGTCGAACAGGATGTAGCTCTCGGCGCTCTCGGGGTAGGTGTATCTGTGGAAACCGACGCGGGTGGTAGCAGTCAATTCCGCGGTGATGTCGTAGTCGTCCAGGTGTATTTTGTGATAGCCGGGTTTGGCGACTTCGCCGTCGTGGGTGAAGGCGGAGCGGTAGGCGTCCATGCCCTTGTGGCCTTTGAACTCGCCGGTCGTGGGCAGCACCGGGACGCCGGACATCTGCCAGTTGTGCACGTGGCTGAAGCAGCGCACGTGCAGGGAGTCGTACATATAGCCGGAGTTCCAGGAATCGGCCGTCGCGGTGTCCGGGCTCAGGCTCACCATCCCGAAGGGGAGGCTTGCCGAGTCGAAGAAGAACCAGCGGGACTTGTGGGTATCGACGAAAGGATTGACCTTATCCACGTAGCGCTCTTGGGCGCCGGCGGTCAGGACCGCGAGGAGGGAGAGGATCAGCAGGACGCTTTTTTTCATTTTTCCGGTTTCTTTGATGTAAATTTACAAAAAAACCGGAAAATAAAGCGCTTTTATCGTGGGGGCAGGAAGGCCTATTGTCTCGAAACCAGATCGAACCAGTCTTTGTCTATTTGAATGTAGCCCTTGGACCAGCAGGAACCGAAGCGGTAGCGGAACGGCTCGCCGGAGGTGACGGCACGCGTCAGCACGAGGTGGGTGCCGTCGCCGGTCTCTCCGGTGAAATCGGCTCCGGACATCATCACGGCAACGCCGAGCATGCCGTCCTCGGGTTCGAAGGTCTGGTCGGACGCGTGCTCCCAGATGGCCACGGAGCGGCCGGTGACCATATTCTGCTCCTCGACGGTGCCCTGCGCCTTGTGGATGTTGATGCCGGCGGCGACGTCAATCGTGCGAGGCCCTTCAAAGGTGTAAACATCCTCCACGTCGCAAAAATAGGAATCGGCGACGACGGTCACGGTTTTGTCCAGGGAGACTTTCACGCTGTCGGGAAGCTCCCAGGCGGGATAGTGAAGCGTGAAGACGACTTTGTCGGGCTTGCTTTCCACGATGTCCCAGGAACGGAAGTTTGTGGCCGGATAGCAAAGCTGTCCGTTCAAGATGGGGGCAGATGCACCGCCGCCCAGGCTCACCGCCACTTTATAACAGTCCTTTCCGCCGTGGTCGTGGTGGTAGTATTCGTCGCTTTCGGTCTTATACCCCTTGTACCACTCGTCGGCGACGAGCTTGCCGGGCAGTTTCACCCAGATGTCGATGCCGGGGGAGGTGGGATTCCCTTCCAGGGCCTCGCCGTAGAAACGGCCGGCGATGAGGTTGTTCTCGAAGACGAAGTCGTCGGACCGTTCCGGAACAAAGCGGGCCATCACCCGCGGTTCGGGCTGTTTACAGGCGGCGATGGCAGCGATGGCCAGGATGGCAATCAGGAAACGTCTCATTTTATTTCAAGTCTTTGGTGGCGCACCAGTCCATGTCGTTATAATCGTCGTTCTCGCCGCACATCCCCCAGATAAAGGTGTAATTGCGGGTGGCGCAGGCGGAGTGGATGCTCCACTGCGGGGAGATGACGGCTTCCTCGTTATGCATCCAGATGTGGCGCGTTTCCTGTGGCTCGCCCATAAAGTGGCACACCGCGGCGTCTTCCGGGAGTTCGAAGTAGAAATAGACCTCCATCCGGCGGTCGTGGGTATGGGCCGGCATCGTGTTCCAGGTGCTGCCCGGGGCAAGTTCGGTCATGCCCATCTGCAACTGGCAGCAGGGGACGACCTCCTTGACCAGCAGGCGGTTGATGGTGCGTTCATTGCTCTCCTCCAGGGAACCGAGGTGCATCACGACGGCATCCTTCTTGGACACTTTTTTCACGCCGGTCTCGCGGTGGGCGGTAGCGGAACAGAAGTAGAAGTGGGCGGGTTTCTCCGGGTCGATGCTTCGGAAAGACACGTGACGGTCGCCGCGGCCTACGTAGATCGCCTCCTTGAAGGGAATCTCGTACTCATCGTCTCCGACTTTAACGATGCCGGCGCCGCCGACATTGATGATGCCGAGTTCGCGGCGCTGGGTGAAATAGTCGGCCCGCAGGACCACCGGAGCTTCGAGGACAAGTTCTTCCTTCACGGGCACGGCGCCGCCGGCGATGATCCTGTCGAACATCGAATAAACCAGGTTGATTTCGCCCGGAACCATAATATTCTGGACCAGATACTCCTGGCGGAGGCGTTCGGTGTCATAATGCTTCGCGTCCACGTTGCTGGACGCCTGGCGGACTTGGCAGTTGGGTTTCATAGGCTATTGGGGTTGTTTTCCGATATAGGCGAGGATACCGCCATCGACATACAGGATATGGCCGTTCACGGCGTCGGAGGCGTGGGAAGCAAGGAAGACGGCCGGACCGCCGAGTTCGCTCGCGTCGAGCCAGCGTCCCGCGGGCGTCTTCGCGCAGATGAAGCTGTCGAAGGGATGGCGGCTGCCGTCGGGCTGCTTTTCGCGCAGGGGAGCGGTCTGCGGGGTGGCGATGTAGCCGGGACCGATGCCGTTGCACTGGATGTTGTACTCGCCGTACTCGGAGCAGATGTTCCGGGTGAGCATCTTCAGGCCACCCTTCGCGGCGGCATAGGCGGAGACCGTCTCGCGACCGAGCTCGGACATCATGGAGCAGATGTTGATGATCTTGCCTTCACGGCGTTCCATCATTTCGGGAAGGACAGCGGCGGAGACGATGTACGGGGCGACGAGGTCCACGTCGATGACGGCCTGGAACTCGGAACGCTTCATCTCGTGCATCGGGATGCGCTTGATGATACCGGCGTTGTTTACGAGAATGTCGATCGGGCCCACCTCGGCATGGATTTTCTCAACGAGTTCCTTGACGGCCACCTCGTTGGTGACATCGCACACGTACCCATGCACGTTCGTGATGCCCGCTTCCTTGTAATTGTCGAGGCCCCGCTCGAGCGCGGCTTCATTGATGTCGTTGAAAATGATGTTCTTGACGCCGGCTGCGACAAACGCCTTGGCGATGTTGAATCCGATGCCGTACGAGGCGCCGGTGATCCAGGCGTTCTTGCCTTCGAGGGAAAAAGGATTGTTCATATGGTTTTCTAACTGTTTATTCCGTCTTTCCCGACCTGGCCGGGAATCTGTGTCCGCCGCAAAGATACAAAGGTTTGTTGAATAATACAATCGTTTGTATTTTTATTTTTGTTTTGTATATTTGCAGGCGGAATGGTTACGATATCTGACATAGCGGCTGCGCTCGGCGTGACACCTTCGACCGTGTCACGGGCGCTTTCCGGGAGCCCCCGGGTAAAGGAGGAGACGCGTCTGGCTGTCGAACAGATGGCCGCCGCGCTGGGCTACGAGCGCAATATCGTAGCCTCGAACCTTCGCAAGGGAAAGTCCGATATTGTGGGTATCATCGTCCCGCGTATCCACCGCGAATTCTTCTCCAACGCCATCGGCGGGGCTGAGTCCATCTTGAACGCGGCGGGCTACAACGTCCTGATCTGTCAAACGCATGAGCAGTTCGACGCGGAAGTCAAAGCACTCCGGACCCTCCGTAACAACCGGGTAGCGGGCGTGCTGATGTCGCACGCGATCGGGTCGATGGACGGCAGCCACATCCTGGAAATCCTGGGCGACCGTATTCCGCTCGTGCAGTTCGACCGTGTGTTCAGCGAACTTCCCGGAGCCAAGGTGATCAACAACAACGCCGAAGGCGCCTATCAGGCGACCAAACACTTGATTGAACAGGGTTACCGGCACATTGGCACATTGGCGGGCTATATGAATTCCGAGGCGTATGCCGCCCGGCTGGACGGATATCGGAAAGCGCTGATGGGCAGCGGCCTGTCCGTGGACGAATCCATCGTCTTTTATGATACGATTTTGCGCGAGACTGGCTTTGACGCGGCGATGAAAGCCCTGGAAGCGGGCTGTGACGCGCTTTATTGCGCCGGCGACTTCTGCGCCCTCGGCGCCATCCAGGCGGCCCGCTCGAGGGGCCTCCGCATTCCCGAAGACTTCGGTGTCGTGGGCACGGCCGACGAATCCTTCACCGCCCTGATGTCGCCCGCGATGAGTTCCCTGGCCTTGAATCCCTTCGAGATGGGCCGTCAGGCCGCCCGGGCCTTCTTGACCGGAGAAGAAGGGACTGTCGTGGTGCCGATGGAACTGAAGGAACGGGAATCTTCCTGCAAGACAACGAATAATAATCCGACATTATATGCCTAAAGTAGTTACTTTCGGCGAGGTGATGCTCCGCCTTGCCACTCCGGGATACCTGCGCTTCGGCCAGGCCGGTCAGTTTGACGCCACCTTCGGGGGAGGTGAGGCCAATGTGGCCGTATCCCTCGCCAATTATGGCATCGACACTCAGTTCGTCACCCGTCTCCCCAAGAACGATATTGCCGACATGTGCGTCCGCGAACTTCGCGGCCTGGGTGTCGGTGTCGATGGGATCGTGTACGGCGGCGACCGTATGGGCATCTATTTCCTCGAGACCGGTGCCGTCGCCCGTGGCTCGAAAGTCATCTACGACCGGGCCCACTCCGCCATCTCCGAGATTCAGCCCGGGATGGTCGACTGGCGCAAGGTCCTCGCGGGAGCCGATTGGTTCCATTGGACTGGCATCACGCCGGCACTCTCGCAGGGTGCGGCCGATGCCTGCCTGGAGGCCATCAAGATTGCCAATGAGATGGGCGTCAAGGTCTCCTGCGACCTCAATTACCGCAAGAAACTCTGGAAGTACGGCAAGTCCGCTTCCGAGGTGATGCCCGCCCTCGTGGAGGGTTGCGACCTCATCCTCGGCAACGAGGAGGACGCCGAGAAGGAGTTCGGCATCAAGCCCGAAGGCTTCGACGCCGAGAAAACTGGCGGCGAAATCGACCAGACCCGCTTCGAGAGCGTCTGCCGGCAGCTGATGGCTCGTTTCCCGCGCTGCAAGAAGGTCGCCATCACCCTCCGTGGTTCCATCAACGCGAACCACAACACTTGGGGCGGCGTCCTCTTCGACGGTACCAACCTCTGGCAGAGCCGGCGCTATGACATCACCCACATCGTCGACCGCGTGGGCGGCGGCGATTCCTTCATGGGCGGTCTCCTCTACGGTCTCCTGACCTACGGTACCGACCAGGAAGCCATCGAGTTCGCCGCGGCCGCCTCCTGCCTCAAGCACACCATCGTCGGTGACTACAACCGCGTCACCGTCCCCGAAGTCGAATCCCTCATCGCCGGCGGCGGTTCCGGTCGCGTAAGTCGTTAATTATCATGGCAAAGTTTAAGAAAATCGATACCATCGATATCATCCGTGGCACCGGAATCGTGCCCGTGTTCTACAGTGCGGATGTGGAGTTGACGAAGAAGGTGGTGAAGGCCTGCTATGATGGCGGGATTCGCGCCTTTGAGTTTACGAACAGGGGCGACGGCGCCCAGATTGTTTTCAAGGAAGTTATCTCGTTTGTCCGGGCGGAGTGTCCGGAGATGGCGATCGGTGCCGGGACTATCCTGGATGCGCCGACTGCCGCGCTGTATTTGCAGTTGGGGGCCGATTTCATAGTCTCGCCGTGTATGGTGGAGGAGGTGGCCCCGCTGTGCAACCGCCGCGGCGTGCCTTATAGCCCCGGCTGCGGCACTGTGACGGAGATTGTCCATGCGATGGAGCTGGGCTGCGACCTGGTGAAGGTGTTCCCGGCCGGCACTGTGGGTGGTCCCGCGTTCGTGAAGAATGTCCTCGCACCGCTTCCGTGGGCGATGATCATGTGCACCGGCGCCGTGGAACCCACCGAGGATAACCTCACCGCCTGGGCCAAGTCTGGCGTCACCGCCGTGGGCATGGGCTCCAAACTTTTCCCGAAAGACGTTCTCGCTACCGGCGACTGGGCGGCTGTCTCCGCGCTTTGCGCGAAGTGCCTCGCCTGGTTCAAGGCGTAAATTCTCCGCTATGAAGCGCGCCGTCACGCTGCTCCTGGCCGCTTGCGTGAGCATCGGTCTGTCCGCGCAGTTCCGCTACCAGAATCCGGTGGTGCACGCGGACTACTCCGATCCGGACGTGTGCCGGGTGGGGGAGGAATACTGGATGACGGCGTCGTCGTTCAATTACTTCCCGGGTTTGCCCATCCTGCATTCCCGGGATTTGGTCCACTGGGACCTGGTGGGTGCCGCGCTCACGGACTATCCCGGGGAAGGCTGGAATGCGCCGGAGGATGATTTCCGGACGACGGTCCAACACGGCAAGGCTGTTTGGGCCCCGACCATCCGGTTCCACGACGGTTGGTTTTACATCTTTGTCAGTGACCCCGACCGCGGCATCTTCATGGTCCGGACACAGGATCCTGAAGGTCGATGGGAACCGCCCGTGTGGGTGGTCCGTGAGAAAGGGTTCATCGACCCGTGCCCCTTTTGGGACGAGGATGGAAAAGCTTATCTGTCACACGGTTGCGCGGGATCCCGGGCCGGGAACAAGAGCGTCTTGTTCGTCGCGCCGATGGCTCCGGACGGGACGCGGCTGCTGGGCCCGTCCCGTATCGTCTATGATGGTCATCTGACCCAGCCAACCATCGAAGGAACCAAGTTCTACATGCGTGACGGGAAGTACTATATCTTTGCGCCGGCGGGCGGTGTCGCCACTGGCTGGCAGACGGTTCTCCGCGCCGACAGTCCCTGGGGCCCGTACGAGGAACGCATCGTGATGGCCTGGGCCGATGGTACCGTGAACGGCCCCCACCAGGGCGCCTGGGTCCGGACCCCGGCCGGGGAGGACTGGTTCCTCCATTTCCAGGACAAGGGTGCCTACGGGCGGATCGTCCATCTGCAGCCGATGGTCTGGAAGGAGGACGGTTGGCCAGTCATTGGGGAGGATCCCGATGGGGACGGCTGCGGGCAGCCGGTCTCCGCATATAGATTTCTCGACTACGGCTACGCCTCCGCTCGAAATGACAGTTATTCTGCTGGCAGAAACACTGTTGTCATTTCGAGCGAAGTCGAGAAATCTATGGGGACGTACAAACCATACGGAATCGGTCTCGAGTGGCAGTATCCGGCGGTGCCGTCTCCTTATTGGCATTTTGCGCTTCCGGACGGTGTCCGGCTGTATTCGGTGGAGCAGAAATGGCCGTATAGAAGCCTTTGGGATTGCCCGAACTATTTGTCGCAGAAGTTTCCGGCCGAACGCTTCACGGTGCGTGCGAAGCTTTCTTTCCGGCCGAATCCGCAGTTGAAGGAGCGGGGGGAGCAGGGCGGTTTCGCCGTGATGGGAAATGATTATGCGGGGTTGAGATTGACGGATACGCCGGACGGCGCAAGACTGGAGTATGTCGAGTGTCTGAAGGCTTCCCAAAGCGGTATGGAAACGGCGAAAGAACTGGCCGTCCTGCCTTATAAGTTTGAATCCATTCCGCACGGGCGTGCGTCGAGGAATGTTCCGTCGGTGAACTATCCTGATGTGCCAGAAGCGGTCGTTTGGGTGGAACTGGACGTTCGTGCCAAGGCCGTGGAAGGAAATGTTCCCGATGCCGTGTGCCGATTCAGCTACAGCCGTGATGGAAAACGTTTTACGAGAGTCGAGGGTACGTTCGTCGCCCAGCCCGGGACGTGGGTGGGCGCGCGGTTCGGCTTCTGGTGCAACCGGTTCAGCCCCAAGAACGATGCGGGCTGGCTGGACGTGACGGACCTGAAGGTCAAGCCGGCTTTCGACCCGCTGGAGGGATTCCTCTATGATGAGGAAAAGGTACCGGCATACACGCTTCCAGACGTGCTGGACGGTGCAAAAACCGTCCGCGACTGGGAAACGAAGCGTCGCCTGGAACTGGTGAAACTCTTCCAAGAAGAGATGTACGGCAGCGTCCCGGGCAAGCCGGAGGGTTTGCATTTCCGCGTTCGCGAAAACGAGCCGTCCGCGCTGGACGGCCTTGCCACCCGGCGTCAGGTCCGCATCTTCTTCGATACGGAAGAGTTGATGTATGAGGATCTTATTCTCTACATCCCCAACACCCGCCAGAAACCCGCGCCCGCCTTCTTGGGTGTGAACTTCTTTGGAAACCACACCATCGACACGGACCCCGGCATTTTCTTGCCGGATTCCCTCAGGTACCGGAAGGATTTCACGGTGGATCCGCGCGGTTCCCAGCAACAGCGCTGGCCGCTCAGGACCATCCTCGAACGGGGGTATGCCGTCGCCACTTTCTGCTGCGAGGACGTCGTCCCCGATGCGGATGGCTATCCCGGAATCCGTTCACACTATGACGGTTACACCTGGGGCACCCTCGCCGCCTGGGGCTGGGGACTGTCCCGCGCGCTGGACTATCTGGAGACAGACGGTGATGTCGATGCATCCCGCGTGGCTGTCTTCGGTCACTCCCGGATGGGCAAAACGGCCGTCTGGGCCGGCGCCCGTGACACCCGCTTCGCGATGGTCGTCTCGAACGCCTCCGGTTGCGGCGGCGCGGCCCTTTCCCGCCGTCACTATGGCGAAACGGTCCGCCGCATCAACACGCACTTCCCGTATTGGTTCTGCGAGGTTTTCCACAAATACGGCGACAACGAGGATATGCTGCCTTTCGATCAGCACGAACTCCTCGCCCTCATCGCCCCGCGTCCCCTCTATGTGGAAAGCGGCAGCGAGGACCGATGGTCCGACCCGCGCGGTGAATTCCTGGGGCTTGCGAACGCCACCCCGGTATATAATCTTTATGGCTTTGAAGGCTTCGCACCGGCCGATTGGCCCGGGGTTGAGCAGCCCGTCACGAAAGGCCGCAACGGCTATCACATCCGGAATGGCCGTCATGAGATTCTCTTATACGATTGGGTTCAGTATCTGAACTTTGCCGACCGCAACCTTTAGTAATAATCCACGTTATAACGTGTGAGGATGTCCATGTGCATGAAGTTGTCCTTGCGAGGGGGAAGCTTCTTGCGGAGGATGTATTCGGCCAGCGTTTCCACGGCGAGGCGTACCTGGTCGTCCGGATGCTGGGCGATGAGGGAAGTGACGGTGCCGCGGCGGAGAGCTTCGAGGTTCGCCGACAGATTGTCAAAGCCCACGACGCGCCGGCCGGCGTCGGGATGGTCTTCCAGCCAGGGGACGATGAGATGGATCCGGGAGTTGAACATGACCACGTGCTTGACCGAGGGGTGCTCCTGGAACCAGTCGTCCAGCTTGAAGTAAGTTCCGTTCGGGTCGCCCGGGTCGATGAAAAGGTTCCCCAGGGTGCATTCCGGGCTGTGTTCCAGCATGTAATCCATGAAACCGGCGCGGCGGTTGATGGTAGGGTCCGACTGCTGGAGACGGTCGCGCATCACACGGACCATCAGGACGCTGTCGACATTCTCCTGACCGCCAGTAAGCTGGTCCGCGCACAGGTAACCGCTCTTATATAACGGCATTCCGAAGTAGGCGAGGTAGTCGTCGGATTCCGGTTTCGAGTCGATGAACACGTAGGGGATGCCCGCTTCCTTGAGCCGGCCGGCGAAAGTGACGGTCTCCTCCAGGAAGAGGGGAGCCAGGACGACGCCGGCGGGCTGGGCTTCCAGCAGGCGGTTGCAGGCGTCCCGGAACGAATCGATGTCGTACTGGTCGTATTCGAAAGGTTCGACGCGGATGCCGATGGTGCCGGTGCCGGCCGCCGCCTTTTCGATGCCCGAGGCCGCCAGTTCCCAGAAGGAGCCGGGCTCATGGGCGGGAATCAGGATGGCCACGAGCTGCGACACGCCTTTCGCGAGGAGGGAGGCGTACACGTTAGGCTCGTAACCGAGTTCCTGGATGACTTTCATGACCTTGTCATAGCTCTTGCGGGAGACTTCGCCACGGTTGTGCAGCACCCGGTCCACCGTGCCTTTGGAGAGGCCGGTACGGCGGGCGATGTCGTTGATCGTGATCTTTTCGGTCGGAGCCATTTGGTAACGGGTTAGCAACTGCAAAGCTACGTGAAAAAAACGCTACTTCCAAGAAAAAACGAAAAAATCGTGTACGGTAACGGACGGCTCTATGTAGTTAACAATAACCTGTTGATAATTTTGATAATAAATTTCCGTTACCGTGCACGGAATTCAAAATTTGTTTATATATTTGTAGGCCAAGACTATGACTAAAAGCCAATGAAAGCCAGAATAATCGCCCTCCTCCTGACCGGAATCGCCCTTGCAGTATCCTGCAAAGGGGGAAACGACCTGGACGCCCTTTACATAGGACTGCCCTTCGACATGCCCCGCGTGGAACTACCCTCCATTCCGAACCGTGCCGTCATTCTGACGGATTTCGGAGGAGTAGGGGATGGCGTTGCCCTGAACACGGCTGCGTTCGCGGATGCCATCGCCTCGCTGGAAAAGCAGGGGGGCGGCAAGCTCATCGTTCCCGCCGGCATCTGGCGCACGGGCCCCATCGAACTCAAGAGTCATATCGAACTGAACGTGGATAAGGACGCCGTCGTCGTGTTCGATCCCGACCAGGACCTGTATCCCATCATCGACACGAACTTCGAGGGTTTGGACGTGCGTCGCTGCCTGTCGCCCATCAACGCGACGGGAGCGCACGACATCGCCATCACCGGCGGCGGCATCATCGACGGCAGCGGCGAGTTCTGGCGCGAAGTCAAGCGCCGCAAGGTTTCCGACGACCAGTGGAAAGAAATCCTGAAGCGGGGCGGCATTGTCTCGGAAGACGGGAAGAACTGGTTCCCGGACGAGGGCTATGCCAAAGCCCGCGCCACCGCCGGCTCTCTCAATTACCCGGATCCTTCCTTGGATGAACTGGAAATCAAGACTTTCCTGCGTCCCGTCCTGGTCTCCTTCCGGGAGTGTGATCGCGTCCTCCTCCAGGATTGCACGTTCCAGAACTCTCCGTGCTGGAATATCCATCCGCTCTGGTGTAAGGATGTGGTAGTCAAGGATGTCACCGTCCGGAACCCGCACTATTCCGCCAACGGAGACGGCATCGACATCGACGCTTGCGAGAATGTGATCCTCGTCGGATCCTCCTTCGACGTGGGCGACGACGCCATCTGCATCAAGTCTGGCAAGGATGCCGATGGTCGCCGGCACGCCCGGAAATGCCGGAACCTCATCATTGCCGACTGCACGGTCTATCACGGCCACGGCGGCTTCGTGGTGGGCAGCGAAATGTCCGGCGGTGTGGAGAACATCTGCGTCACGGACTGCCGGTTCATCGGCACGGATGTGGGTTTGCGTTTCAAGAGTACCCGCGGCCGTGGAGGCCTGGTGAAGGACATCTGGTGCGACCACATCTACATGAAGGACATTGTCACTTACGGCATCGTCTTCAATCTCTATTACGCGGGCGTGGCCGCGACGGAGATGTCCAAGGACGGCGACGCGGACATCCAGCCTGTCGATGAAACCACGCCGGAGTTCCGCGATTTCCATTTCTCGGACATCCTGTGCGCCGGTGCGGACCAGGCGGTCTTTGTCAACGGCCTCCCGGAGCTGCCGGTGAGGAATCTCGCCTTTGAGGATTGCCAATTCGCCGCTGATAAAGGCGTTGAATGTCACTATTGCGAAAACACTATCTTCGATAACGTTATCGTCAACGGAGAAAAACTATGAAAAGACTTCTGTATTTAGCCTGCGTCTGGCTTCTCGCCAGTTCCTTCACGACGACCATCCATCTGATGGGCGATTCCACGATGGCGGAGAAGGATCTCTCCGACGGGAAGCCCGAACGCGGCTGGGGGATGATGTTCCAGAATTTCCTGGATGACAGTTTCCGGGTCGTGAACTATGCGCAGAACGGCCGCAGCACCAAGAGTTTTATCGACCGGGGCCTCTGGGACAAGGTCTATGACGCCCTCCAGCCCGGCGACTATGTGTTCATCCAGTTCGGACACAACGACGCTAAGGTTGATGATCCCGAGCGCTTCGCGCCCGCATTCGGTGCTTACCAGGACAATCTCCGCAAGTTCATCCGCGGCGCCCGCGAGAAAGGTGCCACGCCCGTCCTGCTCACCCCGCTGGCCCGCCGCTGGTTCAAGGACGGCAAGCTGGACCGGACCTGCCATAAAGACTATCCCGCCGCGATGAAGCAGGTGGCCGAGGAAGAGGGCGTGACGCTCTTGGACATCACGACCAGGAGCCTAGACTGGCTGGAAAGCCTCGGTGACGATGCTTCCAAGGCCTATTTCATGATCTCCACCGGCAAGGATGACAATACCCATACGGTCGCGCGCGGTGCGCGCAAGGTGACGGAAATCGTCTGTGACGCGGTCCGGGAACAGATCCCGTCGATAGGGGAGCACCTCGTCCGCTTTGACTTCGTCGTGGACCAGACCGGCCACGGCGACTATATGACCGTGCAGGAAGCCATCGACGCGGTCCCCAACTACAGCCACGACAAGATCACTACCATCCTCATTAAGGCCGGTACCTACAAGGAGGCCGTGGTCATCCCGCACAACAAGTTCCGGATGAAGATCACGGGCCAAGGCGCGGACAAGACCGTCCTGACTTATGACCGCTATGCGGAGCAGATGTGGCCCGACAACGATTTCAAGGTGGGGACGTCCGGCAGCGCCAGCATCTACATCCACTCCAGCTACGTGACTTTCGAGGACATTACTTTCGAGAACACGGCGGGGGAGGGCAAGGAGATCGGCCAGGCCGTGGCGGTTTTTACGGACGGCGACTTCCTCTTCTTCCACCGCTGCCGCTTCATCGGCAACCAGGACACGCTCTATACCTACGGCCGGTTCGGAAAGGACGGCGGCATCAAGCGGAACTATTTCCTGGACTGCTACATCGAGGGGACGACGGACTTCATCTTCGGCCCCAGCATCGCCTATTTCGAGAACTGTCTGATTCATAGCAAGAAGAACAGCTACGTGACGGCGGCTTCCACCCTGCCGGGACAGCGGTACGGCTACGTGTTCAAGAACTGCAGGTTGACCGCGGCTCCCGGCATCGACAAGTGCTATTTGGGACGGCCCTGGGGTGCTTATGCGAAGACCGTGTTCATCGGCTGCGAACTCGGCGGCCATATCGTCGCGGACGGTTGGCACGACTGGGAGAAGGAAGGCAAGCCCGATACCAAGAAGAATTCCTATTACGCTGAATATCAGAATGCCGGACCCGGTGCGAAGGGGCCCCGCGTGAGTTGGGCGCACGCCCTGACCGCGGAGCAGGCCGCCGAATACTCCTTTGAGAAGGTGATGTTCCAGGCCGAGGACGGCATTGTCTGGAATCCTTACGACAACCGCTGATGAAACTGAGAATCACACTATTGGCCTTGTGCTGCCTGGCAGCCTGCGCACCGAAGCAGGACCTGAAAACAGGTCCCTATTCCGTCCGGATGGTCCGCTCCGAGATCAAACGGGCGCCCGACGCCACCTATCTGGACAATCAGGGAGGCAATTTCAAGTGGAATTACACTACGGGGCTGGAACTCCGGAGTTTTCTCGCTGTTTCCCGCGCGTATGACATTCCTGAATTCGACGCGTATGTGCGCGCCTGGTATGACGGAGTCCTGGATAAGGGCGGCACTATCGGCGGCAAATACGATCTGAAGAAGTATAACCTGGACCATATCTGCCCGGCGCGAACGCTGATCTCCCTGTATCAGTTCACCCCGGACCTCCGCTATGCCGCTGCCATCGAGACCGCCCGCAAACAGCTGCAGGAGCAGCCCCGGACTGAGGCGGGAGCTTTCTGGCACAAGCAGGTGTATCCCGGCCAAGTGTGGTTGGATGGCCTGTATATGGCCGAGCCGTTCTATGCCGTCTACGGCAATATCACCCACCAGGATGAAATCTTTGACGATGTCACCCTGCAGTTCAAGGTGGCGGCCGAGAAGACCTACGACCCTGCGACGGGCCTGTACCGCCACGCTTGGGACGAAACCCGGTCGATGTTCTGGGCCGATCCGGTGACCGGCCAGTCCGCCCAATGCTGGGGCCGCGCCCTCGGCTGGTACACGATGGCCCTGGTGGAGGTCCTGCCCTTCTTCCCGGAAAGCCATCCGGGGAAGGCTGAACTTCAGGCCATCCTGGAAGGTGTCCTCGCTACGCTGCCGAAATACGCAGACCCGGAGACCGATATGTGGTACCAGGTTCTCGACAGCCCGGGCAGGGAAGGTAACTACCTGGAATCCACCTGCTCCGCGATGTTCACTTACGCCTATCTGCGGTCCGCCCGGGAAGGCTACGCCGTTCCGGAGAGTGTCGATCCCAAGGCCCTCTATGAGAGTCTGGTGAAGACTTTCATCCGCGAAGATAAGGACGGCACTCTGAACTTGACGCAGTGCTGCGCGGTCGCCGGCCTCGGCGGCAAGGAGAACCGAAGCGGCACCTTTGATTATTACATCCACGAGAAGATTGTCGAGAACGACCCGAAGGGCGTCGGCCCTTTCATTTGGGCGTCGCTTGAATACGAGAAACTATGAAAATGCTTCTGTCTACATTATCCGTGATGCTCCTCCTGGCCTCCTGCGGCGGTGCCAAGCCCGCTCCCGAGACGCAGAATCCGGTTCCGTCGGCACCGACGGGCCTGGCCGTCCACGGTACGGCGACGGAAACCAGCCTCACCTTCCAGTGGGACGATGTGCCGTATGCGACTTCCTATGCGTGGGAACTCCAGACCGACGGCGTGAAAGTGAAGGAAGGCACAGTAAAACAACGCCATGTCAAGATTGACGATCTCACCAAGGCGACGGACTACCGTTTCGGGGTGAAGGCCGTGAATGACAACGGTTCTTCCGCGTTCACCTGGGTCGATGCCTGCACGGCGGGAACGGTAGATCCGGTGAATCCGCCCCAGCCTCAAACCGTTTCCTACGAGGACTTCGCCATCCCGTCCTGCGAAGAAGATGGCGTTGCGCGCGCTTTCCCGGGCGCCGAGGGTGGCGGTATGTACACTACCGGCGGCCGCGGCGGCAAGGTCATCCATGTGACAAACCTGAACGACAAGGGCACCGGTTCGCTGCGTGCCGCCATCGAAGAGAAGGGTGCACGGACCATCGTCTTCGATGTCGCAGGCATCATCGAACTCCAGTCTACGCTCAAGATTTCCAACGGTGACGTAACCATCGCGGGCCAGACGGCCCCCGGTGACGGCATTTGCCTGAAGAACTATCCGCTCCGCATCGTCGCCAGCAACGTGATCATCCGTTTTATCCGCTGCCGGATGGGGGACGAGAAAGAGACCGCGGATGATGCGATGAATCTGTACACGGGGGATAATGACCTTTACGATGTCATCGTCGACCACTGCTCCCTGAGCTGGAGCACGGATGAATGCGGCTCCTTCTATGGAATGACCAACTTCTCTCTCCAGTGGTGTGTCCTCTCCGAGAGTCTCCGGAATTCCGTCCACGGCAAGGGCACGCACGGCTACGGTGGCATCTGGGGCGGGACGAATGCCACTTACCACCACAATCTGCTTGCCCATCACGACAGTCGCAACCCGCGTCTGGACCACGACTACGTTTCTACTTTGAAGGGCCCTGTGAGCCTTGTGAACAACGTTATTTACAATTGGGGTGACAACAGCACCTACGGTGGCGAAAGCGCCAACGACAACAACGAGTTCAAGAAATACAACATCGTCAACAATTACTACAAGCCGGGTCCGGCGACGGCGGCTGGCAAGGTTCGTTTCATCGATCCCTGGACCAAGCCCTGCGATAACTGCACGAAGAAGACTGGTTCGAGCATCATCGTTCCCGGTCATTTCTATATGGATGGCAACGTGATGGACGGTGACGAAGGCAAGACGGCCGACAACTGGAACGGAACGACGGCCTCGGCGGAAGTCATAGCCAATATCCGGTCCGCCGAAAAGTACTCCTATGCTGAGAGAACGACATCCCTGTCGCTTCAGTCCGCCGCGGATGCCTATACGGCCGTTCTGGGCTATTCCGGTGCCAGTTTCAAGCGCGACGCGGTCGATACTCGCGTGGCCCGGGAGACCAAGAACGGGAATTACACCTATACGGGATCCCACGGTTCCACGAACGGCCTCATCGACACACAGTCCGATGTGGGCGGCTGGCCGACTTATTCCGCAACGGATGAAGAACTTGCGGCGGTGAAGGACACCGACGGCGACGGCATTCCCGATGCTGTCGAGGACAAGTTCGGCCTGGATAAGAATTCGGCCGCCGACGGTGCCGCCAAGACCTTGGACAAGCACGGTCGCTATACCAACCTGGAGATGTATCTGCATTATCTCGTGAAAGACATCGTCGCCGCCCAGAACCGGGGCGGGACCTATTCTCAACAATAATTTTTATTAACTAATAACCTTAAAATCACCAACTAATGAAAAATCCAGCCAAGAAACTCGCACTTGCGCTTCTGTGCCTGGTGTCAGCGTGGTCCCTGTCCGCCCAGACGACCGTCAAGGGCGTCGTGACGGACGAGACCGGTGAACCGCTGGTCGGAGCGGGTGTCGTTGTCGAGGGTACGACCATCGGCACCGTCACCGGCCTTGACGGCGATTACGTGCTGACCGTGCCCGCAGATGCGGTGAACCTGGTGTTCTCCTTCATCGGCTTGAGCGACCAGACGGTGGCCATCGGCGGCCGCAGCGTCATCGACGTGGTCCTGAAGGAAGATTCGACCTTCCTCGATGAGGTGGTCGTCGTGGGTTACCAGACGGTCAAGCGCCGTGACCTCCTCGGCGCCGTGGCCTCCGTAGGCTCCGACAAGATTGCCGAGCAGCCGGTCACTACCGTCTCCCAGGCCCTCTCCGGCAAGATGGCCGGCGTCTCCGTCGTCACGACGGAAGGCGACCCGGACGCTGACATCAAGATCCGTGTCCGCGGCGGTGGCTCCATCACCCAGGACAGCAGCCCGCTGTACATCGTGGACGGCTTCCCGGTGGAGT
This sequence comes from Bacteroidales bacterium, assembly GCA_017558775.1. Lineage (GTDB taxonomy): Bacteria > Bacteroidota > Bacteroidia > Bacteroidales > UBA932 > Cryptobacteroides. The sequence continues at coordinate 145,982 of JAFYTP010000002.1, read as the reverse complement.
CCATCAATGACATCCCGTCCTCCGAAATCCAGAGCATCGACGTCCTGAAGGACGCTTTCTCCACGGCCATCTACGGTAGCCGCGGTGCGAACGGCGTCGTCATCGTCACGACCAAGAGTGCTGAAAAGGGCCAGCGGGTGTCCGTCAAGTTCAATGCCTACTACGGTCTCAAGAGAATGGCCAACGCGGACGCCATCGTCGCGATGGATCCGGAGAACTTCGTGAAGTTCCAGTACGAACTCGGCGTGGTCCGCGACAACCTCAAGTCCTACTACCTGCCGTACTTCGGCCAGTTCTGGGATATGGACCTGTACTCGGGCCTGCAGGGCAACAACTGGGTCGATGCGGTTTTCGGCAACATTGGCAACACCCTCAGCACCGACTTCTCCGTCTCCGGCAGCGGGGACAACGTAAACTGGACCCTCGGCTACGCCCACATGGGCGACAACGCCATCATGTCGGGTTCCAACTATTTCCGTGACAACCTGAATATCAAGGCCAATTTCAGGACTTCCGAACGGACCTCCATCGATGCCAACGTGCGTTACTCGAACGTGAATGTCCGCGGTTCCGGTGCCAACGGCATCAACGACACCGGCACCACCTCGGGCAACGGCCGTCTCAAGCACGCGGTGTCCTATTCCCCGATTCCGCTTTCCGGTACCGTCGAGGGCGTGGACGAGGAACAGGATTACGGCGACAACGCCCCGCCGCTCCTGTCCGTGGCCGACAACGACTCCCGCCGCATCCGTACCACCTGGAACGCGAATACGGCCTTCAACTGGGAGATCATCGACAACCTCAGGCTCAAGGTCGAAGGCGGCCTGGAGAAGTACAACCAGACCGACGACCGCTTCTACGGCCTGACCACCTATTACGTGGCCAACAACTCCACCGTGAAGAACACCCCGTCCAACCAGCACAAGGAGGCGTTCCGTACCAAGTACCGGAATACCAACACCTTGAATTACGATTTCGCGAATGTGCTGGGGGACGACCACAACCTGACAGTCCTCCTCGGTGAGGAGTTCACCCTGGCCAAGAGCAACCTCCTGACCTTGATGGTTGATGGCCTGAACACGTCCTACGATGCGGAGATGGCCTGGAATTTCCTTTCCTCCGGTACCCCGGCATCGACCAACAACTACTATGATCCGGACGACAAGCTCCTTTCCTTCTTCGGCCGCGTGAATTACGACTACAAGCGCCGCTATTCCATCGGCGCCACGCTCCGCGCCGACGGCTCGTCCAAGTTCGCGCCCGGCCACCGCTGGGGTTACTTCCCGTCTGCAGCGGCTTCCTGGACCATTTCCAACGAGCCTTGGATGGACAATGCCCACAGCTGGCTGGACCAGCTCAAACTCCGCTACAGCTTCGGTACCGCCGGTAACAACAACATCCCGTCGGGCCAGATTCTCAAGCAGTACGGCGCCACCGTCACCGCCTGGCTGAGCCAGAGCAACAATTACTGGATGGCCGGCAAGGTGATGAACAATCCCGACCTGACCTGGGAAACCACTTATACGCACAACGTCGGTCTCGATTTCGGCCTGTTCCGTGGCCGTCTCACCGGTAGCGTGGAAGTGTACCAGAACACGACGAAGGACCTGCTGATCAACTTCCCGATCACGGGTTCCGGCTACGACAGCCAGTACCGCAACCTCGGTTCCACCCGCAACCGCGGCGCGGAACTCACCCTGAATATGCCGCTCGTCTCCAAGAAGGACTTCTCCCTGAGCCTCGGCGGCAACATCTCCTACAATCAGAACCGGGTGACGAGCCTGGGCGGCCTGGACAAGATCACCGCGCAGTCCTACTGGGCATCCACCGAGATCGGCGACGACTACATCGTCCAGGTGGGACAGCCCATGGGCAATATGTACGGCTATGTGTCCGACGGTATGTATTCTCCCGACGATTTCTCCTGGAATGGCTCCAAGTGGGTCCTGAACGAAGGTGTCGTGGACAATTCCGCTGTTATCGGCTCCACCTACCTGGTACCGGGCGCGTTGAAACTCAAGGACCTGAACGGTGACGGAAAGGTCACCGTGGCCGACCGCACCGTCATCGGCAACGCCACCCCGGACTTCACCGGCGGCTTCAATTTCAGCGGCTACGCCTATGGCTTTGATTTCAGCGCCAACTTCAACTTTATGATCGGCAACGAGGTGTACAACGCGAATAAGGTGGAGTTTACTTCCTCCCGTAAGTTTAACAACCGCAACTTGCTGGATATGATGGACGTGGACAAGCGCTGGACCAACATCGACTGGAACTCCGGCGAGATGATCACCGACGCCGCCACCCTTAGGCAGGTGAATGCGGGCAAGACGATGTGGACCCCGACCATCGGCACGGCAGTATTCAGCGACTGGGCCGTGGAGGACGCCTCCTTCCTTCGCCTGCAGAGCGCGACCGTGGGCTACACCCTCCCGGAGAAGCTCACCGAGAAGGCTTATCTTTCCAAGGTCCGCTTCTATGTGACGGGCACGAACCTCTTCTGCCTCACGAAGTACTCCGGCTATGATCCGGAAGTGGATACGCGCCGCGCAACCCCGCTTACCCCGGGTGTTGATTATTCCGCCTATCCGAAGAGCATCGGCTTCGTCGCCGGTGTCAACGTTGTCTTCGGTCGCCGTTCCTCCGCTTCCAAGACCGTCGCCGCCGTCGCGGCTCCCGCCGTGCGCGAGGTGGTCAAGGAGGTCGTGAAGGAAGTCGTCAAGGAGAAGGAAGTGGTCAAGGAAGTCGTGAAGGAAGTGAAGGTTCCCGCCTCCACCCTCGACGGCATCTACGAGGACGATCTCTTCTTCCTGATCGGCAAGTCCGAGCTTCGTCCGGACGAGGCCTTCAAACTGGGCCGGATCTGCCAGATCCTCAAGGACAACCCCGATGCGAAGATCGCCATCACCGGTTACGCCGACAGTGGCACCGGCACGGCCGACATCAACCGCACTCTCTCCGAGCAGCGTGCCGCCGTGGTGGCCGAAATGCTGAAGAAGGCCGGCATCGCCGCCGGCCGCATTACTTCCAATGCCTCCGGTTCGGACAAGGACGCCTCGGCATCTCCGGAATCCAACCGTGTGGCCGTGTGCATCGTCAAATAGCCAGGACCCTCAGAAAGATCATTGAATATGAAAAAGTTACTTTATATCTTCGGATCGATGGCCGTTATGCTGAGCGCCCTGTCCTGCGAGAAAATCCTGGACACCAAGTCTCCGTCCGCGTTCGACGCGGCGACCGTCTATGCCAACTACTCGCTCACGGAAGGCACGATCTTCGGCATCACCGAGGCCTTCTGCGAGGTGAACTCCTATCGCGGCCGTTTCCTGCCCTGGTACGGTTTCAACACCGATGTGGAGTGGTATAATACCTACAAGCCCGGCGACGGCAAGTCCGATATCGCCGCCTACGACTGCCTGCCCAACAATTCACAGCTGAACCTGTCCAACGGACCGTTCCCGCTGATGTACATGGGCATCGAGCGCGCCAACCTCGTAATCGAAGGTCTGCGTGAATATGGCAACACCGCCGAGAGGGCCGATATGGCCTATCTCCTGGGTGAGGCGCTCACGCTCCGCGCGATGATTTACTACGACCTCACAAAGGCCTGGGGCGACGTTCCGGCCCGCTTTGAGTCCCTGACCTCCGAGACCATCTATGCCCCGAAGGACAGCCGCGACGTCATCTACAAGCAGATCCTCGCCGACCTGGACGAAGCCATCCCGTATCTCCCGTATCCGGGTGCCACGGCCGCAACCTCCCGCACTGACCGCATCAACAAGGTGTTCGCGGAAGGCTTGTACGCCCGTATCGCCCTGGCCGCCTCCGGCTACGCCCTCCGTCCCGACGACGGCAAGGTGGGCACCGGCGACCTCGGCACGATCCGCCTCACGAACGATTCCGAACTCCAGAAGTCGGTCCTCTATCCGAAGGCTCTCGCTTACCTGAAGGACGCCATCGCTTCCGGCAGCGCCTCCCTGGAGAGCGATTACCGGGATATGTGGTACAAGTTCAACAATATGGACAATCTTGCCGCCGGTCCCAAGTACGAGACGCTGTACGTAATTCCGTTCGGCGCGGGCCGCGGCCGCTGGAACTTCACCTTCGCCATCAATTCCGAGGGTGCGAGCATTTCCAACGGCGTTTCGCGCGGCGGTGACGCCGGTCCGCTCCCGACGATGTACTTCAAGTATGGCGCTGGCGACCAGCGCCGCGACATCACCTGCGTGAACTACAAGTGGAACAAGGACAACACCATCGAGCCCGCCGGCATCGGCAAGTGGTTCTTCGGCAAGTACCGTTTCGAGTGGATGGACGCCCAGCCGTATACCGGCGGCAACGACGACGGCATCAAGCCGGTCGTGATGCGCTACGCCGACATCCTCCTGATGGCGGCCGAGATTGAGAACGAACTGAACGGCCCGTCCGGTGCGAAGCAGTACCTCCTCCCGGTTCGCGAGCGCGCCTACAAGGGCCATGAGTCCGAGGCGGAGGCCTATGTGAACGCCATCGGCTCCAAAGAGGCGATGTTCGACGCCATTGTGGACGAACGCGCCCTCGAGTTCTGCGGTGAGTTTCTCCGCAAGGCCGACCTCATCCGGTGGAACCTCCTCAAGACCAAGCTGGACTCCGCGGTGGAAGATATGTTCGCCCTCCGCGCGATGGAAGGGGAGTACGCTTCCCTGACGGGCGACATCGCTTATACCTACGCCGATGACGCCAAGTCCATCAACATCACCTTCCTGACTTCCGGCGGCGAAACGCCCAAGGGCGCCGAACTGACTACGGGCTATGTCTCCAAGTATGACGATGCCAAGAAGACCGGCTTCTACACGGAGCGGATCAACGGCATTTACACTTCCGATCCCGAGCAGCACATGTTCTGGCCCATCTTCAACGATACCATGACCAACAGCCAGGGATACATCAAGAACGACTATGGCTATGACAACCTCTAGAATCATGAAAGCGATGAAAAAGATCAAATACGCCATTCTCGCCCTCGCCGCCGCCTTTGCGGCCGCCGCGTGTTCGACCAAAGAATTCGACGAAATCACGGCCCTCACCCTGAACCGCTGCCTCTCGCCGATGAACCTGGACGCCCGGGTGAGCAGCACCCTCGGTGATGTGGTGACTTTCTCCTGGGATGTCTCCAAGGACGCGGAGGCCTACACCCTGATGGTGTTCACCGATGCGGACTGCACACAGCTGTACCTCAGCGAGACCGTCCTGCCGTCCCAGGTTCCCTACCAGAAGAAACTGGAAGCCGACAAGACATACTGGTTCGCGGTCCAGGCGACCGCCCAGGGGAAGGCCGATTCAAAGGTGACGGCCAGCGAAAAGTCCTTCAAGACTTTTGCGGTGAAGGACAACCTCTTCCTGAAGGTTTCCGACCGTACCGCCACCAGCGTTTCCCTCGTATGGTCCAAGGATGTCGCGGACTACACCGAGGTGGACCGCATCGAATACGGCCTGCCGGGTGAGGATCCCGCCGGCACCGTGACGCTCGCCGACGCCGACATCGCCGCGGCCGCCGCCACGGTAGACGGCCTGACCCCGTCCACGGAATATGTGTTCACCCTGTTCTACCTCTCCGCCGCGCGTGGCCAGGTCGATGCCTGGACGACGCCCGACATCAACGGAACAACGGCCGTATCCACTACGGCTGCCCTCCTGAACGCCGTCAAGACCGCCGGTGCGAAGATTCTCCTGAAGATGGAAGGATCCCCGTACGACATCGAGGCGCTGGACATCTCGAACGGCTTCACCCTCCTCGGTGAAGAGACCGCCGACGGCACCAAGCCGGTCGTGAAGGGCGAATTCCACTTCGCCGACAACTGGACTTCGGGCGCCGACCTGTACTTCGAAGGTGTCGAGTTCGACGGCGGTCCCACCGCCGCCAGCCCGTCCGGTTTCGGTTTCGCCATCCAGAACAAGAACGGCGGCACCGTCGCGGACAAGAACATCGGAAATATCACCTACAAGAACTGCGTCATCGCGAACTACACCAAGGGTCTCATCTACGAATGGGGCAAGAATATGGTGCTGGGTGACGTTACCTACGACGGCAACGATATCCACGACATCAACACCGACGGTACCGTGGGCGGCGATGTCTTTGACATCCGTCAGGCGACGACCATCGGCAAGCTCACCTTCGTGAACAACACGATCTGGCAGGGTATGCGTACCTTCATCCGTATCGACGCCGGCACCCTGGGCGCCCTGGTCTTCGAGAACAATACCCTGCAGAACCTGAACTTCGTGGACAACACGAACAACGCGGGTGTGTTCGGCCTCCAGATTACCCCGGGCGAGTTCTCCTTCAAGAACAATCTGTTCCTGAACTTCACCGGCAAGGCCGTGCTTGCGGGCGCCAACACCAAGTACGTCCCGGCGGGCGACATGGGCGTCGCCGCGGCCAACAACTGGTTCTACAACCTGCCGAAGAACGATGCCGGCGAGATCATCTACTTCACGGACAACTTCACCCTGGCCCAGGCGGCCGGCACCATCCTAGACGCCGATCCTTGCTACAACGCGCCGGGCGGTTACTTCAATCTTCTCGCCGACGGCGAGATTGCCGGCAAGAAGGTGGGCGCGCCCAAGTGGTGGACTCCGTTCGTGGAAGAGCCGGAAGACCTTACCCTGAACGTGCTCGCGGGCAACAAGACCTGGAACCTCGCGAATCCGAAGTTCTTCTCCGGTTCGATGAAGAAGGAAATGGTCCGTGACGACCTGTTCATCGGCGCCGGCGAGACCAATGCCATCGTCGCCGACGGAGGTATGCTCCGCTTCGAGACTGCGGCCGTGACCAACCGCCAGGGCGTTCCTGCCCTCAGTTATGTCGCCTTCAAGGTCCCCGGACCGGGCTCCGTGCTCGTGAAGGCCGCCGATCCCGATGCGACCGGCAACCATCTCATCGTGGGCGTCGGCCCCGTCGACGGCAGCTCCATCGCCCTCAAGGGCGGCGTCTCCGCGATGGCCGATATGACCACCCCGACCAAGATCGTCATCACCTCCATCACCGAAGAATCCCTGGTGTACGTGTTCCCGTCCGGCCCGGTCTCCCTGGAGAAACTGGCGTGGAGCACCGACGTCACCCCGGTGAACACGGCGCTTCCGACTCCGGAACCAGTCGCCGACCCGACCTCCATTACCGCCGGCGACGCGGCGGACATCACGGTCTCCTGGGAGCCGGTTCCCGGCGCCGCCAGCTATTCCGTGGTATTCAGCGGCAAGTCCTACACCGTGTCCGAAGGCACTGAGTATGTGATCGGCGGCACCACCACCGGCATGCTCGACGCGGGCAGCTACAAGGTTGAGGTCTATGCCAACCCGGGTGCCGACGACATCTACAACACCGAGTCCGCAGCCGGTGTGGCCGCCTTCGCGGTCCTGCCGAAGGGCGGTGGCGGAGAAGGCGAGGCCTTCATCGTCAAGAATACCGAACAGCTCCTCGCGGCCATTTCCGCCAGCAAGCCGGAGATCACCCTCGCACCGGGGTCCTATGATCTGGGCGGCGTGCTCACGGTCACCGCTCCGCTCAGCCTCATCGGCCAGGACGGCGCGGAAGTCACCGGTGCGTTCAAGCTCAGCGGCGAGGTGGAGAACTTCTCCATCGACAACCTCAAGATGCTGGCCGGCGGCCAGGGTGTGTTCATCGACCTGGACAATGCCGAGGGCGTGCGCGCCGATGACATCACGGTGAAGAACACCGTCATCGACGGCTACGCGAAGAGTGTCATCTATGCTTCCAACACGGCTGACAAGTTCAACGTGGGCGACATCCTCTTCCAGGCGGTCGAGGTGTACAACCACGGCACCGGCCAGGGTATGTTCGATCTCCGCAACGGCGTGTACAGCAGCTTCAAGCTCATCGAGTCCACCCTCACGGGCGGCCGTGACTTCCTGCGCATCGATGCCACCTGCACGATTCCGACCGTGCTCGTGAAGAACAACACGATGTATAATTTGAATACGTCCAAGAACGGCAACGGTATCTTCTTCGTCCGCGCCGCGGTTTCCGACTACAAGGTGGAGAAGAACCTCCTTCTCGGAATGACCTCCGGCACAGTGATTGGCAAGGCCGGCGCCAAGGCTCCGAAGATGGTGGGCAACTACTATTACGACTGCAACGACGACGTGTTCTTCTCCGGCGTGATGGACAAGGACGAGGCGCTGGGCGGCCAGGGTGTCATCCTGACGGTCGATCCGGTCAAGGACGCTCCGAACTATGACTTCACCCTCGTGAACGGCGTCGTGATGAGCGCCGGCGTGGGTGCTCCGAAGTGGAATCCTTCCATCGCCCCCGCTTCCAACGGCGCGTCGATGACCGTGGCTTCCGCCGACGAGTTCCAGGCCGCCGTAGATGCCGGCAAGACCGACATCACCTTCGTGGCCGGTTCCTACGACCTCTCTGCAGCGCCTGTCAATCTGACCGCCGGGATGCATCTCAGCGGTGAGCCGGGCGCCGAAATCAAGGTGACCCAGTTCAACCTCGCGGCAGGGGAGCTCGGCGACATCGTCATCGAGAACCTGACTATCGTGGGCGACGACGCGAACAATCTGATCAATGTGGGCGAGGCCTCCGTGGTCCGCAGCCTGACCGTGCGCAACTGCGAAATCAGCCACATCAAGAAGAGCGTCTTCTACGGCAATGCCGATGGTTCCTCGTTCCAGAGCGTGGTGTTCAGCAACGATATGTTCACTGAGCTCGGCGGCGGCCAGGGTACCTTCGATATCCGTAAGGGCGCATACGTCTCCGTGAGTATCGAGAACTGCACCATCGTGGGCGGCCGTGACTTCATCCGCGCCGACGCGGGCAAGGTGACCGGTTCCGTGAGCATTGTGAACAACACCTTCGACGGTGTCACGCTGAACAACGGAAACGGTATCCTGTACGTGCGTTCCACGCCTGACGGGTATGTGTTAAAGAACAACTTGTTCCTGAACGAGAATGGTGAAAACAACCTGCTGTCCAAGGCTTCCGGCATCACCGTTCCGGACAAGGTGGCGAACAACTACTTCTACAACTGCGTCGCCGAGAAGTTCTGGACCGGCCTGATCAACCAAGAGGTGGCCCTTGCCAATGGCGGTGTCATCCTGGCCGGGGATCCGGTCAAGGACGCTGCGAACCACGACTATACGCTTGTGGACGCCCTTTGCCTGGCTTCCAACGTGGGCGCCGCCCGCTGGAACCCGAATGCCGGCAGGGTCTCTTCCGAGATCACGGTCGCGTCGGTGACCGAGCTGACGACCGCCATCGACGCCGGCAAGTCCGCCATCACCCTGAAGGCGGGTACCTATGACCTGCGCGAGGCGGCGGAGAGCGGCGTGATTACGCTGGTCGCTCCGCTTTCCCTCACCGGCAACGGTTCGGTGGAGATCATCGGCGGCTTCAAGTTCGGCGCCGGTACTACCTCCTTCGAGGCCGACAACATCAAGTTCAATGGTGCCGAGAAGGTGATGGGCAACGCGTTCGAGATCGCCGAGGCGGTGGAGATGTCCAAGATCCGGATCACGAACTGCGACATCTTCGCGTTCAACAAGAGCCTCTTCTATGGAAACGGGGCCGACTCCAAGATCAGTTCCTTCGACTTCCAGAAGAACCTGGTCCATGGGTTCGGCACCGGGCAAGGCATGATCGACATCCGCAAAGGTGTCTATGCCGCCATCACCATCTCCAAGAATACGTTCTATGACGGCGGCCGCGACTTCCTCCGTTGCGACAAGGAGATTGCGGGAAGCATTGCCGTTACGAACAATACCTTCGCCGCCTGTTCCATCGACGCGGGCAACGGTCTCCTGTGGGTCCGTTCCTGCGCGGACAACACGGCAAAGTACAATGTGAAGAAGAACCTGTTCCTGAACCTTACCGGTGAAAAAACTATTCTCGCCAAGAGCGGCGCGACCGTTCCGACGATGGATGGGAACTACTTCTTCAACGTAGGTCCCGCCTTCTTCACGGGCGCGATCGCCCAGGATGTCGCCACTACTGGCGGCGCCCTCCTCGATGCCGATCCTTGCGCCGGCTCCGCCGAGTTCAACTTCAAACTCACGGACGCTGCGCTCCGAAGCGCCGACATCGGTGATCCGCGCTGGAACTCCGCTTCTCCGAACTACACCCGGAGAAGAAGGTAGTCCCAACCTTTTCCAAGGGAGCCGGGGGTGATACCCCGACTCTCTTCCAAGTAATAAAACATTGACGGATATGAGTTTCATCAACGAGAATTTCATGCTCCAGACGGAGACCGCCCGGGAGCTTTACCACGGCTATGCCGAGAAGATGCCCATCATCGACTATCACTGCCACCTGGTGCCGCAGCAGATTGCCGAGAACATCCAGTTCCGCGACATCACCCAACTCTGGCTGGTGGACGGGCACTACGGCGACCATTACAAGTGGCGCGCAATGCGGGCGAACGGCGTGTCCGAGGATTACATCACCGGCGGAAAGCATACGTCTTGGGAAACCTTCGAGAAATGGGCGGAAACGGTTCCGTACACGATGCGGAACCCGCTGTACCACTGGACGCATCTGGAGCTGAGCCGGGTGTTCGGCATCGACAAACTTCTGAGCCCGGCGACGGCCCGCGAGATCTTCGAGGAATGCAACGCCCTTCTGGCGACGCCCGAGTTCCGCGGCCAGGCGCTCATCCGCAAGTTCGGGGTGGAGGTGGTCTGCACCACCGACGATCCGGCCGATGACCTCCGCTGGCACAAGCAGATTGCGGAGCATCCCTTCGGCACCAAGGTGATTCCCGCCTGGCGTCCCGACAAGGCGATGGCCATCGAGAACCCGGAGGCCTACAAGGCTTACCTGAAGCAGCTCGGCGAGGCTGCCGGGATGGAGATCGAGTCCTACCGCGACCTTTGCGAGGCGCTGCAGAAGCGTCATGACTTCTTTGCGTCGATGGGCTGCAAGCTCTCCGACCACGGGCTGGAGTGCTTCTACGCCGCCGACTACAAGGAGGTGGAGATCGAACTGATCTTCAAGAAGGTCCTGATGGGCATTGTGCCGAGCCCGCGCGAGTTGGAGAAGTTCCGCAGTGCCTTCCTGTTCGATCAGGCGGTGATGGATGCCGAGGCCGGCTGGGCCCAGCAGTTCCACATCGGCGCCATCCGCAACAACAACAGCAAGATGTTCGCCGAGGCGGGGGCCGATACCGGCTATGACGCCATCCACGACCTGGATCTCGCCGCCGCCGGGCACCGTTTCTTTGACCGTCTCACGTTGGCGGGAAAACTTGCGAAGACCATCCTTTATTGCCTGAATCCCAAGGACAACGCTGTGATGATGACGATGGCCTACACCTTCAACGACGGCACCTTCCCGGGCAAGATGCAGTTCGGTTCCGGCTGGTGGTTCCTGGATCAGGAGGTGGGCATGCGCCGTCAGCTGGACTCCCTGTCCAACCTGGGCCTCTTGAGCCGTTTCGTCGGCATGCTTACGGACTCCCGGAGCTTCATCAGCTACCCGCGCCACGAATACTTCCGCCGCATCCTCTGCGACGTCCTCGGGCGCGACATCGAGCAGGGCAAGCTTCCCGCTTCCGAAATGGAGTTCATCGGCAAGATGGTGGAAGATATCAGTTACAACAACGCAAAGAACTATTTCAATTTCTGATGCAATATACCAGGATAAATCCCGCTGACAATGTCGCTGTAGCCTTGTCCGACCTGTCCGCTGGTTCTTCCGTGGAGGGGATTGTCCTTTCCACGGACGTGCCGAGGGGACATAAGGTGTTGTTGAGGGACTTGAAGGCTGGGGAGAACGTTATCAAGTATGGTTTCCCGATCGGGCATGTGACGCGGGATGTCGCGGCTGGCACGGTCGTGGACCACACCTGCATTAAGACTAATCTCGAGGGACTCCTGGAGTATAAGTACGAGCCGTCTTTTGATACGCCGGAGTCGGACAAAACTTTTTGCGGCATTTTTCAGCCGCAAAAAGTTTTAGTCCGCGAAGGCCAAAAGACGGCTGATCAAAAGACGGTAGATCAGAATCCGGTGACATTCAAGGGATTCAGGCGCGCCGACGGGCAAGTGGGCATCCGAAACCAAATCTGGGTGATTCCCACCGTGGGGTGCGTCAATGGCATCTGCCAGACGATCGTGGAACGCTTCAAGGAAGAGATTGCCGGTCAAGCCGGCAATGAAGAGGTTTATCAAGCCCCCCATGACGAGGTCCGTCATGCCCGACCTGATCGGGCATCTACCGTCGATGCCATCGTCGCGTTCCCACACAACTACGGCTGCTCGCAACTTGGGGATGACCACGAGAATACGCGGCGTGTGCTGGCCGACATGGTGCATCATCCCAATGCGGGGGGCGTGCTGGTGGTGTCGCTCGGGTGCGAGAACAACCAACTGGAGGCTTTCAAGGAACTGGTCGGTCCTGTCGATGAAAACCGCGTGAAGATGTTCGTCACCCAGAAGGTAGGGGACGAGATCGAGTATGGATTGCGGCAATTAAGGGATATTTACGCCGTTTGCTCGAAAGATGAACGGGAGGACGTCCCAGTGTCCGAACTGTGCGTAGGACTCAAATGCGGCGGCTCTGACGGCCTGTCCGGCATCACGGCCAACCCGCTCCTTGGTGTGTTCTCCGATTGGATTGTCTCCCAGGGCGGTACGACGGTGCTCACCGAGGTCCCCGAGATGTTCGGCGCGGAGACTATCCTGATGAACCGCTGCCAGGACCGGGCGACGTTCGACAAGACTGTCAGCCTGATCAATGACTTCAAGGAATACTTTATGAAGCAGGGCCAGCCCGTGTACGAGAACCCCTCGCCGGGTAACAAGGCAGGCGGTATCTCCACGCTGGAGGAAAAATCCCTCGGCTGCACGCAGAAGTGTGGAAAGAGCCTCGTCCGCGGCGTTCTCAAATATGGAGAGCGTTTGAGTGTCAAGGGCTTGAATCTCCTCAGCGCCCCGGGAAACGATCTTGTCGCTTCCACCGCCCTTGGCGCCTCGGGCTGTCAGATTGTCCTCTTCACCACCGGCCGCGGCACTCCGTTCGGGAGTTTCGTGCCCACGATGAAGATATCGACCAACACCCCGCTCGCCCTCGGCAAGGCCGGGTGGATCGACTTCAACGCCGGTGTCCTCGCGGAAGGGGAGCCGATGGAATCCGTCGCCGCCCGCTTTATCGACACGGTCCTTGCCGTCGCCTCCGGCGCTCCGGTCCGCACGGAGACCAAGAACTACCGCGAGATCGCCATTTTCAAATCCGGGGTAACCCTGTGATGTCATTTCGAACAAAGTGAAGGAATCTAATTATTTGCATACAATATGGAACGATTAAACCGTACCACCGCCCCGCAGGCGAAACGGTACACCGAGAAAATCATTCAGTTCGGCGAAGGCAATTTCCTTCGCGCGTTCATCGAGTGGATTATTTGGAAAACCAATCAGAAGACGGATTTCAACGCGTCCGTGGTGGTGGTCCAGCCCATCGAGAAAGGACTGGTCGGCTGGCTTAACGAGCAGGACGGGCTCTATCACCTGAACCTCCAGGGGCTCCAGGACGGACAGCCCGTGGACAGCGTGGACCTGATCGACGTCGTCAGCCGGGGCGTCAATCCCTTCGAGGATTTCCAGGCCTACCTGAAGCTCGCCGAGCAGCCTGAGATGCGCTTCGTCATCTCCAATACGACAGAGGCGGGCATTGCTTTCGATCCGTCTTGCAAGTTGGACGACGCCCCGGCATTGTCCTATCCCGGCAAGTTGACACAGTTGCTGTACCATCGGTACCAGCACTTCAACGGCGCGCTGGACAAGGGGTTCGTCATTTTCCCGTGCGAGCTCATCTTCGAGAACGGAAAACACCTGAAGGAGTGTATCCACCAGTACATTGACCTGTGGAACCTGGGAGAGGGCTTCAGAAACTGGTTTGAGAAGGCTTGCGGCGTGTATTCCACCCTCGTGGACCGCATCGTTCCGGGGTATCCGCGCGATACCGCCGCACAGCTTTGCGAGCGCGTGGGCTATGACGACCGCCTGCTGGATAAGGCCGAGATTTTCCATCTGTGGGTGATCGAGGCACCGCTGGAGGTCGCCGCGGAATTCCCGGCTGACAAGGCGGGTCTCCACGTGCTGTTCGTCCCTTCCGAGGCTCCGTACCACGAGCGGAAAGTTACGCTGCTCAACGGTCCGCACACTGTGCTCTCGCCGGTGGGCTATTTGAGCGGTCTGGACACCGTTAAGGAATGCTGCGAGGATCCCGAGGTGGGCCCGTTTGTCAAGCGGGTGATGTTCGACGAACTCCTGCCGACGCTCAACCTGCCGAAAGAAGAGCTTGAGAAGTTCGGCCACGACGTGATGGAGCGCTTCCGCAACCCGTTCGTGAAGCATTTCGTCACCAGCATTATGCTGAACTCATTCCCGAAATTCAAGACGCGTGACCTCCCGGGCCTCAAGACCTATCTGGCCCGCAAGGGCGAACTGCCAAAGGGTATCGTCCTGGGCCTCGCCGCCATCTGCACTTACTACAAGGGCGGCAAGCGGGGAGATGTGGACATTGTCCCTAACGATGATCCGAAGATCATGCAGCGGCTCAAGGACCTCTGGGCGACCGGCGATGTGCGCAAGGTGGCCGAGGGCGTCCTGGCCGATGACTTCATCTGGGGGGAGGACCTGAACGCCATTCCGGGCCTGACCGACCTCCTTACGGCCGATCTCGCCCTGATCCAGGCCGAAGGCATGCGTGCCGCTGTGCGTTCCGTCCTTTCAGCGTAGCGGAGAAATTGTTATATTTGCATTATGAGTGAAACACAGAAAAAACTGATGACCAATTGGCGCTGGTGGCTGTGTGCGCTGCTTTTCGTGGCCACGACCGTCAATTATCTGGACCGCCAGGTGCTGTCCCTGACCTACGAGAATTTCATCAAGCCGGAGTTCCACTGGAACGATGACAATTACGGTACGATCACGGCGTTCTTCTCCATCTTCTATGCCATCGCCTGCCTGTTCGCGGGTAAGTTCGTGGACTGGATGGGAACGAAGAAGGGCTACCTGATCGCCATCGGTGTGTGGTCGGCCGGTGCGTGCTTGCACGCCGCCTGCGGATGGGCCACGGGGCTGTTCGTGGGTGAGGATATTGCCGCCCTCAAGGGCGTCGAGGTGGCCTCCAACGTCGCGCTGGCCATATCTACAACCTCTGTTTACCTGTTCCTGCTCTGCCGTGGCATCCTTGCGCTGGGTGAGGCCGGCAACTTCCCGGCAGCCATCAAGGTGACCGCCGAGTATTTCCCGAAGAAGGACCGTGCCTTCGCGACATCCATCTTCAACGCCGGCGCTTCGGTCGGCGCCCTCGCCGCCCCGCTGTGCATCCCGCCGCTCGCGATGAAGTTCGGATGGGAATGGGCCTTCATCATCATCGGTGCCCTAGGCTTCATCTGGATGTTCTTCTGGGCCTTTATGTATGACAAGCCCGAAAAAAGCAAGCATGTGAATGAGGCTGAACTGGCCTATATCCACCTGGATGATGCGGACGTGGTTGCCGCTGAGGCCGATGCGGCCCCCAAGGCGGAGGACGAGAAGCAGGTCTCTCTCTTGAAGTGCTTCACTTTCAAGCAGACGTGGCAGTTCATCACCGGCAAGTTCTTTACGGACGGCGTGTGGTGGTTCTTCCTGTTCTGGGCTCCTTCCTACTTCAGCAACCAGTTTAACGCTCCCGTGACGACTCCGCTGGGCCAGTGGCTCATCTTCACGCTCTACCTGATCGTGACGGTCGTTTCCATCGGCGGCGGCTATCTGCCGAAACTGTTCGTGGAAAAGAAAGGGATGCATCCCTATTCGGGCCGTATGCTGGCGATGCTCATCTTCGCGTTCTTCCCGCTCTGCGCCCTGCTTGCGCAGCCACTGGGTATGCGTTTCAACTCCGCCTGGATTCCCGCCATCCTCATCGGCCTTGCGGCCGCCGGCCATCAGGCCTGGAGCGCGAATCTTTTCTCCACCATCGGCGATATGTTCCCGAAAGGCGCCATCGCGACCGTGACCGGTGTCGGCGCCATGGCCGGAGGCGTCGGATCGATGTTCGTCCAGAAGATCGCCGGCAAGCTGTTCACCTATGCGGAGAACGCCGGCCCGGCCTTCCACTTCATGGGCTTTGAAGGCAAGCCGGCGGGCTACTTCATCATGTTCTGCTTCTGTGGCCTGGCCTACCTGATTGCCTGGGTGATCATGAAGTCTCTGGTGCCCAAGTATCGGCCCGTGGAGGTGTAAAACTATTCAACCACAGCGGCCCAACCGCCGTTGCGGACCATGTGGATGTCGACCGTCTGAGTACGGTCGACATTTTTTTCGACCTTGTTGTAATGCATGGCCTGGTAGTCGGCGTTGAGGCCGTCCTTGAAGGCGGTCATTTTGTGCGTGCCGGGGGAGAGAAAGTCGAGCTTGAGGGTGAAGTCGCGCTCGGTGCCGTTGGTGATGCCGCCGATGAACCACTTATTGCCTTTCCGTTTGGCGACGAGGACGTATTCGCCGGCCTTGGCTTCGATGGCGCGGGTCTCGTCCCAGGTTGTGGGAACGCTGGCGATGAAACGGGTGCAATCCTCGTTCTGGTAGTAACGGGTGGGGTTGTCAGCCAGCATCTGGACGCCGCTTTCCAGGACGACGTACAGGGCCATCTGGAAGGCGCGTGTGCCCTGGGCACCACTGTTGGGACGGGAGGCACGATAGCGGTCCGGCTGCATGTTATTCATACCGCCGGGGGTGAAGTCCGCGGCGCCGACGGCGTTGCGGATAAACGGCAGCCAGAGCGTGTTTTCCGGCTTGCAGCGTTCCATCTGCTCCAGGCCCAGGATGCCCTCATAGCTGAGGAGGTTCGGGTACTCGTACTCAAGGCCGGCGGGAGTGAAGGCGCCGTGCCAGTCGATGACGATATGGTGCTTGGCGGCCTCGGCGGTCACTTTCTTGTAGAAGTTCACCATCCACTGGTCCGCATGGTCCATGAAGTCGATCTTCACCGCGGGAATACCCCATTCCTCATAGGTCTGGAAGATGGTGTCGAGGTGGTTGTAAACCGTGAGCCAGGGCAGCCAGAGGACGATTTTCACGCCTTTCTGGTTGCAGTAGTCGATGAGCGCGTGAATGTCCAAGTCCGCGTTGCCGTGGAAGGGATCCTGTGTGGACACGGCCCAGCCTTCGTCCAGCAGGATGTACTCCACGCCGAACTTCGCGGCGAAATCGGCAAAGTATTTATAGGTGTCGAGGTTGCAACCCGCCTTGAAGTCCACGTCGGGACCGTAGGGGGTGGCGCCGTTCCACCATTCCCAGGAGAACTGGCCGGGCTGGATCCAGCTCGGATCCTTAATGGCGCTGCGGCGGGCCAGTTGGGCGGGAAGGGTTTGCTCAATGATGCCCTTGGAATCGGTCACGGCCACCCAGCGCCAGGGGAAAGCGCGCTGGCCGGAGGTCTTGGCGATATACGGTGCTTCTTCCACGATCTGCTCGCTGCGGTCCCCGCGGGGCTCCCAGCGGAGGGGAGACTTCGGATAGGTGGGGAGGACGGCCATTCCGTCACAGGTGAAGAACTGCTTCGGATAATCATCAACATCACTCTCTCCAATAAGCAGTTGCGTATCGTCGGAATCGCGGGAGATCAGCAGGGGGATGGTGGCCAGCCTGCGGTCGGACGCGACGGCCCATTCCTCCAGCGAACCACTGCGATAGGGCTCCTCGCAGGAGGTATTGAACGACCCGGCTGTCTGGTAATGCGCTTTGAATCCGTCGGCCGGGACGAAGGCGAAGTGGTCGTCAAAGATCTCGACATCCTTCTTCCTGTCCATCACGAAACGGTAGGCCACGCCGTTGTCCATCACCCGGAAGAGCAGGGTCACGTCGTTTCCGAGGGAGAATTCCGTCTCGTTGCACCGGTCGACAATGGTGGAAAACTTGAGCGGAACCACCGGGTGGAACTCGTCCCGGAGATACCGGGTCTTTCCTGCCTTGACCTTTCCGGCAGGGATCGTCTCCGAACCGGTCACCAGGCGGATATCCTGGACAGAAAACAGTTCTTTGCCGTTTTTGAGGACGGTATAGGAGAAAGCTCCCTTGCTTGCCGATACATCCACGGCGAGTTTTCCGTCCGGAGACAGGAGGGTTGTGATTTTTCCGTTATTGGGGGCCGCAAGGGCCGATATGGCCGTCATCGCGGCCGTCAGAACAGTGCAGATAATACGAAACATGGTACTCATTCGTTAAAATGAGTACCAAGTTAGGGATAAAAAACCGATTTGGCAAATTAGACCAGACCCTGGTCGACCATGGCGTTGGCTACCTTGATGAAGCCGGCGATGTTAGCGCCCTTGACATAGTTGATGTAACCATTGTCCTCAGTGCCGTACTTCAGGCAGGCGGCGTGGATGTCGCACATGATGCGCTTGAGGGAAGCGTCCACTTCCTCGGCCGTCCATTTCTGGCGGATGGAGTTCTGGGTCATCTCCAGACCGGAGGTGGCGACGCCGCCCGCGTTGGAGGCCTTACCCGGAGAATACAGGAGACCGTTGGACTGGAAGATCTTGATGGCTTCCGGGGTGGAAGGCATGTTGGCGCCTTCCGCTACGCAGAAGCAGCCGCCGGCGACGAGCTTCTCCGCATCGGCCTTCTCGATTTCGTTCTGCGTGGCGCAGGGGAGGGCGATGTCGCAAGGGATGCCCCAGGGACGCTCGTTGGGATAGTAGGTAGCCTGCGGGTATTTCTCCACATACTCCTTGATGCGGCCACGACGGAAGTTCTTGAGTTCGAACACGAAAGCGAGCTTCTCCTCATCCAGTCCTTCAGGATCGTGGATGAAGCCGTTGGAGTCGGAGAGGGTGACGACCTTGGCGCCGAGACGCATGGCTTTCTGAGCCGCATACTGGGCCACGTTACCGGAACCGGAAACGAGGACGGTCTTGCCCTGGAAGGATTCGCCGCGTGTGGCGAGCATCTGCTCGGTGAAGTAGCACAGGCCGTAACCGGTGGCCTCCGGACGCAGGAGCGAACCGCCCCAGCCCAGGCCCTTGCCGGTGAGCGTGCCGGTAAATTCATCCCGGAGCCGCTTGTACTGACCGAAGAGGAAGCCGATCTCACGGCCGCCCACGCCGATGTCACCGGCGGGAACGTCGGTGTCCTGGCCGATGTGGCGCTGGAGTTCGGTCATGAAGCTCTGGCAGAAACGCATCACTTCCGCGTCGGACTTGCCTTTCGGGTTGAAGTCGGAGCCACCCTTCGCGCCGCCCATGGGGAGGGTGGTGAGGCTGTTCTTGAAGGTCTGCTCGAAAGCGAGGAACTTCATGATGGAGAGGTTCACGCTCACGTGGAAACGGATACCGCCCTTGTAGGGGCCGATAGCGCTGTTCATCTGCACGCGGTAGCCGCGGTTGATGTGGATCTCGCCCCGGTCGTCCATCCAGGGGACACGGAACATGATGACGCGTTCAGGTTCGACCATGCGTTCCAGGATCTTGAGATCCAGCAGGTGAGGGTAAGCCGTGACGTAAGGAGCGACGCTTTCGACGACCTCGCGGACAGCCTGGTGGAATTCCTTTTCTCCCGGGTTGCGCGCGATTACGTTCGCCATGAACCCGTCGATGTAGTTCTGGGTGAATTTGTCCATTTTATATACACTACTAAGAAGTTAACAACCGCTTACAAAAATAAATAAAAATTTTTTTTGTTGGTACTGGGAAGACAAAAAAATATCGAAAAATTTTTAACAATATTCGCACTCGCTTGATTATCAATGTGTTCGTTTTGGTGTTTGTTCCAAGATTCGCGACCTTACAGTTTGTAAGCCTCCGGAAGCCCCGGAGGGAGGGCGCGGTTTGGGAATCTCCCGCTTTTTGCGTACTTTTGCCAAACAGAGGCACAATCCCTATGGTTTCCGAACTCATCGACAAATACATCTGGCTGGTGCAGACCTTCATCGACGCCGGCGACCGCGGACTTTCGCTTCCGGAGATCGCCGACCGCTGGACCGCCCGCTACGGCGGCGAGGACTACCCCCGCCGGTCGTTCAACAACCACCGGGAGGCGGTCGCCGAGGTGTTCGGCATCGAGATCGCCTGCAACCGCAGCACCAATAGATATTATATAGACGCGGGGGAGAGTGCCGTGGACAAGCGCCAGTCCGTCGACTGGCTTGTCAATACCTTTACGGTCAACAATCTCCTCACGCTGGGAAAAGAGCGCCTCTCCGGCCGGGTGTCGGTGGAAGACATCCCCTCCGGGCAGAAGTGGCTCATCTCGGTGATGCAGGCGATGCTGGACAATGCGGAGATGGAGCTCCATTACCGTAAATATATGAGTGAGGAAGAGGAGGTCCGGCATATCCGGCCGTACGCCGTGAAGGAGTTCGCCAAGCGGTGGTATATCGTCGCCTACAGCGGCGAAGCATCGGCCCTCCGCGTGTACGCGATGGACCGTATCCTCGCGCTCAAGCCGACGGGTGATAAGTTCAAAATGCCGAAGGGTTTCCAGGTCGATGAACTCTTCGAATCCAGCTACGGCATCTACCTTCCGGAGGGGGATCCGCCGGTACTCGTGAAGCTCCGCACGACGCTCCGCGAGGCGGCCTATCTGCAGGACCTGCCGCTCCATCCGAGCCAGATGTTTCTGGGGGAAAAAGACGGTTATTGCCTCTTCGCGTTACGGGTGATTCCCAATCCGAACTTCATCATGGAGCTCGTGAAACACGGGGAAAGGCTCGAAATCCTCGAACCGGAGTCCTTGCGGGAGCAAGTGAAGCAGGCGCTTCGTAATGCATTGAAATTGTATGAATAAAACAAATATGTTTGATATGAAAACAAAAATGTTAACCCTCGCGATGGCGGTTTTTTCCGTCCTTGCGTGTAAAAATGAGCCCATGAAACCACAAGAAGGTTACATCGGTCCGTCCGACATCAAGGTCGAGGACGGCCGGATGTCTCCGGAGGTCCTCCTGTCCCTCGGACGACTCTCCGATCCGCAGCTTTCCCCCGACGGAAAGACCATCCTTTACGGCGTCAGTTACACCTCGATCGCGGACAACCGCAGCGTCCGCAACCTCTATACGATTCCGGTCGAAGGCGGCCGCCCGAAGCCTCTCACCCTCGACGGAAAAAGCGTCAACAACGCCCGCTGGTCACCCGACGGCGACGCCATCTATTTCCTGCAGGATGGCCAGGTCTGGAAGGCTCCCTTCAAGGCCGGCAAACTGGGCACACGCGTCCAGGTCACCAAGGTTGAAAACGGCATCGGCGAGTTCACCCTCTCCCCGGACGGCAGCCAGCTGATGTTCGTCAGCCCGGTGAAGAGTTCCGTCGAGCGTCCCGTGGACACCGACCCGCTTCTCGCCAAGGCCGATGCGTATGCGACCGAGGATCTGATGTACCGCCATTGGGACCACTGGGTGGAAGAGATCGACCATACCTTCATCGCCCCGCTGGTGAATGGCGTCATCACCGAAGGCCTGGACATCCTGGGCGGCCCCGACGTGAAGTTCCAGCTCCCGAACGGCCCCTTCGGCGGCATCGAGAACCTCTGCTGGAGCCCCGACGGCCGTTATATCGCCTATTCCTGCAAGAAGAAGACGGGGAAGGAGTACGCCTTCTCCACCGATACCGAAATCTACATCTATTGCCCCCTGACCGGCGAAACTACCGTCATCCCCATGGGCGGCGGCTACGACACCGTTCCGGTCTGGAGCCCCGACGGCACCAAGATCGCCTGGCTGTCGATGGAACGCGACGGCTATGAGGCCGACAAGGTCCGGCTGATGGTGGCCGATGTGGTCTATGCCCCGGAAGGGGAGGGGCAGAGCGCCAATCCCACCATCGAGAACATCCTCGACCTGACGGCCGATTTCGCTTACAATGTCGATGCGCCCGTGTGGGCGGAGGACAGCAAGTCGCTGTACTTCAATTCGCTGGTGGACGGCGTCCAGGGCGTTTTCAATGTCATCTGCGACCCGGAGACCGCTTTCTTCCGCCGGACCGCGCCCAGCCTCTGGTTCGACTTCGGCACTCCGTTCGGCATCCTGCAGGACGGCACGCTCCTGACGACCTACTGCTCGATGGACTTCCCGACCGAAATCGTGGCCGTGAAGGACACTTCCATCGACCAGCTCACTTTCGAGAACGCCCATATCCTGGACCAGCTGGACAAGCATGAGACCGAGGCCCGGATGGTTCCGACGGCCGACGGCGGGGAAATGCTCACCTGGGTCCTCTATCCGCCGCAGTTCGACCGCACGAAGGAATATCCCGCCATCGAGATCTGCCTCGGCGGCCCGCAGGGTACCCTGTCGCAGGGATGGTCCTATCGCTGGAACTACTGTCTGATGGCCCATCAGGGCTTCGTCGTCGTCCTGCCGAACCGCCACGGAACGACCGCTTTCGGCCAGCCCTGGTGCGAGCAGATTTCGGGCGATTACATCGGCCTGAACATGCAGGATTATCTCGCCGCCGGCAAGATGATCAAGGCCGAACCCTTCGTGAACAAGCTCGCCGCCTGCGGCGCTTCCTACGGTGGCTATAGTGTTTATTATCTGGCTGGTATCCACGGTGACCTGTACGATTGCTTCATCGCCCATGCGGGTATCTTCAACGAGGAGCACATGTATATGACGACCGAGGAAATGTGGTTCCCGAACTGGGATAACGGTGGCATTCCGCACGAGTATGCTTACGAGACCGGTAAGGTCGGTCCCGCCGGTGACGGCATCACCTTCGGCGGCATCCAGCAGGCCGGCTCTCCCTGGTCCAACGCGCCCAAGGCCGTCCGCCACTACGCCAACTCTCCGCACAAGCTTGTCCAGAACTGGCATACTCCGATCCTTTGCATCCACGGCGGCATGGACTTCCGCGTCCCGTACGATGAGGGCATGGCCGCATTCAACGCCGCCCAGATGATGGGCGTCCCGTCCAAGCTCGTCATCTTCCCGGGCGAAAACCACTGGATCCTCAAGCCCCAGAATGCTCTGTACTGGCACAGGACGTACTTCAACTGGCTCAACCGCTGGATGGTGGAGACTCCCGATCAGGTCGGGAGTGACGAATCATAAACCGTCATGCCCGGCTTGACCGGGCATCTAAGAAATCTGCGAGTAGTCCTTCTGGACGTACTTGTCTTTCCGAAGCTCGGCCGCGAGAACCGCGTTGCCGGGCTTTTCTAATGTAGGATCGAGGTCTAGGATGTGCTGGGCGTAGGCGCGGGCGTCGGAGAGGATGAGGCCGTCTTTGGCGAGGGAGGCGATGTTCAGGGTGATGGGGAGGCCAGACTGCTGCGTGCCTTCCAGGTCGCCCGGACCGCGCATCTTCATGTCTTCCTCCGCGATCTCGAAGCCGTTCTCCGTGGCGCACATCAGGTCCAGGCGCTTCTGGGATTCCTTGGAGATCTTGTAGCCCTTCATCAGGATGCAGAAGGAGCGCTCGGCGCCCCGGCCCACGCGGCCGCGCAACTGATGTAACTGGCTGAGGCCGAAGCGTTCGGCACTCTCGATGACCATCACGGAGGCATTGGGTACATCGACACCCACCTCGATGACGGTGGTGGAGACGAGGATGTTCGCCCGGCCCGCGGCGAAGGCGTCCATGAAGAAGGCCTTCTCGTCGGCCGTCTGCCGCCCATGGACGATGGCCACCTGATACTGGGGTTGCGGGAACTGCTTGATAACCTCCTCATAGCCCAGTTCCAGGTTCTTGTAGTCCATCTTTTCGCTCTCGAAGATGAGCGGGTACACGATGAACGCCTGGCGTCCCTTGGCAATCTCGTCGCGGATGAAATTGTACATCGCGATGCGTTTGTTTTCGCCCACGCACAGCGTCTGGACAGGCTTCCGGCCCGGAGGCATCTCGTCGATGACGGAGACGTCCAGGTCGCCGTACAGGGTCATGGCCAGGGTGCGGGGGATTGGCGTCGCCGTCATCACGAGCACGTGCGGGGCCACGCCGCCGGCGCCCTTCGCCCACAGCTTCGCCCGCTGGTCCACACCGAAGCGGTGCTGCTCGTCCACGATGGCGAGCCCCAGTGCCTTGAATGCGACCGTATCCTCGATGAGAGCGTGCGTGCCCACGATAAGGCCGATGCTGCCGTCCTGCAGGCCGGCGTGGATTTCCCGCCGGGCCGCCACACCGGTGGAACCGGTGAGGAGGGCGGCCTTCACGCCCGTAGGCGCCAGGTACTTCGATATGTTTGCAAAATGCTGGAACGCAAGTACTTCCGTCGGCGCCATCAGGCAGGCCTGATAGCCGTTCGCGACGGCGATGAGGGCCGACAGCACGGCCACCATCGTCTTGCCGCTGCCCACATCGCCCTGCAGCAGGCGGTTCATCTGGTGCCCGCTTTTCAGGTCCTCCCGGATTTCCTTGATCACGCGCTTCTGGGCGCCCGTCAAGTCGTAGGGGAGCGATTGGTAGCAGCGGTTGAACGCCTCGCCTACGCGGGGCATCGGAAGGCCCACTGCGTTACTGCTGCGAATATACTTCTGCTTGAGGAGCGAGAGTTGAAGGAAGAACAGCTCTTCGAACTTGAGCCGATAGGTGGCTTTCGCCAGGGCGTTCTGGTCCGTCGGAAAGTGGATCTGCCGCAGGGCAAAGCTCAGCGGCACCAGCCCTTTTTTCCGCAGGATGTAGTCCGGAAGCGTTTCTTCCAAAGAGGGAAGGATGATGTCAAGGGCCGATGCGACCAGTTTGAGCATCAGTTTCCCGGTGATGCCGCCATTCTTCAGTTTCTCGGTGGAGGTGTAAACACCCGTCAGGACACCGGACTGCGCCTGATCGGGTGCGTCGAACTCGGGATGGACCATGCTGATCCGTCCCTGGTACGCCTGCGGCTTTCCGAAGAAAAGGAATACGGATCCGGGTACAAGGCGTTCGTGCATGTACTTGATGCCCTTGAAGAATTTGACCTCAATTTCGCCGGTATCATCGGCAATCATCACCGAGAGGCGGTTGACGACGTTGTATTTGACCTTGTCGGCGGGCAGTTCCGCGCCGTTCTTGGCGTACAGGCGGACTTTCCGGACCGTGCCGATGACCTGCACATAGGCCTGGTCGGGGTGGAGGTCGGCGATTTTCTGGACGGTGCTGCGGTCGATGTAGCGGAAAGGATACAGATGCACCAGGTCTCCCACCGTCTCCACAGCCAGTTCGCTCCTAAGGAGCGCCGCCCGGCGCGGTCCCACGCCCGGCAGGAACTGGATGTCCATTTCCATCGCCGTCTTCATATCGCAAAAATAATAAATCTTTCGTAACTTTGCACGGATATGGAAAAGATGGTGGTTGACAACGATCTGTTCTTCTCGGACGTGCTGCAGGTGCTGGAGCAGGGCCGGCGGGTGACCATTCCCGTCAAGGGTTTCAGCATGCTCCCGTTCATCCGCGGCGGTAAGGACCTGGTGGTCCTGGAGAAAGCGGGGGAGGACCTGGCTGTCGATGACATCGTCCTTTTCCACGTCGGTCCCGCGGACGGCGGCCGGTACGTGATGCACCGGATCATGGCCATCGACGGGGACCATGTCGACATCATGGGGGACGGCGTTCCCAAGAACCACGAACACGTGCGCCGGAACCAGATTCTCGCCAAGGCGGTGGAAATCCTTCGCGGCGGAAAGCGCCCCGTGGACCCGTACACCCCGGGACAGCGCCGGCTGGTACACTTTTGGCAGTGGCTGCGCCCGGTGCGGCGGTACATCCTGTTCATCTACCGCCACCTCCCGTGGAACCGAAGTTGGATCAAAGAAAACATCAATAAATGAAAATCAAGGAAGGTTTCATCCTCAGGACCATTTGCGGTCAGAATGTCGTTTCCGGCGAAGGAACGGCCAATGTCAATTTCTCCAAGCTGGTGAGTCTCAACGACAGCGCCGCCTACCTGTTCAAGGCGGTGACCGGCAAGGAGTTCACGGCCGAATCCTTGGCCGACCTCCTGCTGGAGGAATATGACGTGGACCGCGAAACCGCCCTGAAGGACGCCGAAACCCTGTGCGCCCAATGGAAGGAGATCGGCATCCTGGAATAGCGGAAACGACTGATCGGCAGTTCTTTGCGCTCCTGCGCTCCGGACTCTGGAATGAAGTCCCGGAGCAGGTGCCTTTTGCGGGTGGCGTGGACTGGAAAGCCCTGTATCGCCTCGCTTTTGAGCAGACGCTCGTTCCGGTCGTCACCGATGGCGTCAACCGGCTGCCGAAGGAGTTTCTCCCCGCGGAGCCGGAGCGCCTGGACCCCTTCCTGGGGGACATGATGGCGACGACCAAGCGGAATCTCACGCTGGATACCTTCATTCCCAAGCTATTCAATGCCTTGAACGGCATCCCGGTCGTCCTGGTGAAGGGCCAGTCCCTTGCGCAGGACTATCCGGACCCGGAACGCCGCCAGCCCGGTGACATCGACCTTCTCCTCCTCCCGTCCTCGTACGGGGCCGCGAAGGAGGTCCTTCTTCCCAAGGCGACCACTGTCGCGGAGGAAGACCTGCAGACCTGGCACCAGGGAATGCATTTCCGCAGTATCGAGGTGGAACTTCACGGAAGCATCAGCACGTTGATGTCCAGGAAGTTGGACCGGAAACTCGCGGTTTTGCTCGCCGAACAGTTCGATGGCAGGACCTTCCCGACGGTCACTATCGGCGGGGCGGAGATTCCTGTCCCGGAGGCGGATTTCAACGCGATCTATATTTTTGTCCATTTCCTCCAGCACTACTGGGCCGGGGGCGTGGGATTGCGCCAGCTCGTGGACTGGATGATCTTCGTTTCCGTCCATAAGCGGGAAATCCATCCCGTCATTCTGGAGAAGCGGCTGGAGGATCTCGGGCTCCTGAATTTGTGGAAAGTGTTCACCGGCTTTGCCCAGGAGTATCTGGGCTGTCCGGCGGAGAAGTTGCCGCTCGCTGCCAAGCCCCAGCCCCGGAAGAACGCCCGGATCTGGCGGTATATCCGGCGCTGCGGAAACTTCGGCAAGAATCAGGACCGGAAGCGGAAGAAGGAATCCTACCTGGTCCGGAAAATCCACTCGCTGTGGCGCCTGGTCATCGCCGACCGGCTGCGTCATTTCCCCGTGTTCCCGAAGGAATCGCTGCGATTCTTCTTCGGTGCCTTCGGTTATGGTTTACAAAGACTTGCAAAAGGAGAATGAAAGCAATACTTAAATATTTCCGCTGGCTGTGGAAACACTCTGTCGGCGCCCGTGCGGCGGTTCTCGTGAACATCTTTCTGGGGACTGTGAATGTGGGCTTGAACCTGGCTTTCATCTACGTGTGCAAGCGCCTCGTTGATATCGCCACCGGTGCCGTGACCGGAAGCATGGGCCTGTACACGGGCGTCGTCCTGGCCATCATCCTTCTCCGGCTGGTGGTCAGCGCCGTCAACGTCCGCGTAGAGAACCTCACGAATTCCAAGATGAACTTCATCATCCGGAAGGACCTCTATTCCAGCCTCCTCTATTCCGAGTGGCTCGGTAAGGAGCGCCGTCATTCGGGTGATACCGTGAACCGGCTGGAGACGGATGTGAGCACGGTGACGAATGTCATCTGCTCGGACGTCCCGCAGATTTTCACCACGCTGGTCCAGATGGTCGCCGCCGTCGTGTTCCTGTGCACGATGGACTGGAGGCTTGCCGCGCTGCTTGTCCTGATTACACCGCTGTTCGTGCTGTTCAGCCGGGTGTTCTTCCGCCGTCTGCGGGAAATGACCCGCGGCATCCGGGAGACCGAGAGTGAGGTCCAGAGCCATCTCCAGGAGAGTCTCCAGCACCGGATGGTGATCCAGTCGATGGAGAACGAAAGCCGGATGGAAGGCCGCCTGGACGACCTTCAGGACCGGGAATACGGCCAGATCAAGGAACGCACCCGCTTCAATATCATCGCACGGACGATGGTCAGTGCCGCTTTCTCCTTCGGATATATCGCTGCTTTCCTTTGGGGCGTATACGGCATTTCCAAGGGTAATCTCACCTTCGGTGTGATGACCGCTTTCCTCCAGCTGGTGGGACAGATCCAGCGTCCGATGGTGAACCTTACCCGCCAGATCCCTTCCTTCGTGTATGCCACCGCCTCCATCGACCGTCTCATGGAACTGGAAGACGCTCCCCGGGAGGAATCCGGCGAATCCGTGCGCTTGGCCGGTCCCGCCGGTGTCCGCGTGGAGGGGCTGGATTACCGCTATCCCGACGGTATGCGCATGATCCTGAACGATTTGACCTTCGACTTCCCGCCGCTTTCCCGGACGGCCATCGTCGGCGAAACCGGGGCGGGGAAGAGCACGCTCATCCGTCTGATGCTCGCCCTCCTCAAGCCGGTCGGCGGCCGTGTGGTGCTCTATGACGGCGTGCAGGAAGTGGACGCATCTTCCGCCACCCGTTGCAATCTGGTCTATGTCCCGCAGGGGAATACCCTCTTCAGCGGCACTGTCCGCGAGAACCTCCTGATGGGCAATCCGGAGGCGACGGAGGAGCAGATGCGCGCGGCGCTGGAAACGGCTGTCGCGGACTTCGTGTTCTCCCTTCCAGAAGGGCTGGACACCCGCTGCGGCGAACGCGGTGCCGGCCTGAGCGAAGGCCAGGCCCAGCGGATCGCTATAGCCCGCGGCATCCTGCGTCCGGGCTCGATCCTGCTGCTGGACGAGTTCAGTTCCTCCCTCGATCCCGAGACCGAGGAGAAACTGATGGACAACCTCACGAAAAAAGCGGCGGGTAAGACGATGATCTTCATTACCCACCGCGAAAAGATCGCGCAGTATTGCGGCCGGACCTGCCGGATCGACCGCCTTTCCTAATTCTTCATTTTCCCTTGACGCAGCTCGTCGTAGGCGAGCCGGTTGTTGAAGATGTCGATCGCCGTGTAGATGGCGTGGAGCATCGAATGCGGGTCGGCCTCGTCGCGGCCGGCCATGTCATAGGCGGTGCCGTGGTCCGGCGAAGTGCGGACGACGGGCAGGCCGGCGGTGAAGTTCACGCCCTCGGCGAAAGCGAGCGCCTTGAACGGGCCGAGACCCTGGTCGTGGTACATCGCCAGGGTGGCGTCGAAGCGGTTGTAGTTGCCCAGGCCGAAGTAGCCGTCAGGGGAGTAGGGGCCGAAGGCGAGGATGCCTTCCTCCTGCGCCTGCAAGACGGCCGGCAGGATGATGCGCTGCTCTTCGTCGCCGAGGAGGCCGCCGTCGCCGCAGTGCGGGTTCAGGCCGAGGACAGCGATCTTGGGCCTCGGGATCGCGAAGTCGCGCTCCAGGGACTCGTTCATCAGGCGGAGTTTCGACAGAATCTTCTCCTTGGTGAGGGCCGTCGGCACGTCCTTGAGGGGAATGTGGCCGGTGGCGATGGCAACCCGCAGCTGCGGGGAAACCATGATCATGGCAATCTCCTCTGCGCCGAAGGCGTCCTGCAGATATTCGGTGTGGCCGGTGTAGCCGAAGCCTTCAGCGGTCATCGCCCGCTTGTTGATGGGGCCAGTGACGAGGACGTCGATGTAGCCGTCCTTGAGGTCCTTGACAGCCGCTTCCAGGGACATCATCGCCGCCTTGGCGGAATCCGGGCTGGACTGGCCGGGCTCCGCGTAGAAGTTGTCCGGCAGGCAGTTGACGATGTTGATGCGCTTGGTGTGGACGTCCTTCGCGGAGTGGATCACATAGGTGTCCATCTGCTCGATTTCGTGGATCTGCTTGCGGTAGAATCCGAAGATCTTGGAGGAGCCGTACACCACGGGGGTGAAGGAGTCCAGGATGCGGGAATCCGCGAGCGATTTGATCAGGACTTCGTATCCGATGCCGTTGCTGT
This sequence comes from Bacteroidales bacterium, assembly GCA_017558775.1. GTDB lineage: Bacteria > Bacteroidota > Bacteroidia > Bacteroidales > UBA932 > Cryptobacteroides. Next base: position 116,253 of record JAFYTP010000002.1, on the reverse strand, counting down.
CACCCTGGGTGATGCCGACGACGAGTTTGGGCTTGTTCATATCAGTGTCGTTTGATTTTCAGTGAGATAGCCGGTGTCCTCGAGGAGGTTTTCCGGGTTCGAGTAGGCGGCGACGGCCATTGCGTCGCAGCGCTCGTTCTCGGGGTGTCCGGCGTGGCCCTTGAGCCAGTGGAAAGAGACGCGATGCCTGCGGTACACGGTGTCGAAGCGGAGCCAGAGATCGACATTCTTCTTCTTGGCGAAGCCGGTGCGTTTCCAGTTCTCCAGCCAGCCTTCGTTCACGGCTTTCACGACGTAGGAGGAGTCGCTCCAGACATGGACCTCCGCGTTGTCCCAGCGGATGGCCTCCAGGCCCTTGATGACGGCGAGGAGCTCCATCCGGTTGTTGGTGGTGAGCCGGTAGCCTTCCGAGATTTCCTTTTCGCGCCCCGCGCAGCGCAGGATGACGCCCAGTCCGCCCGGACCGGGGTTGCCGCTGGCGGCCCCGTCGGTGTACAGGTAGATAGGCGGTCTGTTCTCTTGCATCGTCTTACAAAGATAGCACTTTCAGGGCAATTATTTGCTTTCCTAACGGAAAAACCTTAATTTTGTATGTTTATTGGCCAATTGATGAATATGAAAAAGATACTTTTCACTGTGATCGCTACGGCTCTCCTCGCCGGCCTGGTTTCCTGCAATCCGGAAACCTACAAGAAAATCAACTACCTGCAGGATGTGGACGAAGACGCGTCCATGTCGATGAAGATCAACAAGGGTATCATCATCCAGCCTCAGGACCAGCTCTCCATCATCGTGACGAGCCGTGATCCGAAGATGGCCGTCCCCTTCAACCTCTCAGTCGCCACGTATTACACCGGCACCGAAATGGGCGCCGCGGGTGGTAACCAGCGCATCACCGGCTATGTCGTTTCCAACGACGGTGACATCGATTTCCCGTCCCTCGGCAATCTGCATGTCGCCGGCCTCAACCGCTGGGAGCTTCAGGACCTGATCAAGGACAAGCTCGCCGACAGCGGTCTTCTGCGTGACGCCATCGTCACCGTCGAATTCCTGAACTTCAAGGTTTCCGTCCTCGGTGAGGTCACCGCGCCCGGCACCTATACCGTCACCGGAGACAAGATCACCATCCTCCAGGCCCTGGCCCTGGCCCGCGACCTGACCATCTACGGCCAGCGCGAGAACGTCAAGGTGATCCGCGAGCAGAACGGCAAGCGTCAGATTTACACCATGAACCTGACCAATTCCGAGATCTTCAATTCCCCGGCCTACTACCTGCAGCAGAACGACGTCGTGTACGTCACGCCTTCCCAGGTCCGCGCCGGTCAGGGTGAGATCAACGAGAACTACTTCAAGTCCGGAAGTTTCTGGATCTCCCTTGCTTCCATTTCGATGACTACGATCAACTTCATCATCGCGCTCTCCAACCGCGCCAATAAGACTAGCAACAACTAGAGCCATGTCAGAAAACAATCAGAACAATCTTCCCGTTTTCAACGGACAGAGCGGAAACGAAGAGGAGCAGTCCCTCCAGATCCGCGACCTCTGGGCCCTTATCTGGGACAACAAGTGGTGGTATATCGCCTGCGTCCTTATCGCGCTCTTCATCGCCGCGTTCTATCTTTACAGGACTCCCAAGACCTACAGCCGCACGGAGAAAGTCATCGTGGACGAGGACTCCCAGAACTCGATGATGCGTGACCTCACTTCCTTCGCGGGAACGGCCCGCCGTTATACTTCCGGAACGAATGTGGATAATGAAATCGAGGCCCTCGGCGCTCCGGACCTGATGCAGCGTGTCGTCAGCCGTCTCGGACTCGAGACCTCCTACATCGACAATCAGTTCCTACGTGTCCGCGAGATGTACAAGAACACTCCCGTGGAACTGCAGATTCCGGACGATGTCGCTGCTTCCAGCTTCTCCTTCTCGCTTTCCAAAGGGAAGGACAGCACCTATGTCATCCGCGATTTCTTTGTCGGTCCCGATGAATTCAAGGGCTTCAAGCTGACCGGCCATGTCAAGGATACCGTGGAAACGCCCGTCGGTCGGATCGTGATCTATCCCACCTCGCGTTTCGACAAGTGGGACCATGACATCACGGTCTCCTGGGTCAATCCCGCCAGCCGCGCCAAGTCCTATTGCAGCCGCCTTTCCGCCGGCCTTTCCAGCAAGCAGTCTTCCGTGGTGGTCCTTTCCCTGAAGGACGTCTTCCCCGCCCGCGCCGAGGCCGTCCTGGGAACTCTCCTGGACATCTACAACGAGGAATGGGTGGAGGACAAGAACCAGTCCGTCCGCAACACCTCCCTGTTCATCAACGACCGTCTGAATGTCATCGAGCGTGAACTCGGCGGCATCGAACAGGACATCAAGGAATACAAGCAGAGCCACAACATCTCCGATATCCAGCAGGCCGGAAACGCCTATATGCAGCAGTCCAGCGCCTATTCCGCGCAGGGCTTCGAGGCTTCCAACCAGCTCGCCATCGCGAAGATGATCAAGCAGTTCATCAACGATCCCGCCCACGTGAACGACCTGATGCCCGCGAACTCCGGCCTGTCCAGCGCGAACATCGAGTCCCAGATCCGCGATTACAACACCGCCCTCCTCGAGCGCGACCGTTCCCTGAACCTCTCCAGCGAGAACAACCCGTACGTCCAGGACCTCAACAAGAGCCTGGAGATGTACAAGCTCGCCGTGAATCGTTCCATCGACAACCTCATCTCCACCCTGCAGCTGCAGGTGAACAAGATCGAGGCGCAGGAGAACGCCATCCTGGGCCGCCTGTCCTCCACGTCCGGCCAGCAGCTGGAACTCCTCTCCATCGAGCGTCAGCAGAAGGTGAAGGAGCAGCTGTACATCTTCCTCCTCCAGAAGCGTGAGGAGAATGAACTCCAGGGTCTCCTGACCGTGGGGAACACCCGTCTGATCCAGCGGGCCACCGGCAGCAACGCGCCGATCGCCCCGAACAAGATGATGATCCTGCTGATCGCCCTCATCCTGGGATTCGGCATTCCGTTCGCCGTCTTCTACGTGATGAAGGTTCTGGATACCAGCGTGAAGAGCCGGAACGACCTGAGCAAGCTGTCCGTTCCGTTCCTGGCGGAGCTGCCGCAGATGGGCCTCTCCGGGAACTATTGGCAGCGCCTGCGGACGGACCGCTTCGACAATGCCAATACGAAGGTGCTGGTGGAACACGGAAAGCGTGACTCCATCAACGAGGCCTTCCGCGTGCTCCGTACGAACCTGGATCTGATGATTCACAAGGAGACGGAGACGCAGGCTATCATGGTCACCTCCTTCAACCCGAACGCCGGTAAGACGTTCACGCTCCTGAACCTGGCCGCGGCCATGTCCCTGAAGGGCAACAAGAAGGCGATCATCGTGGACCTTGACCTCCGTAAGGCCACTATGTCCAAATCCCTGGGCAAGAACGCAACGGGCGTCGCGTCCTATCTGAACGCGAAATTCGAAGATCCGTTCGAGCATATCGTCCAGGTGAGTGATAACCTCGACCTGATGCCGGTGGGCTCCATCCCGCCGAACCCGGCCGAACTGCTGGTCTCCGACCGTCTTGAAACCCTGATCAGTACGCTGAAGAAACACTACGATTACGTGTTCCTTGACTGCCCGCCGATTGACATCGTCGCCGATACGAGCATCATCGCCCCGCACGCGGACATCACCATCTTCATCATCCGTTCCGGCCTGTTCGACAAGCGCTCCCTGCCTGTGGTCGAGCAGATGTACAACGAAGGCAAGTACAACCGTATGGCCCTCATCCTGAACGGTGTCGAGTCCTATCACGGCCGCCACGGCTACGGCTATGGCTACGGTTATGGCTACGGTTACGGATACGGCTACGGCAATGAGGAAGAGAAGTAGCAGGGCTGATGTTCAAACTGTTCAACAAACGCCAATCCATCCTGGAAAGCGGGCTGCTTGGCGGGGCTGTCGATAACCACAGCCACATCCTTTATGGCTTGGACGATGGCGTGAAAACGCAGGAAGATTCCCTGGCAATTCTCCAGTTCTTGGAGGAGCAGGGGCTTTCCGAAGTGTGGTTCACGCCCCATGTGATGGAGGATGTCCCCAACACCACGGAAGGAATCCGGGCAAGATTCGAGGAATTGAAGGCCGTCTATACAGGCGGCCTGCAACTCCATCTTGCGGCGGAATATATGATAGATACGCTCTTTGAGAAGCGTCTCTCTGACGATGACCTCCTGACGCACGGGGAAGACATCGTCCTGGTGGAGACTTCCTCTGTGGCACCTCCCTACAATCTGTGGGACGTGCTGGAGACGATGTGCAAGTCGGGTTACCGCCCGCTCGTCGCGCATCCTGAGCGTTATCACTACATGGACAAGTCGGATTACCGCCGCCTGCACGAGATGGGCTGCTTCCTGCAGATGAACCTGCCTTCCATCGTCGGCTTCTACGGGGATTCGGCATGCGCCCGCGCACAGTACATCCTGGATAAAGGGTGGTACAAGATGGTGGGCTCCGACTGCCACCGCTTCCGGGCGATCCGGGCCCAGTATGAGGCCCGGGAGCTCAAGAAAGACACGATCCTCAAGCTCGCGCCGCTGATGCGCGATCAGGACTAGGATACAGGCCGGGGGAACGCGCTCCTGGACAGGAAAGCGTTTCCGGCCTTCCTGCTCCGTCCATGCAAAATGGGCGGAGGAATATAAACATATGCTATTATGAACATCCTTGTCACCGGCGCCAACGGACAATTGGGAACCGAACTGCGGAACGTCTCCGCGGGTTCCGCCGACCGTTACATCTTCACGGACGTCACCTCGCTGCCCGAGGTGGATACGGTCTATCTGGACATCACCAACCGCGACGCGGTCCGGCTCATTTGCGAGTCGGAGCAGGTCGATGTCATCGTCAACTGCGCGGCCTACACCAACGTGGATAAGGCCGAGGACGACATGCAGATGGCCGACCTGCTGAACCACCTCGCCCCTGGCATCCTCGCGGGCGTGGCGGCGGAACGCGGGGCGCACCTCATCCACATCTCTACGGACTACGTGTTCCAGGGCGACATCGCCCTTCCGTGCCGGGAGGACTGGCCGGTGAATCCGAACGGGGTGTATGGGGTGACGAAGCTCCAGGGTGAGCAGGCGGTGCAGGAATCCGGCTGCAGCTGGCAGATTTTCCGGACGGCGTGGCTGTATTCTCCGTACGGGAAGAATTTCCTGAAGACGATGCGGCAACTGACGGCTGAAAGGCCGATGCTGAAGGTCGTTTTTGACCAGGTGGGGTCGCCTACATATGCGGCTGATCTGGCGGGATTGATCTACAAGGTCATTTCGGACCGGATGATGGATAAAGGGGGCATCTACCATTTCTCGGACGAGGGAGTGTGCTCCTGGTTCGATTTCGCCTGCGCGATCCGAGATTTAAGCGGTCATGTCTGCGACATCCGCCCCTGTCATTCCGACGAGTATCCTTCCAAGGTTCGCAGGCCGCATTTCTCGGTACTGGATAAAACAAAAGTCAAGGAGACCTTTGGTGTTGAGGTGCCACACTGGTATGATTCGTTAAAGAAATGTATTGATAGACTATGATTGGGGGATGGACATACATTTTTGAAACCCCCGCTTCGCGGTCCCTCCCATCTTTGATGGGCCTCTCCCTCTTATATGCCGAGGGTGGCATAGGTTTCAAAAACATGTGTCCTTTCCTGAAAAAGAGATAAACTATGGAGATTATTGAAACTGGAATCGAAGGACTTGTGGTCATCGAGCCGAAGGTGTTCGGGGACAGCAGGGGGTATTTCTTCGAGGTGTTCAACGAGCGGGAGTTCAACGAGAAGGTGGGCCGCGTCCGTTTTGTGCAGGATAATGAGAGCAAGTCGCGGTATGGCGTCGTGCGGGGACTTCATTTCCAGAAGGGGGAGTTCGCGCAGGCGAAGTTGGTCCGCGTCGTGAGCGGTGCCGTGCTGGATGTGGCGGTGGACCTGCGCGAGGGTTCATTGACCTACGGGAAGTACCATGCGGAGGTGCTGTCGGGGGAGAATCACCGGATGATGTTCATTCCGAGGGGTTTTGCCCATGGTTTCAGCGTGCTGTCCGAGGAGGTGGTCTTCCAGTACAAGTGCGACAATCTGTATTGCCCGTCCTCCGAGGGGGCCATCGCGTGGAACGATCCGACGCTTGCCATCGACTGGCGGATTCCGAAGGAGGACGTCATCCTTTCCGAAAAAGACAAACATCATCCTTTCCTGTATGAATAGAACCATCCTTATCACCGGCGGCGCCGGTTTCATCGGCAGCCACGTCGTGCGGCTGTTCGTGAACAAGTATCCCGAGTACCGGATCATCAATCTGGACAAACTCACCTACGCGGGCAACCTGGCGAACCTCAAGGACGTCGAGGACAAGCCCAACTACACCTTCGTGAAGGCCGATATCTGTGACTTCGACACGGTTCTGAAGGTCATCATCGACAATAAGGTCGATGGCATCATCCACCTTGCGGCGGAATCCCATGTGGACCGGTCCATCAAGGATCCGTTCACCTTCGCCCGGACCAATGTCATCGGTACTCTGTCGATGCTGCAGGCTGCCAAGGCCTATTGGGAGAGCCTTCCGGAGAAGTACGAGGGCAAGCGCTTCTACCACATCTCCACCGACGAGGTGTACGGCGCTCTGGAATTGACGCATCCGGAAGGAATCGAGCCACCTTTCACCACTAAGGCATCTTCCGGGAAGCATCATCTGGCATACGGCGAGACATTCTTCACGGAGGAGCTCAAGTATCAGCCGCACAGCCCGTACAGCGCCGCGAAGGCGTCCAGCGACCACTTTGTGCGCGCCTTCCACGACACCTATGGAATGCCTACGATTGTGACGAACTGCTCCAACAACTATGGTCCGTACCAGTTCCCGGAGAAGCTTATTCCGCTGTTTGTCAATAATATCCGTCACCGCAAGCCGCTTCCGGTTTACGGCAAGGGCGAGAATGTGCGTGACTGGCTGTTCGTGGAAGACCATGCCCGCGCCATCGACCTGATCTTCCATCAGGGGAAGGTCGCCGAGACGTACAACATCGGCGGGTTCAACGAGTGGAAGAACATTGACATTGTCAAGACGCTTATCCGCGTCACCGACCGCCTGCTGGGCCGTCCGGAAGGGGCTGATGACGACCTCATCACCTATGTGACGGACCGCGCCGGCCACGATCTCCGCTATGCCATCGACAGCCGCAAGCTGCAGAAGGAACTGGGCTGGGAGCCTTCCCTCCAGTTCGAGGAGGGCATCGAGAAGACCGTCCGCTGGTACCTGGACAACCAGGAGTGGCTGGACAACGTCACCAGCGGCGATTACCAGAAGTATTACGAGGAGATGTACAAGGGAAGATAGTCCGTATCCATGTCCAAGTCCATCAAGAAGAACTATCTGCTGAATCTCGTCAATTCCGGGACTCAGTTCTTGTTCCCGCTGATCTCGTTCCCGTATGTGTCGAGAATCATGATGGCGGATGGAATCGGACAGGTCAACTTCTATTCTTCCATTGTCCAGTATGTCATCCTTGCGTGCGGCCTGGGCATTCCGCTCTATGGCGTCCGCGAGGTGGCCAGGGTCCGGTCCGACCGGGCCGCCCTGCAGCAGACGACGGTGGAACTGCTGTCGCTGCACTCGCTGATGACCCTGTTGGGATATGTCGTGATCGGAGGGCTTTGCCTGTTTGTCGGACGTATCCAGCAGAACATTCCGCTGTTCCTGATCGTGAGCATGAACCTGTTCTTCACCACGATCGGGTGCGAATGGTTCTACCAGGGGACGGAGGATTTCGGATACATCACGGTCCGGGGCATCATCGTCAAGACCGTTTCCCTGATCTTCCTCTTCGCCTTTGTCCATTCCAAGACGCAGCTGCTGCTGTACGGCTTGTATACGGTGGTGGGCGCCATCGGCGGTAACATATTCAATCTCATCCGGTTAAGGAAGTATGTCCATCTGAGGGAAATCCAGTGGAAATCCCTCTCTCTGTTCAAGCATCTGAAGCCGTCCCTGTCCGTGTTCCTGTTCAATGTAGTGACAAGCGTTTATCTGCAGCTTAGCACGGTCTTGCTGGGATTCATCCGGGATGACACGCAGGTGGGATATTACTCGGTGGGCATGAAACTCGTGCGGATCGTGATGATGGTTTCCTCGGCATTTGGAGTCGTGATGCTCCCGAGGCTTTCCAACCTTGTGGCGGAGAAGCGGATGGATGAATTCCGGACTTTGAGCCCCAAGGCCTTTGAATTCATGTTCTGCCTGACGCTCCCGATGGCTGTCGGCTTGACCTTCGTGAGCCCTTACCTGATTCCGATCATGTGCGGACCCGGTTACGAACCCGCCATCCCGGTGCTGGCCATCACCGCGTCCGTCATTTTCGCCATCGGCCTGTCCAATGTGCTGGGGATGCAGATTTTCTACCCGCTCGGCAAGATCGGCCTGGTCAATTTGTGCACGGGCATCGGCGCGGCGGTCAGCCTGCTTTTCAACCTGCTGCTGATTCCGCGGCTGGGGGCCACCGGCTCCGCCATCGCGACCATCGCGGCGGAAATGGCCGTCACCCTGTCGATGCTGCTGATCGGCCGGAACGTCATCCCGTTCAAGCTCCAATGGTCCTGGCTGGCCGATTACATCATCGGCGCGATCCTGATGGCGCTGGCGCTGGCCCTGATCCTTCGCTATATCCATCTGGGAGACATCTGGATGCTTTGCATTCTCTTCATGACCGGCGTCCTGGTGTATGCCGGGTATCTGGCGCTGCGGAACAATGGTTTCTATCTGGAAATCAGGGACCGCCTGATGGGTTACCTTAAGAAAGGAGGTGCGTGATGTATGATTATCTGATCGTCGGAAGCGGCTTGTACGGGGCGACTTTCGCCTGGTTTGCCACCAAGGCCGGGAAGAAATGCCTGGTCATCGAAAAGCGCCCTCACTTGGGCGGAAACGTTTATTGCGAGGAAGTCGCCGGCATTCAGGTCCATCGCTACGGCCCGCATATCTTCCACACCGACGATGAGGACGTTTGGCGCTTTGTCACGCAATTTGTCCCTTTCAACCGTTACACGAACAGCCCGCTGGCCAATTACAAGGGGGAGATGTACAATCTTCCCTTCAACATGAACACCTTCCGCCAGATTTGGGGCGTGACCACGCCGATGGAGGCAATCGCCAAGCTGGATGAGCAGCGGCGGGAGATCCGCGAGCTGCTGGCCCGGGAAGGGGTTGATACGCCGCGGAATCTGGAAGAGCAGGGCCTGAGCCTGGTCGGACGGGATTTGTTCGAGAAACTGATCAAGGAGTATACGGAGAAACAGTGGGGTCGTCCCTGCCGGGACCTTCCCGCTTTCATCATCCGCCGCCTTCCCGTCCGGTTCACCTACGACAACAACTACTTCAATGACCGGTTCCAGGGCATTCCCGTCGGTGGTTACAACCGGCTGGTCGAAGGTCTTCTGGCGGGTGTCGAGTGCCGATGCGGCGTCGATTTCCTGCATTCGGAATACCGCGACTGGCGGCGGTTTGCCAAGAAACTGGTCTACACCGGCCCGCTGGACGCCTTCTTCAACCACTGTTATGGCGAATTGGAATGGCGTACGCTCCGGTTCGAGACCCGTGTGCTGGATGTCCCTAATTACCAGGGCAACGCGGTGATTAATTACACCTCTCACGATGTCTCCTATACCCGGGTTATCGAGCACAAGCACTTCGAACTGTTCGGAAACGCGGTCTACGGCAATCCCCGGACGGTCGTCACCGAAGAGTATCCGGTGCCCTTCCTGGAAGGAATGGAGCCTTTCTATCCGGTCAATGATGGACGCAACGACGCCCTGTGCAGGAAATACAAAGCGCTTGCGGATGCGGAAAAGGATGTCGTCTTCGGAGGCCGGCTGGCCGAATACAAGTATTACGACATGGCGCCCGTGATCAAGAACGTCATGGATTATTGGAAAGCGGATGGGGAAGTTTAGGAAAGTCTATGTCCTGGCACCGGCCGGGAAGACGACGGGTGGCGTGGAACTGGCCCACCAGCTGGTGGACGCCCTGACCGGAATGGGGCAGGAGGCCTATGTGGTTTATGTCGATAAGGACGGCCTGGCACCCGGTTCGGAGGTCCCCGAGATGTATCGGAAGTACCGGGTCCGCGTGTCGGAAACGGTGGAGGATTCCCCGGAGAATATGCTGGTCCTGCCGGAAATCTACTTCGATTACCTCTATCGGTTCCCGTCCATCCGGATCGGCTGCTGGTGGATGTCCGTGGACAACCACTACTATTCCGCCTGCCTGACCGACATGCTTCGTTTCCCCTGGGGCCTGAAAGAACGGAAGGATATCCTATACCGCTATCTGGTGGAAGGCGTCCGCTTCCGGAACTCTGTGGCGGACCTTCGCCGCCAGTCGGACCGGATTGTCCATTTCTACCAGTCCGCCTATGCGCTGGACCACCTGACTTCCTTGGGCTTCCAGAATGTGGCGCCGCTGTCCGACTATATCCATCCGGACCTGTTCGTCTCTTCCCAGGTGCCCAAGGAGGATATCATCCTGTATAACCCCAAGAAGGGGAAAAAGTACGTGGAAATGCTCCGGAAGCGCCTTCCGGACTGTTCGTTCATCCCGCTCCAGGGTTTCAGCCGGGAGCAGCTCAATGAGGTGTTCGACCGGGCGAAGCTTTATGTCGATTTCGGTCCGTTCCCCGGAAAGGACCGGATCCCCCGCGAGGCGGTGCTCCACGGATGCTGCCTGATCACGGGCCGGTTCGGCGCTTCCGCCTTTTATGAGGACGTCCCCATTCCGGATACGTACAAGTTTTCGATGAAAGGACGGATTCCCTGGGAGGGGGTTACCGGCCTTGTCCGTCGCGTTTTTGCGGAGTACGACGCGTGCTGCCGCGACTTTGACCCGATGCGGGAGCGCATCGGCCAGGAGAGAGAGATTTTTATCCGGGAGGCGACGGCGTATTTTCTATAGCATTTGATGGCATCGACCTTCGGCATACCCAGGAAGAAGTCCTATCGGGCGAGCATGAGCATCAACATTCTGCTGTTGATGCTCATTTCCACGTCCATGTTCGACCTCGTTCCTTTCCAAACCATATTCAGCGGGAACAACTCCTTCACGTATTATGTCCTGATGATGGCGTATATGTATATGCGCTATATGGGCTTTACGTTCCGGGAGGGCATCATCAAGCACATGTTTCCGCTGCTGCTCATCCTGATCGGCATATTCCTGTCATTCATTCCCGCATATATATTCTACGGGCAGCATCTGTATCACTCGCTGATTGTGTATCGACGAACGCTGTGTTTCGCGTTTTTCCCCCTCCTGCTGTCCATCAAACCGACGCTGCGGGAATGCCGGACCGCGTTTTACGCCTTCTCGTTCATCTATGCCGCGGCCAGTTTCCTGGGGACGTATTATTTCCCGCAATGGATTCCGGTCCAGGAAGGAATGGAGTACATCATCAATACGGACATTCTGCAGGCCCTGACCGGCCTGGTCTATGTCCCGATTGCCCTCGTGTTCTCCCTGGAGCAGTACCGGGAAACCCATCGGAGAAAGTATCTGATCCTGTCCGTCTTTTTGTTCGTCATCATCTTCCTGAACGAGAACCGGACGGTCCTGGCGTCGTCCTTCTTCATCGTCGTCGCATCGGTGCTGTTCAATTTGCCGGCGCGATCACGAATCGCCGCGGAGGCGATCATGGTGTTCTTCTTCGGTGCCGTATTCGTTTTCGGATGGATCTATATCAGCGCTCTGCTGGATGAGACTTTCACCCAGCTGCAGAATGAGGATTATAACCGCGTCAAGGCGTTCAATTACTTCGTCTCGTGTAAAAACGGTCCCTTGGCCTTTTTCCTGGGGAATGGATTCATATCCGGTAATGTGAATTCCATCATGGAAGATCTGCGACAGGAGGGTATCTACAATTCGGACCTGGGCTTGATTGGCCTGTGGCACCAGTTCGGCCTCCTGTTCCCGTTGACCGTCCTGTTTTACATTATCCGCGGCATGTCCAAGGATCATACCTTCCACGTGCGCGGCATGTCCATCCACATGCTGGTCAGCGGGTTGACGATGTCCTATTTCTACACCTTCGCGAGTGTCACGTGGCTGTGTTTCTTCCTGTATTTCTCCGAAACGGACGACCGGTATTTCATCAAGAAGAAACAGAAGCGGGACGAGATTGCCCGGAAGCATATCCATCATTATCGCTCCCTGGCGGGTTAGCTCTATGTTAGGTATCGTCATTGTCAATTATCGCGCGTATGACCGCACCGAACGGTTCATCCGGGAAGAACTCTCCCGGATCGGAATGCCGTTCAAACTGGTGGTCGTGGACAATGGAAACGATGCCGAGGAGGCGGAAGCGCTGCGCCAGCGCGTGGGATGCCAGGTCTTGGTCCGGGAAAACGACGGTTTCGCCGCCGGCTGCAATGCCGGAGCGGCGGCCTTGTGCGAGGATCCGGACGTGGACGTCCTCCTGTTTACGAACAATGATCTCCGGCTGAAGACGGACGATGTGGTGGCGCGGCTCGTGGAGAAGCTGCGGGAGCACCCGGACATTGGCATCATCGGCCCCGAGATTGTCGGGACGGACGGGAAGCGGCAGTCGCCGGAACCGTATCTGGGACTCTGGAAACGCTTCGTCTGGATGTACCTGGCCACTCCTTTCCTGAGCAAGGAAGCCAAGCGCCGGATCTTCCAGCTGGACGCTTCGGAGCAGGCGACAGAAGGGGAGTGCTACCGGGTGATGGGCTCTTTCTTCCTGTGCCCTCGGGATGCCTGGGAACAGGTCGATGGAATGGACCCTCACACCTTCCTGTATGCAGAGGAGCCGATTCTCTCCGAACGCATGCTCCGCGTGGGGCGCAAGACCTATTTCCTGCCCTCCGTCACGGTGGTGCACGAACACGGAACCACGATCCGGAAGCATCTGAATCATCGGAAAGCCGCCTGGCTTCAGTTCAGGAGCAACGCATATTATTACAAGACTTACAAGGGCTATCCGGCCTGGCAGACGACGCTGGCCGGATGGATTTACCGGCTGATTCTGAACCTGAAGCATTAAGATGTTGCTGAGCTTTCTCCTTGCCGCCATCCTGCCCGTGACCAGCCAGCGGGATTTCGACCGCCTGAATGAACGGATTGACTCCGTCATCACGGCAGGGGAGCGCCAGGTGGAGGTCTGTTTCGAGCCGGGTACCTATTTCTTCAAGGAAGAGCATCTTGCGTTCTCTGGAATCGAGGCTAAGGATGTCGATCTTCGCCTAATGGGAAACGGCGCAACCCTGATTGGAAGCCGAGATTCCGAATCGTCTCCGGCGTTCGAAAACGGATTCGTGGATTTGAAAAGATTGAGTGTCCATGACGCCCTGGCTCCTGTGCGAAAGGCGGGTTTCTGGCCGATCCGCGTCCCGTTCCGCAAGGGCCTATATGTCGTTCGTGCCAAGGGAGAGGCCGATGTTTCCGAGGCGGACGCCGCCGGGATGAAGATCATCCTTTCGCAGTGGTTCGTCGGTGCCGTATATGACGTTGTCAAGATACACCGGGGCTGGATTTATTTCCGGCGCGTTCCCTATCGGACCCGGATTTGGTCCGAATTGCGATTTGGCCGTTGTCTTCCCCGGTATATGCTGTTCGCACCGCGGAAAGCGGCTTCGGCCTATGCCTGCGCCGCGTCGAACTTCCTGTCCGTGGACGACAGCCGTTTCGGAAGCGTTGTGTTAGACAGCTTGCGTTTCCTGGGCAACGGCGACGGCGGCCGGCTGCTCCGTTTCAGCGGGATGAATGCCGATTCGCTTGTCATCCGCCGGTGCACCTTCGAGGGAATACGATCCCGGGGAATCCTGGTGGAACGGACGGACCATTTCCGACTGCGGGATAATGCTTTCCTGGAGGGTGCTCTGAATCAGGTTTATGTGGACAAGACGGCTTCGGACGCTGAAATCGTGGGAAACCGCTTTATCCGGAACGGACTGCTGATGACCAACGATCCCGTCGTGGACTGCAAGGGGAGCGAGTTCCTGGTCCGGAACAACTACTTCGAGGACTTCTCCTACTCCGCTATCGGCGCGGGCCTTCATTTCACCGATACCTCCGGGCTGGTGACTTCCGGGGTCATCGAGAATAACGAAATCTGCATGTCGGAAGCATTCCGGCAGCCGCCGGTACGGTCCCTGATCGATGGCGGCGCCATCTATGTATGGACCCAGAACAAGTATCTTGTCGTGAAGGAAAATTATATCCATGACATAGCCGGCCCCCACGGCAACCGGGGCATCTTCGGGGATGACGGCGTGGTGAACATGCACGTCATCGACAACACCGTCCTGGGTGTCCGGGGCAGTTACGCCATCGACGTCCGGAGGGTCCACCGGGTCGGCTATCTCCGGAATTCCGCGATCCGGAAGGTCAATGTGGGCATCGTCATCAAGGGCAACCGCTATGACGGACGCATCCGGGTCCACGCGCGGAAAAACGATCCCGGCAGTTACATCGGAGGAAATTACATCTTGAAATGAGAGTACTGATCGTCACCCATAATTACCTGTCCGGATATGGAGGCGGGGCATTTGGTGCCAGGGCATATATCAATGCCTTCTCCGCTTTGTATGACGATGTCACCCTGCTGTATCCGGTTCAGGTAGGGAACACCGCCCCGACGGAGATTTCACCCAAGGTCCGGATGATCGGTGTGGCCGATCCGGCTCCCGCCATCTGCAAGGCGGGCCGCATCCTGTTCAAGGGCGTGCTCCATCGGTTTGAGAAGCCTTTCAGGGACCTTCTGGCCCGGGAGAAGTTCGACATCATCGTTTTCCAGAACAGCAAGTGCTCGTCGCGGATTATCCAGGATGCACGGGCTTCGGGTGCGCGGACTGTCGTCATCCACGACAACTACGAAAAGGAATACACCCGGGACAATACGCCCCGCCTGCTCCGTCCGCTGTATCTTCCCGCCGTCGTCCGGACGGAAAGGAATGCCGTGCGCGAGGCCGATTTGAATCTGGTCCTGACGCCGGATGACGGACATCTGCTGGAAAGCCGCTATGGCGCCGGCAAGAAAGGCCGGATCGAGCGCTGGGGTTCCTTTGAGTATAAACCGGCGGAACTATGGTCGCCTCACGTGGTATCGGAACCCATTTTCGCGATAACCGGCAATCTGGGCGCGATGCAGACGCTCTCCTCGCTGATTCCCTGGCTGTCAGATTATTATCTGCTTTTGAAGTCGATTGTCCCTGAAGCCAAGCTGGTGGTCGCCGGCAAGAATCCATCGACAGAATTGAAGAATTACCTGTCTGTCCTGGGCGCCGAACTGATCGATACGCCGGAGGATATGACCGAGGTCCTGCGGTGTGCGAAATACTATGTCTGTCCTGTCGACTGCGGCGGCGGTATCAAACTGCGTGTGATGGACGGGCTTCGGCAGGGACTTCCGGTCTTGTGCCATAAGGTCTCCGCACGGGGTTATGAAGCGTTCCAGGGCATCTCCCTGTTTGACTACGAAGACCGTGAATCCTTCCGGACCGCGCTGCAGGCCATGCTGGATTGTCCGGGCAATCAGGATACACGCAGGCAGTTGTATCTCCGTAATTTCTCCTTTGAATCCGGCGTGGCGCGGCTCCAAAGAATCCTCGAAGAATGTCAGTTCCCGTTGTCTTAATGGCCTTTAACCGGCCCGATGCCCTGCGGCGCTCGCTTACGGCGCTCGCAGCCGCCGACCTGGCCTCCGATACGGATCTTTTTATCCGCATCGACGGTCCCCGCAACGAGGCCGATGCTGAAAAGGTCGCGGCAGTCCGGGAGGTCGCCAAGTCTGCGCGCGGATTCCGTTCTGTCGATGTTTGCTGGAGCGACAAGAATCAGGGGCTGGGACCTTCCATCATTCAGGGCGTCGAGCGTATTCTGGATTTCTCCGAGACGGTGATTGTGCTGGAAGACGACCTGGTGGTCAGCAAGGGATTCCTGCGCTATATGAACGATGCGCTGCGGCTGTATGCCGATGATAAGCGCGTGTTCTCCGTATGCGGTTATACGAACCGTGTCGATATTCCCGAAGGGTATACGGCGGATGCTTATTTCGCCCCTCGAAGCTCCTCCTGGGGCTGGGCGACCTGGCGCGACCGCTGGCAGTCCGTGGACTGGAACCCTTCGCCCGCGTCCTTGCAGAAGAACGCCCTCGCCTTCAACCGCTGGGGCGGTTCCGACTGCGCCAAGATGCTCCGGGACTGGATTGAAGGACGCAACCGTTCCTGGGCTATCCGCTTCTGTTACAGCCAGTTTTTGCAGGGGAAGACCGCTTTGTTCCCGGTCCGGAGCCTGGTGGACCCTTCTGCCGGTTTCGAGGGTGACGGGACGAACTGTCGGCGCTACAACCGGTTCAAGTTCGATTTCGACCCGGAAGGGAAATCGGTCTACCGCTTCCCGGAAAAGGTGGAGGAGATTCCTTCCATCCTGCGCTCCGCGCTCCGGTATCATTCCCTGGGCCGTCGGCTCTGGTCCAGGCTGATGTATGTGTTTTATGGGTAAGAGATTTCTGCTCATATCCGTGCTGATCTCTTTGGCTTTCCTGGGCTGGGGAAAGGAAACGGTGTTGACCGTCTCCGACCAGTCTGGATTCAACGCGCTTCCCGGTCGTCTGCAACAGGCATTAAAAGGAAAGGACGACATCAAGGTCGTCTTCTCGCCGGGCGTGTATTATTTCAAGGAAAAACATCTGACGATCGGCAATGTGCAGCGTCCCGACCTCTCGCTCACTTTTCAGTGCCAAGGTGCTGTCTTCGTGCCGGCGGAAGGGAAGGAGAAGGATTGGAGCGACTTTTTCTTCAATCCGGCCAAGCTGGAGCCGGTGGAGATGTTCACTTCGCTGAAACAGGTACGCCGACGCCCGGAAATTGTGGACCGCAAGATGGGCCTATGTCGGGTCCGGACGCGGGAGCAAGCCGTCCCGGAAAAGAAGGCCGGAGACCTGTATCTGGTATTGACACAATGGTTTACATCCCAGGTCTATAAAGTCGAACGGATCGAGCGCGGCTATATTTATTTCCGGTCCGAGAAGCTCACTTCCGACGGCAGTCCCTGGACGGATCCGGACAGTGATTACCGATACGGAAAGGTCCTGCCGAGATATGTGCTGCTTCGCCCTTCATCAGCGCCGTCCGGCGTGCGCCGGGGGACCGCCTCTCGCTTCTTGACCGTCTCTGGCTCCCGTTTCAAAGGGTTCTCCCTGAAGGGAGCTCGATTCGTGGGGAACGGCGGAAAGGATTGCCTGATCCAGTTCTACGCAGTGGAAGCGGAGCATCTCGAATTGTCCGGCTGCCAGTTTGAACACCAGCACGGTAATGCCGTCCAGGTGCAGCACACGGGAGGTTTCCATTTCCTGAATAACCAGCTTTCCGGCTTGTGGAGAACGGGCATCATCGTGGATTATTTCTCGCCGCGTGCCGTTCTTTCCGGCAACCGGTTCGACGATACCGGCCTGCTGATGATGCAGGATTTCTGCATCGTGGCCCGTGGCAGTGATTTCCTCATCGCGGACAACGTCTTCCGTGATTTCACTTTCAGCGCCATCGGTATCGGCACCCATTACCGGGAAAAGATCCCGGCATCCAGCTCCGGTATTGTGGAAAAGAACGAACTGTACTGCACGAACGGTTTCAACCGCTATCTGATGGACAGCGGCGCCATCTATACTTGGACCAGCAACAAGGATGTGACAATCCGGAACAATTATATCCACGACATCGGCGGATACAAGGACAACCGCGGTATCTTCTGTGATGACGGTACTGTCAATGTCAAAATCCTGAACAACAAGGTGTTGCGGATCAAGAACTCCTATTGCATCGACCTTCGCCGGGTTGCCTCGGTGGAAAAGGATCCGCAATCCTATGTGAAACAGGCCAATGTGGGCAACCGCCTGGCGGGGAACTCCGTCGACGGAAAAATACGCTTCGAGAACCGTGACTGACCGCAAACGCATCCTGTTTATCCTCCATCTTCCGCCGCCCGTTCACGGAGCGTCGATGGTGGGCGCGCAAATCCGGGACAGCCGGCTGGTAGCGGATGCTTTCGACACCCGCTTCATCAATCTGTCCGCGTCGAGAAAGCTGGGAGAAATCGAGCGCTTCTCCTTCCGGAAAGTGACCTTCCTGTTCCACCTGCTGCGGGAGGTGCGGAAGACGGTCCGGGAATGGAAGCCGGACCTGGTCTATGTGACCCCGACCTCCAAGCGCCCGGGTTTCCTGAAGGATTATGTTCTCGTCCGGATGCTGAAGCGGAAAGGTTGTCGCATCATCGCCCATATGCACAATGCGGGCGTGAGTGAACGCCAAGGTCGATGGTTGGATAACCGTCTGTACTCCAAGTTCTTCCCGGGGCTTAAGGTGATTCAGCTTTCCGAAAGTCTCTATCCGGACATTCAGAAATACGTGCCGGCGGAAAGCGTTTTCGTATGCCCGAATGGCGTTGCGGAAATGCCCCTTCCCGCCGTCCCGGAATCCTCGGTTCCGACTCTTCTCTTCTTCTCCAACCTCCTCCGTTCCAAGGGCATTTTCGACTTTGTCGATACTTGTAAAATCCTAAAGGAGAAGGGCATTCCATTCCGCGCTGATATCGCGGGTGGGGAAACTGCCGATTTGAACAGAGAGGGCTTAGAAACGCACCTGAAGGCTTCGGGCCTGGAAGACATAGTCTCATACCACGGCCCTGCGTATGACGCCGAGAAAGCCGCCCTCTTTGCCCGTGCCGATATCTTCGTATTCCCTTCCTACCTGGAGGCCTTCGGCCTGGTGGCCGCGGAAGCGATGAGCGCCGGGCTCCCTGTCGTGGCGACGACGGTGGGATCGGTTCCTGATATGGTGGCGGAAGGGGAGAATGGCTTCCTGGTCGCCCCCGGCGATGTCTCCGCCTTGTCCGAGCGGGTTGAACGCCTCCTTTCCAATCCGGAACTCCGTCAATCGATGGGCCGGGCCGGACTTGCCCGCTATCGGGAAAAGTATTCTCAGGAACAGTTTGAAAAAAGGATCGTAGCGATTCTGGCTGATGCGTAACCTGTATTTCTCCAACGTCCCCGCCCCTTACCGGGCTGACCTGTGCAACTTCCTGTACGGGGAACTGGATTGTGAGATCTGCTTCCAGGAGCCCGGGACCGTGAAGTTGGACATCCCGCTGCACACCTGGACGATGAAGGACGTGCGGCCTTTGATAGAAGAATACCGGCCGTCCCTGGTCTTTGTCCCGGAATTCTCCCCGGTGGCATTGCGGGCGCTGTCCCTTCGCAAACGCTACGGTTTCAAGGTGATATCTTTTTGTGACGACAGCATGGACATGATCACCGGCCACGATTTCGGCTGGAAACACCGCCTCGCGCGATTTTTCGTGCCGGAACGGGTCGATGAGATCATCGTACACAGCCCGGCGGTCCAGGAATGGTATCAGGACCGTTTCGGAAAGGGACTGCTGATGCCCATTATTGCCGATGAGAGCCGCATCCGTCCGGCGCTGGAAAGAGTATTGCCGATATCCGAGCAGTTGCGACCAGGCACAAAGCCCATTGTCGGATTTGTCGGGCGCCTGGTGGGCCTCAAGAATGTTCCGACGCTCATCCGCGCATTCGAACCGATGAAGGACCGGGCGCAACTGGTGATCATTGGCGATGGCCCCGAACGGGCAAAACTGGAGTCGATGGCCCCGGATGCCGTATTTACCGGCCTCCAGGAAGGCGACGACCTGCTGGCCTGGTACAACCTTATCGACATACTTGTCCTTCCCAGTACGCAGGAAGCGTACGGTGCGGTGACGGGAGAGGCCTTGATGGCCGGCGCGAAGGTGGTCGTTTCCCGCCATGCGGGCTCGTCAAGCCTGGTTAGGGAAGGGGAGAACGGATATGTCGTGGAGCCGATGGATGTATCGACGATCACTCAGCGGATTGCGGCCTTGCTGGACACTGTCGAGGGGCAGCGCCCGCTGACGCTCAGGGAGAACCTGCTCCCGTACCGATTCTCCGATTGCATGGAAACATTGACAAAAGAAATATCCTCATTATGAATATCTTGGAAGTTATCAAGACGCAGATGGCCGAATCGGCCCGCGTCAAGCAGCGGATGCTGGAAGACGACGCCATCGTCGAGAAGGTGGAGGACATCGCAGGTGTGATGGTCGATGCCTACCGCAGCGGCAACAAGACCATCTGGGCCGGTAACGGCGGAAGCGCGGCCGATGCTCAGCACATGGCTGGGGAGTTGGTGAACAAGTTCACCTTTGACCGGCCGGCGCTCGCGGCGTTATCGCTTTCCACCGACACGTCCATCATCACCGCCATCGGCAACGACTACGGTTTCGACCGGCTGTTTGCCCGCCAGATTGAGGCGCAGGGCCGTGCGGGGGACGTCTTCATCGGCATCTCCACGTCGGGAAAATCACAGAACCTGGTGGAAGCCCTGGCCGCCTGCAAGGCGAAGGGCATCACCTCCGTCGCCATCGTGGGTGCCGACCCGTGCCCCATGGACGATTACGACTATGTAATCCACGTGCCGTCGCATTCGACGCCGCGCATCCAGGAGTGCCAGACGCTCATCGGGCACGTACTGTGTTATCTTGTTGAGCAGGCGCTCTTCGGCGCCTAACGGGAGAACTTTTCCTTCAGGACCAGCCCGAGGAACTTCGGGTTGTTGACCAGATAGCGCCGCCACGTGCGGCGCGGTTCTTTTAGAAAGCGGTACAGCCATTCGAAGCCGAGGTCGATCCATTTCTGCGGCGCCCGCTCCACCGTCCCGGCGAAGAAATCGAAGACGGCGCCAATCGCGCCCGCGTGGCACCGGATATTCAGTTCAGGCCAATGGTCGTGCAACCATTTCTCCTGTTTGGGAGCGGTCATTCCCACCCAGAGGAGGTCCGGATCCGCCGCGTTGATAGCATCGACCATTGCCCGGTTTTCTTCCGCTGTGAAGGCCGGTTTGTAGGGTGGGGAATAGGTCATGATCCGGATGTTAGGATAAACTTTGGCGGCCTTTTCTTCGATGAGGGCCAGCGTCGCGGGGCTGCTTCCCAGGAAGAAGCAGGTGCCGCCCTTCCCATTTAACTTCTCCATCTCATACGCGAACAAGTCCGCGCCCGCGATTTTTTTGTCGGGCGCGTTTTTCGTGCCCAGCCAGCGGCAGGCCTTGACGATGGAAACTCCGTCGGGAAGGAGCGCATCGGCCTGCAGGACGGCCTCCGCGAAGGCGGCATCCTTCTGCGCGACGACAAAAGAGTGTGCATTGATGGTGTCGACCAGGAATTTCCCTTCCGGCCAGGCGTCCATTTCCGCGCGGGAGCGGACGAGCGGCAAGTCCTTGATTCTCATACGCTCAATACGCTTTCTCGTCCTCGTGACGGAGTAACTGCCACAGGGTAAGGAAGAAGATGGAGACGTCCAGTTCCACGGACCAGTGCTCGATGTACCAGATGTCCTTTTCGACCCTTTCCTTCATCTCGGAGAGTTCCTTCGTTTCCCCGCGGCAGCCGTTGACCTGCGCCCAGCCGGTGATGCCGGGCTTGGCCAGGTGGCGGATCATGTAGTCGCCGATGAGGTCGGAATAGATGTCCGTATGGTGGAGCATATGCGGGCGCGGGCCGATGATGGACATGTCGCCCTTGAAGACGTTGATGAACTGGGGGAGTTCGTCGATGGATGATTTCCGGAGGAATTCCCCGAACTTGAACAGCCGGCTGTCGCCCTTCTCCGCCTGCTTGGTGTCCGCGTCGGCGCTCGCGTGCATCGACCTGAACTTGTAGCACCAGAACTCCTTGCCTTCGTAGCCGGTTCTCTTTTGCTTGAAGAACACCGGGCCGGGGGAGGAGAGCTTGATGCCGATGGCGCAGACGAGCCAAATTAGCGGGAACAGGGTGATGAGGAAGAGGAAGGAGAAGACGACGTCTGCGCTCCGCTTGATGAACTTGGCGAGGGGGGTGTTCAGCGGCTCCTCGTGGAGGCTGATGACATTGACACTGCCCAGCTGGGAGATGTTCATCTTGCGCTTGGGATAGCCTTCCATGCCCGGGACGTACTTGAACCGGACCATCTGGCTCTCGCAGGTGGAGACGAGGCGGTTCACGTAGTCCGTTTCCGTGGCGGGGTTCAGGGAGCAGAGCATTTCCTTGAGGGATTCGCCGTTCTGTTCCACATATTTGATGGCGTCTTCCGGACTTCCCAGGTTCGGGATGCCTTCCGGAATCTCGTCCGGATGGTTGGTGAACATGCCCATCACCTTATACCCTTCCTCCGTGTAGGAATCCGTCAGGAAGTGGCAGACCTGCAGCATGTTGGGATCGGATCCCACCATCGCCACGGTATAGTTGTTCGAGCCTCTCCGGCGGATCCGGCCGATTACTTTCCGGATAAAGAGGTGCCAGAGTACGTAGAGGAAACCGGTCAGGACGGCCTGCAACAGGAGGAGCTTGCCCTGCAGGACGAGCTCGTAGATGATAGCCATCAGGCCGTTGTACAGGATGAAAGTGACGGCGGCGTTCAGGATGGCCCGGTTGGCGATGTTCACGGAGGAGCGGCCGCGTTCGTTGATCTTGATGCCCAGGATCCAGGCGGCCGCGATGCAACTGACCACCAGCAGGAACCAGGAGCCGGAACGCTCGTAAAGGAGGAAGTTCTTTTCGCGGACCATGTCCGTTCCGTGCAGCAGAAACAGGAGCACGCCCACCTGGATCAGGATGTCGCCGATGAGGGCGGGCAGCTTGTAGAACAGGGTCTCCTTGGTGGCGGTCTTGATGATGCTGAACATAAAACGGCTTTCGTAGTAATGCAAAGTTACTATTTTCTTCGTATATTTGTTTGTTAAACCCCTGAATTATGAAAGGAATCGTTCTCGCCGGCGGCAGCGGCACCCGTCTCTATCCCATCACGAAAGGTGTTTCCAAGCAGCTCCTGCCCATTTATGACAAGCCGATGATCTACTATCCGGTCTCCGTCCTGATGCTAGCCGGAATCCGTGATATCTTGATCATTTCCACGCCGTACGACCTGCCGGGCTTCCGGCGGCTGCTCGGGGACGGCTCGGATTACGGGGTGAAGTTCTCCTACGCGGAGCAGCCGTCTCCGGACGGCCTGGCGCAAGCCTTCATCATCGGCCGGGAGTTCATCGGGGATGACACCGCCTGCATGGTGCTGGGTGACAACATCTTCCACGGAACCGGCTTCGAGGCGCAGCTGCGTCAGGCGGCGGCCGACGCGGACCGCGGTCTGGCTACGGTTTTCGGCTATTGGGTCAGCGATCCCGAAAGATATGGCGTGGCCGAGTTCGATGCTTCGGGCAAGTGCGTTTCTATCGAGGAGAAACCCGCCGCCCCCAAGTCCAACTACGCCGTGACGGGCCTGTATTTCTACCCCAACAAGGTGGTCGATGTCGCGGCGGCGGTGAAGCCTTCCGCCCGCGGAGAACTGGAAATCACCTCCGTCAATCAGGCCTTCCTCGCCGAGGGTTCGTTGCAGGTGCAGACGCTTGGCCGCGGCTTTGCCTGGCTGGACACCGGCACCCATGAGTCGCTCGCGGAAGCATCGACCTACATCGAGGTCATCGAGAAGCGGACGGGCCTGAAAATTGCTTGCCTGGAGGAGATCGCGTTCCGGAACGGCTGGATCTCCAAGGAGAAGCTCCAGGAGGTCGCCTTCCCGATGCGCAAGAACCAGTACGGACAATATTTGTTGAACCTCGTGTGATGTCATTCCGAGCAAAGCGAAGGAATCTCTTTCTTCTCGCGGCCATCCTCCTGGCCTCCTGCACCCGTCCCGATGTGCTGACGATGTTCGTCGGCACGTATTCCGACGGCTTTTACGCCTACGATTTCGACCAGAACGCGGGCAAACCGGCGGATGACGCTCCCGTCGCGAAAGCCGAGATGCCCAATCCCTCGTATCTGACTGTCGATGGCAACCGGGTGTACGCCGTCAGCGAGATGCCGGACGAGACGGCCTCCGTCTGGGCCTGGCGCTGGGGTGGCAACGGCTTCGACCTCCTGGGCTCGCAACCCACCGGTCTGCCGGCGCGCGGGGAGGATCCTTGCTATGTCTCCACGGATGGCAACCTGCTCGCCGTCGCCAATTATACGGGCGGTTCGCTGGGCGTGTACCGCCTGCGTGAAAACGGGATTATCGCCCCGCTGGACTCCTTGCTGATTTCTGGCATCGGCGGTCCCGATATGTCCCGCCAGGAGACTCCGCACGTGCATTGCGCCGTCTTCTCTCCGGACGGAAAGCATCTGTTTTTCAGTGAGTTCAGTGCCGATGAAATCGGCCGTCTCGACATCTCTGGCGGAGGCGTCCGGAACTATTGCCGCGCCGCCACCCTGCATTCGGACTACGGCCCCCGGCACTTGCTGTTCGACCCGTCCGGCGAACATCTGTACGTCCTCGGTGAACTCTCCGGCGACATCACGGTGTTTGATTATGTCAACGGCAACCTCCGCGAAAAGCAGGTCATCAAGGCCGACCGGATGGACGCCCGCGGCGCCGCGGATCTCCACTTCTCGCCCGACGGTAAGTTCCTGTACGCCAGCCTCCGTCTCCGGGGCGACGGTATCGTCGTCTACGAGGTAGGCCCTGGCGGTGTGCTGGCCTATGTCGGCTACCAGGCCACGGGCCCGCATCCGCGCAACTTCAACATCACCCCGAACGGCCGCTATGTCCTGGTGGCCTGCCGAGATAACAATTCCATCGAAATCTACGCCCGCGACCGCAAGACCGGCCTTCTGACCGACACCGGCCGCCGTATCCCGGTGGAACGCCCCGTTTTCGTGGGCTGGGAATAATTGAATCGACTATGAAGATACTTGTGACCGGCGCGGCCGGTTTTATAGGTTCCAAGCTGATGTACTCCCTTCAGAAGAGGGGGGACGAGGTTGTCGGCATCGACAATTTCAACGACTACTATGACATCCGCCTGAAAGAAGGACGCTGCAAGGCGTTCGGGCTCCAGGTGCGGCGCTTGGATATCGCCGACAAGGCTTCTGTCGATGCGCTCTTCGAGCAGGAGAAGTTCGACAAGGTCGTGAACCTCGCCGCGCAGGCGGGCGTCCGGTACAGCATCACGAACCCGTATGCGTATCTGCAGAGCAACCTCGTGGGCTTCCTGAACATCCTCGAGGCTTGCCGGAACTTCGGCGTGAAGCATCTGGTATATGCTTCATCTTCCAGCGTTTACGGAATGAACGCGAAGGTGCCCTACAGCGAGGACGACAAGGTGGACAACCCCGTTTCGCTGTACGCCGCCACCAAGAAATCGAACGAGCTGATGGCCCACAGCTATTGCAAGCTGTACGGCATCGCGATGACCGGCCTGCGGTACTTTACCGTGTACGGTCCTTGGGGGCGTCCGGACATGGCGCCGATGCTGTTCGCCGGCGCGATTTCGAGAGGGGAGACCATTAAAGTCTTCAACCACGGCGACATGATCCGCGACTTTACCTACATCGACGACATCGTTGCCGGTACCATCGGCTGTCTGGACCACGAACCCGCCCCGAACAGGGACGGTCTCAAATACCGCGTCTATAACATCGGTTGCTCCAACCCCGTGAAACTGATGGACTTCATCTCCGAGATCGAGCATGCCCTCGGTGTCGAGGCCAAGAAGGAGTTCCTGCCCATGCAGCCCGGCGACGTCTACCAGACGAACGCCGACACGACGAAACTCGAAACGGAGATCGGCTACAAGCCCGTCGTGCAGTTGCATGAGGGGATTGGCAAGTTTATTGAATGGTATCGGGGCGACCAAAATCCGCTCAAGTGATGCGCTGGAAAGTCTTCATACTCACCCTGTTTCTGACAGTGCTCGCCGTCGCTGCGCCTCAATCCAAGCGCTCGGCCAAGCTGCAGCATATCAAGTTCGGAAAATGCCGCATCGTGTCGATGGTGCCGAAGGGCCTTCGCTCCGTGCGGGCCGAGATTGAACTCGAGGCGCGGAACGACACGTCTGCCTTCGTGCTGGAAGATGTGAAAATGCTCATCTTCCGGAAAGGGGAGCCGTTCGTGGAAGGCTTCTGCGGCGAGATCACGGTCCCGAAGGGCACGTCCAAGGTGCGCGCATCGGGCGATTTCGAACTGTGCGAGGATGTGAGTGTGCTGGAAGCGGTGAAAGTGCTCACCAACCCGGATATGAGCGAGTTCACCGGCAACGTGGACATGACTGTCGTGAATTCGAAGGGCCGCCGGATCGCCTATTCCCAGCAGGGGGTGTCAATCGGATCGGGCGGCGTAAAGGCGAAGGTCGACGCCCAGAAGAACGAGCCCGAGCAGAAGGGCGTCCAGACCGCGCAGAAAGACGTGAAGGAAGGCGCCAAAGCCACGACCAAGGACACCGGAAAACCGTCGGCCCAGAAAACGAAAAAGGCCAAGAAACGGCCTTGGTGGCAGTTCTGGAAGCGGTAAAATCGGCGTAATCTCACATATACATGGAATAATGGACGGATTTGAAGGCAAATCCGTTTTTTTTGCTTATTTTTGCCTATTATCGAAAAATTGTAGACAAGGATGAAGATCGCAGTCGCAGGAACAGGCTATGTGGGCCTGTCTATTGCAACCCTCCTGGCCCAGCGCCATGAGGTGGTTGCCGTCGATGTCATCCCCGAGAAGGTAGAGAAGATCAACCGCAAGGAGAGCCCCATTCAAGACGAATATATCGAGAAATACCTGGCTGAAAAGCCGCTGAACCTCGTCGCTACGCTGGATGGCCGGGCGGCCTACCGGGATGCCGGTTACGTCGTCATCGCCGCGCCCACCAACTACGACCCCAAGAAGAACTTCTTCGACACCTCCCACGTGGAGGAGGTCATCGAGCTCGTCCTGGAGGTCAATCCCGACGCGGTGATGGTGATCAAGTCCACCGTCCCCGTAGGATATACGAAGACGGTCCGTGAAAAGTTCTCGTACCGGGAACGCCAGGCCGACGGCAAGATGAAGGTCGTCACGCCCCGGATCCTGTTCGCGCCGGAGTTCCTGCGGGAATCCAAGTCGCTGTATGACAACCTGTACCCCTCGCGGATCATTGTCGGCTATGATGAGGCCGAAGACCAGGAAGCGGCGGAGACGTTCGCCGGGGTCATCAAGGAGGGAGCGCTCAAGGAGGATGTCCCGGTGCTGCTGATGGGCACCACCGAGGCCGAGGCCGTGAAGCTTTTTGCCAATACATACCTCGCCCTCCGCGTGAGCTATTTCAACGAACTGGATACCTATGCGGAGATGAAGGGGCTGGATACGCAGTCCATCATCGACGGCGTCTGCCTGGATCCCCGCATCGGCAGTTACTATAACAATCCGTCCTTCGGATACGGCGGGTACTGCCTGCCGAAGGACACCAAGCAGCTGCTGGCGAATTTCAACGACGTTCCGGAGAACCTGATCAAGGCGATCGTGGACTCCAACCGGACGCGGAAGGATTACATCGCGGACCGCGTGCTGGAACGGGCTGGTTACTACAGCGCGAACAGCGCGTTCGACTCCGCGAAGGAGAAGGAAGTCGTGATCGGCGTGTACCGCCTCACGATGAAGTCCAATTCCGATAACTTCCGGCAGAGCGCTATCCAGGGCATCATGAAGCGTATCAAGGCGAAGGGCGCGAAGGTCGTGATCTTCGAACCCACGCTCCAGGACGGGATTACGTTCTTCGGCTCCCGGGTCGTGAACGACCTCGCCGCCTTCAAGGGCCAGTGCGACGCCATCATCGCCAACCGGTACGATCCGGCGCTGGATGACGTTAAAGAGAAAGTTTATACAAGAGACATCTTCAAACGGGACTAGCCCGTTTGGATGCCGTTAGTAGGTGTATGTTTATGAAGGATACCAAAATCGGTGTCATCGGATTAGGCTATGTGGGCCTTCCTTTGGCGCGTCTGTTTTCCACCAAGTTTCCGACCGTGGGTTTCGATATGAACCAGCGCCGGGTGGACGCCCTGATGGGCGGCCACGACGCCACGCTGGAAGTTTCCGATGACCTGCTGCAGGAAGCCATCGACAAGCACGGTTTCGTCTGCACGACGGACCTCGAGAAAATCAAGGACTGCAATTTCTACGTGGTGGCGGTCCCTACCCCCGTGGACGAAAACAATCGTCCCGACCTCGCTCCGCTCCAGGGCGCGTCCGAGACCGTGGGTAAAGTCATTTCCAAGGGCGACGTGGTCGTCTATGAATCCACCGTCTATCCCGGTGTCACGGAGGAGGAGTGCCTTCCCATCGTGGAGCGGGTTTCCGGCCTGAAGTTCAACCAGGACTTCTTCGCAGGTTATTCCCCGGAGCGCATCAACCCCGGCGACAAACTGCACACGGTCGAGAAGATTCAGAAAGTGACCTCCGGTAGTACGCCGGAAATCGCTGATTATGTGGACAGTGTCTATAACTCCGTCCTGATCAACGGAACGCACAAAGCGCCGAGCATCCGCGTC
Organism: Bacteroidales bacterium; assembly: GCA_017558775.1. Lineage (GTDB taxonomy): Bacteria > Bacteroidota > Bacteroidia > Bacteroidales > UBA932 > Cryptobacteroides. The sequence goes on along the minus strand of JAFYTP010000002.1, from coordinate 87,813 downwards.
GCGGAGGCCTCCAAGATCATCGAGAACAGCCAGCGCGACGTGAACATCGCGTTCATGAACGAGCTCGCGAAGATCTTCAACGCGATGGGCATCGACACGCACGATGTCATCGAGGCTGCAGCCTCGAAGTGGAACTTCATCAAGCTCAGCCCCGGCCTCGTGGGTGGTCACTGCATCAGCGTGGACCCGTATTACCTCATTGAGAAGGCGCAGATTTACGGCGTCCTGCCCCGCATCATGCGGGCTTCCCGCCGCTTGAACGACGGTATGGGCGCTTATGTCGCGAACCAGACCATCAAGAGCATGAACAAGAAGGGCGTGCTGGTCAAGGACGCGAAGATCCTCATCCTGGGCATCACCTTCAAGGAAAATTGCCCTGATATCCGCAACACCAAGGTCGTGGACATTTACCACACCTTGAAGGAATATACCTCCAACATCACCGTCTATGACCCCTGGGCCGCTGCGGACCGGGTGAAGCGGGAGTATGGCATCGACATCGTCTCCGACCTCCCCACAGAGAAGTTCGACGCCGTCATCCTTGCCGTCGCCCACAAGGAGTTCCTGGGCCTTGACGTCCGCTCCCTCGTCCGCGAAGGCGGCGTGGTCTACGACGTCAAGGGCGTCCTGGACCGCGAGATGGTGGACGCCCGCCTGTAAGGAAATATATCCTAAACAAAATCAATCAGTTATATACTATGGCAAGCATTAAAATGACCCCTGCTGGACTGAAAGTCCCGAACGACATCACTATTCCGTTCATCACCGGTGACGGAATCGGAAAGGAGATTATGCCCGTCTGTCGGGCAGTAGTGGATGCCGCCGTAAAACAGGCCTATAATGGGAACCGCAGCATTGACTGGTTGGAAGTGATGGCCGGACAGGAGGCTTTCAAGCAGTACGGTTCCTATCTGCCGGACGAGACGGTGGCGGCCTTCCAGAAGTATCTCGTGGGCCTCAAGGGTCCGTTGATGACCCCCTCCGGACGCGGCGTGCGTTCCCTGAGCATCATGCTCCGCCAGGCCCTGGACCTGTATGCCTGCCAGCGGCCGTTCCGCTACTTCTTCGGCGTCACCTCGCCGGTGAAGTATCCGGACCGCATCAATCTCTGCGTGTTCCGCGAGAGCACGGAGGACGTGTATGCAGGCATTGAGTGGCCCTTCGGTTCGGAAAAGGGTATCCGTTTCGGCGAGTTCCTGCAAAAGGAACTGCAGGAGGACAAGGTGCGTTTCCCCGACAGCACCGCCTACGGCGTGAAGCCCGTCTCCCGCGAGGGCACGGAACGGATCATCCGCTGCGCCATCGAATACGCGCTCAGCCACAACCGGCGGAGCGTCACCCTGGTGCACAACGGCAATATCATGAAGTACACGGAAGGCGCTTTCGTCAACTGGGCGTATGACGTGGCGGAACGCGAGTACGGCACCTATCTGTCGTCCGGCCGCCTGCTGCTCACGGCCATCACCTGCGACGCTTTCCTGCAGAGCGCCATCCTGCACCCGGAGGAGTACGGCGTCATCGTCACCTCCAACCTGAACGGCGACTACATTTCTGACGTGTTCGCCGCGCAGGTGGGCGGCGTGGGCATGTCCCCGGGCGGCAACATCAACTATGAGACCGGCCACGCTATCTTCGAGGCCACCCACGGTGTCGCTTCCGATATCACGGGCCGTAACGTCGCCAACCCTTGCTCCCTGATCATGGCGGCGTCGATGATGCTCGAATACCTGGGCTGGAAGGAAGCGGCCGACCTCATCATCACCGCCATCGAGCGCACCCTCAGGCAGGGTATTACCACCGCCGATATCGCGGATTCTTACAAGCACAGCAACTGCGTGGGCACCAAGGAGTTCGGCCAGTCCGTCATCTCCATGATGAACAGCGGGACCCGTTTCAAGATCCGGTAGTCCCCGACCGGAAGAAGGTTTAAGTTAGTAGTATATAAAACGATGAACAAAGAGTATCTAATCTACAAACTGGCCGACAAGGTCAAGTTTACGAGCCGTATCGACAGCGCTTTGTTCCAGCGCTATGGCGTGAAGCGCGGCCTCCGCAACGAGGATGGCTCCGGTGTGTTGGTGGGTCTGACCAATATCGGTAACGTGGTCGGTTACGAACGCCAGAAGGACGGCAGCCTGAAACCCATCGACGGCCGCCTGTACTATCGCGGTTATGAACTGAAGGATCTCACGAAACCGATCCTGGAGGAGGGGAGGCGCTTCGGCTACGAAGAGGCCGCCTACCTGCTCCTGTCCGGCGAACTGCCTGACAGGGAGGAGTTGGAGTCCTTCTCCGAGCTCCTGAACTCGCGGATGGCGCTGGACCACCGTTCGCTGGTCCATATCATCGACCTGGAAGGCTCCAACATCATGAACATCCTCTCCCGCTGCGTGCTGGAGATGTACACCTTCGACCAGAACCCGGACGACGGATCCCGGGACAACCAGATGCGCCAGGCTGTAGATTTGATCGCCAAGTTCCCGACCATCATCGCGTATGCTTATAACTGCTACCGGCACTCGATGCAGGGGAAGGGATTGCATATCCGCCATCCCAAGGAGGGCCTGTCCCTGGCCGAGAATTTCCTATATCTGCTCCGAGGCGACTATACCGAGATGGAAGCGCGGATGCTGGACCTACTGATGATCACCCAGGCCGAGCACGGCGGTGGTAACAACTCCACCTTCACCGTCCGGGTGACCAGCTCCACGCAGACGGACATCTATTCGTCCATCGCCGCCGGCATCGGTTCCCTGAAGGGCCGGCTCCACGGTGGCGCCAACATGATGGTGGCCGATATGTTCTGCCACCTGCGCAACGCCATCCAGAACTGGGAGGATGAGGCGGAAATCGACCAGTACCTGATGCGGATGCTCCGTAAGGAGGCGTACGACCGTTCCGGCCTTATCTATGGCCTCGGTCACGCGGTCTATACCCTGAGCGACCCCCGCGCCGCCACGCTCAAGCGGATGGCCGGCGAACTCGCGGCGGAGAAGGGATACGAGCGGCAGTTCGAGTTCCTGAAGCGGATCGAGGAACGGGGCCTGCAGTGCATCGCCAAGGTGCACCCCAGCAACCGTCCCATCTGCGCGAACCTGGACTTCTATTCCGGCTTCATCTATGAGATGATCGGCATCCCGCGCGAACTGTACACGCCGATCTTCGCGATGTCCCGTATCGTCGGCTGGTGCGCCCACCGGCTGGAAGAGCTGAACTTCGACGACCGCCGGATCATCCGTCCGGCCTACATCAATGTCGCCAAGGTCCGGGACTATAAGGAAATTGATAAGAGATAACGAGTTAGTAGGTATTCTTGCATGAAGGTATTGAAATTCGGCGGCAGTTCCGTCGCCACGTCTGAAAGCATTCGAAAGGTCAAGTCCATCGTCCAGTCCCAGGACGATGTGGTCGTCGTTGTCGTATCGGCGCTGGGTGGCGTCACGGATGAACTCATCCGGATTGCCGCGCTTGCGGAATCGGCCGATGCGTCGTATCTGGAGAAGCTCCAGGCGCTCAGGAAGCGTCATGTGGACGCATGCGATGAGTTGGTGGATTCCGGCAAGGGCGGGAAGTTGCTCCGCCTGGCCGTGGATTCCTTGTTGAACGAGCTGGACAGCATCTGCCGGGGTGTTTTCCTCCTGAAGGTGCTGCCGGAGAAGTCCCGGGACCAGATCCTCAGCTATGGAGAAAGGCTCTCCTCGCTGATCGTGACGGCGGCCGTCGGGCACGCCGAGCTCTACGATTCGCTGGACTTCATCCGGATGGATGAGGGCCGCGTGGATTTTGAACGCACTAACAAGCTCGTCGCCGAAAGGTTTGCCGATTACGGGAAAAACAGCCCCGTCGCCATCGTCCCCGGATTCATCGCGCGGGATGCGGCAGGGGATATCGTCACCCTGGGCCGGGGCGGTTCCGATTATACCGCCAGCATCCTGGCATCGGCCCTGGACGCGTCCGTACTGGAGATTTGGACCGATGTCGACGGCTTCATGTCAGCCGATCCCCGCATCATCAAGACATCCTACGTCATCGACGAACTGTCTTACGAGGAAGCCACCGAACTCTGTAACTTCGGCGCCAAGGTGGTGTATCCGCCGACGCTGTATCCGGTGTGCCTGAAGAAGATTCCGATCCGGGTCAAGAACACCTTCAACCCTGACGCTCCGGGAACCCTGATTCACGAGGGCGGTCCCGACCGGCAGGACGGACGGGTGATCAAGGGTATCTCCTCCATCGACAATATCTCGCTCATCACCCTTTCCGCGACATCCCTGGTGGGTATCATCGGTGTGGACCAGCGGATCTTCACGGCGCTGGCCAGCGAGAGCATCAACGTGTTCCTGGTTAGCCAGTCGGCGTCCGAGACTGGTATCTCCCTCGGTGTCAGCGCGTCTGACGCAGAGAAGGCCTGCAAGGTGCTGTCCAAGACCTTTGCGTCCGAGATTGCCAGCGGCGCCGTCTATCCCGTGAAGCGGGAGGACGAACTGGCTGCGATCGCCATCGTGGGTGAGAACATGAAGCATCACTGCGGTATCGCCGGTAAGCTGTTCAGCATCCTGGGCCGGAACGGCATCAGCATCATCGCCTGCGCCCAAGGCGCGTCCGAGACGAACATTTCCTTCGTCGTCGAACATCAGTCCCTGCGCAAGTCCCTGAATGTCATCCACGAAGGCTTCTTCCTGTCGGAGTATCAGGAACTGAACCTGTTCATCTGCGGCGTGGGCACCGTCGGCAGCCAGCTGATCGAGCAGATCGCCCTGCAGCAGGACAAGCTCAAGCGCAGAAGAAGCCTGAAAATCAATGTGGTGGGCATTGCCCGCAGCTCCAAGGCCGTTTTCGACCGCGGCGGCATCGACCTGGCCCATTGGAAAGAGGCCCTGGCCGATGGCATGCCGATTACCCTGGCCCGTCTGCGGGAAGAGGTGCTCGGAATGAACATCTTTAACTCCGTCTTTGTCGATTGTACCGCCAGCGCGGAAGTCTCCACCCTGTATGAGGACTTCTTCAACCACGGTATCTCCGTGGTGGCGGCCAACAAGATCGCGGCGTCCTCCGAGTATCAGAACTACCGGAAACTCAAGAAGACGGCGCGCCGTCGGGGCGTCAAATTCCTGTTCGAGACCAATGTGGGCGCTGGACTGCCCATCATCAACACCATCAACAGCCTCCGCAACAGCGGCGACCATGTGCAGAAGATCGAGGCGGTCCTGAGCGGCACGCTGAACTTCATCTTCAACACCATCTCCAAGGACATCCCGTTCAGCGAAACCGTCCGGATGGCGAAGGAGCAGGGCTTCTCCGAGCCGGATCCGCGCATCGACCTGTCCGGCAAGGACGTGGTCCGGAAACTGGTCATTCTCTCCCGCGAGGCGGGTTACGAGGTGAATCAGGAAGACGTTGTCGCAGAGCCGTTTATCCCGCAGGAATTCTTCGACTGCACGCTGGATGAGTTCTGGAAGAAGCTGCCTTCGCTAGACGCCGAATTCGAGCGTCAGCGCCAGCAGCTGGAGAAGGAGCACAAGCATTGGCGTTTCGTCGCCAAGATGGACGACGGCAGTTACACTGTGTCGCTCCGGACGTTCGACGAGCATCACTCGTTCTACTCCCTGGACGGTTCTAACAACATCGTCCTGCTGACGACCGAACGCTATCACAACCACCCGATGCTGATCCAGGGCTACGGAGCCGGTGCTTCCGTGACCGCGGCCGGCGTGTTCGCCGACATCATTAGCATCGCGAACGTGACGAACTGATCGACGATGAAACAGACCGCCATATTGTTGCTGCATTGTCCCGACCAGAAGGGCATCATCTCGGAAGTGACCCGCTTCATTTCCGACAACCGGGGCAATATCGTCTATCTGGACCAGTATGTGGACCAGGTGGACGGCATGTTCTTCATGCGCATCGAATGGGAGCTGGATGGCTTCCTGATCCCCCGGGAGAAGATATCTGATTATATCTCAACGCTTTATTCCCAGCGCTATCAGATCTCTTTCAGCCTCTATTTCAGCGATAAGCGTCCCCGGATGGCTATCTTCGTCAGCAAGCTGAGCCACTGCCTGTACGACCTTCTGGCCCGCTGGAAATCCGGCGAATGGGATGTGGACATCCCTTGCATCGTGTCCAACCACGAGGATATGCGCTATGTGGCCGAACAGTTCGGCATCCCGTACTATGTGTTCAGCATCAACAAGGACCATAGCAACAAGGCCGAAGTGGAAGCCGCGGAGATGGAACTCCTTCGGAAAGAGGGCGTTACCTTCATCGTGCTGGCGCGCTACATGCAAATTCTCAGCGATGAGATGATCGCCGCTTATCCGCACCACATCATCAACATCCATCACTCCTTCCTGCCGGCATTTATCGGCGCAAAGCCCTATCATCAGGCTTACGAGCGCGGTGTCAAGATCATCGGTGCCACGAGCCATTATGTGACGGCCGAACTGGACGCCGGCCCTATCATCGAACAGGACGTCACCCGCATCACCCATAAGGATACGCCCGAGAGCCTGGTCCTGAAAGGTAGGGATCTCGAAAAGATCGTCCTTTCCCGCGCTGTGTCAAAACATATTGAACGTAAGATACTTACATACAAGAATAAGACTATTATCTTCTCTTGAGCGTGGCGAACACCATCCACACTGACCGCCTTCATCGCCTCGCCTATGCGACCGATGCGTCCGCCTACCGGGAGATGCCGGTAGGCGTCGCGTTTCCGGAAAGCGCCGACGACGTCCGGCAGCTGCTCCGGCAGGCCCGGGATCAGAAAACCCATCTGATTCCCCGGGCAGCGGGTACCTCGCTCGCCGGGCAGGTTGTGGGGAAGGGGATTGTCGTGGACATCAAGGGCTGGAACAAGATCCTGGAAATCAATGCCGAAGAGCGCTGGGCGCGGATTCAGCCCGGTGTCGTCCGGGACGAACTGAACCTGGCCCTGAAGCCGTACGGCCTGCTGTTCAGCCCGGAAACATCGACCAGCAACCGCTGCTGCCTGGGTGGCATGTTCGGGAACAATTCCTGCGGGACGCATTCGCTGGTTTACGGAAGTACGCGCGATCATGTAATCGCCTGTAAGGGCGTATTGTCTGATGGGACGGAGTTCGATACCTCCCGTCTGCAAGAGCCCGGATATCGCCAGGAACGCCCGCTTCTGAACGCCATTTTGACACAACTTGAGGAGTGGAGAGATTGTCCAGCCATCCGCCAGCTTCTTCAGGACAATTTTCCCGACCGCGCCCTCAAGCGCCGTAGCTGCGGCTATGCTATCGACGAGGCGGTCGAATCCCAGGACCTCTGTAAACTCCTCGCCGGCAGTGAGGGCACCCTCGCCTTCATCACCGAGATGACCGTCTCCCTGGACCCGCTCCCGCCGAAGGAGAAAATGGTGGTCTGTGCCCATTGCAACACGCTGGAAGGCAGTTTTCACGCTAATCTTATCGCTCTGAAACATCGTCCGGCAGCCGTGGAGTTGATGGACGGAAAGATCCTGGAGCTCAGCTTCCAGAACATCGAACTCAAGCGCAATACGACCTTCATCGAAGGCCTTCCCGCCGCGGTCCTGATTGCCGAATTCTGGGGTGACACCCGTGAGGAAATCGACACACTCGCTGCAGCCTTCGAGGAAGATGTAAAAACCTCCGGCTTGGTTTCTACCTGCACCCGGGTCTATGGCGCTGAAGTGACCAAGGTTTGGGACCTCCGCAAGGCCGGCCTGGGCGTGTTGAGCGGGATGAAGGGGGATGCCAAACCCATCGGTGTCATCGAAGATACGGCCGTGGCCCCTGAACGGCTGCCGGCTTATATGCAGGACTTCCGCGAGATGCTGGACCGTCTCCATACATCCTGCGTTTTTTATGGCCATATCAGCACGGGCGAGCTGCATCTGCGCCCGATCCTGAACATCAAGACCGCGGAAGGGCGGAAACTGTTCCGCGATATCGCCACGGAAACGGCCAAGCTGGTGCGCAAGCACAAGGGCAGCCTCAGCGGCGAGCACGGCGACGGACGCCTGCGCGGCGAGTTCATTCCACTGATGTATGGGCCTGAGGTTTACCGACTTATGCAGGAGGTCAAGCGCACCTGGGACCCTGACGGGCTGTTCAATATGAACAAGATCGTGGACACGCCGCCGATGGACGAGGACCTTAGGTTCGAGGTGGGGCAGACCTACCCGATCGAGTCGATGAAGACCTTCTACAACTGGCGCGCGGCCTTCGACGAGTGCAAGGTCGATGGTGCCAGCGGCGTCCGCTCCCAGGCGCACGCGCTGATGTGCTCCATCGAGCAGTGCAACGGCGCCGGCGCATGCCTGAAATCCAACCTCATCGGCGGAACGATGTGTCCCGCGTACAAGGTCTCCCATGACGAGACCTTCTCCACCCGCGCCCGCGCCAACATCCTGCGTGAAGTGCTCACCCGGGGTACGGGCAACTTCGACAGCCCCGAAATGGCCGCTGTCCTTGACTCCTGCCTCGCCTGCAAGGGCTGCCTCTCCGAATGCCCTTCCAATGTGGATATGACGCGTATCCGGAGCGAGGTCTTGCAGCAGAAATACGACCGGCACGGCACGCCGCTGCGGAGCTGGCTCGTCGCCCGGATGGCGTCGATGGAAGCGCTGGGCGCCTGCGTCCGCCCGCTGTACAATTTCTTCGCCTCCTGGAAGCCCTCCGCAGCGCTGATCAAGCGCATTGTCCGCTTCTCCGCCGACCGCCAGATTCCCACGCTGAGCCGCTACAGCATGCGGAAACTCGTGGCGATGGAACCTCAGCCGGGCACCGGCCGGAAAGTGTTCCTTTTCGCCGACGAATTCACCAACCATCAGGAAGCGGAACTGGGCCTCACTTTTGTGCGCCTGCTCAACAAGCTGGGCTATAAGGTGGAAATCCCGAAGCATGGCGAAAGCGGCCGCGCAGCCATCTCCAAGGGCTGCTTACGGCTCGCTAAGAAATTCGCTATCAAGAATGTAACGATGCTGAAGGACATCATCACTGATGATGCTCCGCTCATCGGCATCGAACCTTCCTGCATCCTTTCCTTCCGGGACGAGTATCCGGATCTGGTACCGTCAGAGATGCGAAGTGATGCCAAGAAATTGGCCGCGAACTGCCTGCTCTTCGACGAATTCCTGACGCGGGAAGCGCAGAACGGGCATATCGACAAAAACGCTTTCCGGGACATCGACGCCGACATCTGGCTCCATGGCCATTGCCATCAGAAGTCGCTCATCGGCGTGGGGGCATCGGCGGAAATGCTGCGGCTCATCCCCGGCGCCCTCGTCCATGTCATCCCCAGCGGCTGCTGCGGCATGGCGGGATCGTTCGGCTACGAAAAGGAGCACTACAAGACCTCGATGGCCATCGGGGAGATGGTTCTCTTCCCGACGGTGCGAAAGGCCACGGAAAGCCCGGGAAAGACCCTTGTCGCGGCGCCCGGCACTTCCTGCCGCCAGCAGATCCTTGACGGGACGGGCGTAAAAGCGCTGCATCCGGTGCAAATAATGTTCGATTCTCTGAAATAATCCGTAACTTTACAGGACCATATAACTGCGAACGATGATAACACGAGTTTTCAAACTGACCGAGGCATCGGCCAAATATCTGGGCAGCCTTCCCAAGGAAGACGGCATCCTGGTTGTCAAATCCGAACACAAGATCCGTCAGATGTTCATCGACGTGCTGGAATCGGCGCTGTACCACCGGGCCGACACGAAGCCGGCCTTCGAGGAAATCGCCGCCTATTTCAAGGGTCTGGTCTCCGACCCGGCCTTCGGCGAGAAGGTCGACGCGGAACTCAAGGCCCTCCGTCAGTATGTCGATGAAGGCGTCGTCTACCGTCCCGCCTTCACGACCATCCGCGACTATGTGCTGGGCAAGTGCGCCCGCCTCTGCGCGGAAACCGTCCATGCCGTCGTCGGCGGCACCTTTGTCGATGGTGCCGAGGTGATGGTCTGTGAAGAGGATCGCGACGGCGCTCTGCGCGTGGATTGGGAAACGTCGATGGAACGGCTCCGTTCCCGGACCGGTGCGCCCGGCCTGTACGTGCTTTCCAGCGGTTACGGCCACAACTCCTTCGGCTACAGCATCCGCCTGGGCCGCAGGGGAGAGGACCTGATGGCGATGACCATCGCCGCCCGCGACAACAAGGCCGCTGAGGTCTATGTGCTGAACGACAAGATCTTGTCCCGTCCGGAACTCACCTATGAGGAAGCCGCGGTGTTCTGCTCGGTCGAAGGCGGTGCGATGGAAGCGGCGGCGCTTCTGCCGATGATGAAGGCCAGCCTGCCCGTCATCATCCGCGACCTGACCGATCCTTCACGCAAGACGGTTATTTCTGCGTCCAAGCCTGAATCTGAACACGTTGTCACGGGCTATGTCGTGGAAGACGGGTTCTCCCTGATCAATATCCGGGGCACCGGCCTCGTGGGCAAGGTGGGTGTTTCCTCCTCCATTTTCGGCGCCCTCGCCCGTGGCGGCGTGAACATTCGCTACATCTCCCAGCCGTCCACCGAGTTCTGCATCACGCTCGCCGTGGCTACGCGGGACCTCAAGGCGGCCATCGACGCCCTCTCGGCCCTCTATCGCGACGGCCAGGTCTCTATCGATGACGCTACCGATGTCATTGAGGACGTCTGCCTCCTGTCCGTCTGCGGCAACGGCATGAAGAACCTCCCCGGCACCTCGGGCCGCATCTATTCCGCCCTCGGCGCCTACGGCGTGAGCATCGTCTCCGCCGCGCAGGGCGGTGACGAACTGACGATTTCCTTCGTCATTCGTGCGAAGGATAGGGCTGCTGCGGAAGAGGCTCTTTCTATCTTGTAAGGAAGTCGGAAACCGACGAAAGAATCTATAACGCTTGGCATTGATTTGTCAAGCGTTTATTTTATACTTGAAAATATTGTCAAGTTTATTGATAATCTGTATCTTTGTCCCTATGGTAGATTACGAGATTATCAACGAGATTAAAGCCGCTTTGAGCCGGAAAGGGATTTCTCAGCGGCAGTTGGCCGAGAAAATCGGGAAGGACGAAACGGTCGTTTCCCGCTGGCTGGCCGGGAAAGTGGGCGTCGGTGCCCAGAGTCTCAAGCAGATTGAGGCTGTACTTGGCATTAACTTGACAAAGGAACATCGGCACCCGCGGAAGACCGCGCTCATCACCGGCGTGACCGGTCAGGACGGCTCGTACCTGTCGGAATTCCTCCTGGAAAAAGGGTATGACGTACACGGCATCATCCGCAGAAGTTCCGTGGATTTCCGCGAGCGTATCGCGCACCTGGAAGGTCGTCCGCACTTCCATCTGCATTATGCGGATATGGGCGACTCGATGAGCATGATCCAGGTTGTCGCTAAGGTCCGTCCGGACGAGATTTATAACCTCGCGGCGCAGAGCCATGTGCAGGTGAGTTTCGACTCGCCGGAGTACACGGCGAACATCGATGCGACGGGCGTTCTCCGCGTCCTGGAGGCTGTTCGCCAGTGCGGACTTGCCGGGACGTGCCGAATCTACCAGGCATCGACCTCCGAACTATATGGAAAGGTGGAGGAAGTGCCCCAGAACGAGAACACGCCGTTCCATCCGTATAGCCCTTACGCTGTCGCGAAACTGTATGGTTTCTGGATCGTGAAGGAATACCGGGAGGCGTACGGAATGTATTGCTGCTCAGGTATTTTATTCAACCACGAGTCCGAGCGTCGCGGCGAGACTTTCGTCACGCGGAAGATTACGCTGGCGGCGGCGCGCATCGCCCAGGGCAAGCAGGAGAAACTGTATCTGGGCAACCTGTCAAGTCTTCGTGACTGGGGTTATGCGAAGGATTATGTGGAGTGCATGTGGCTTATCCTGCAGCAGAAGAAGGCGGAGGATTTCGTCATTGCGACGGGTGTTCAGCACAGCGTCCGTGAGTTCTGCCAGCTGGCCTTCCACCACGCGGGCATCGAGCTGGAGTTCGTGGGTGAGGGTGCCGATGAAAAAGGCATCGACAAGGCCACCGGCAAGGTCCTGGTCGAGGTGAGCCCCGATTTCTACCGCCCGACGGACGTGGTGAACCTTTGGGGTGATCCCACGAAGGCCCGCGCGAAACTGGGCTGGAATCCGCAGAAGACCTCCTTCGAGGCCCTCGTCAAGCTGATGGTGGAGCACGATATGGCGAAGGTCGCCGGGGAAGGGGCCGCGGAGAAAGTGCGGATGAATCTGGCCGAATATCTTGAAAAGGGTATCGTGAAATAGATTTCTCGACAAGCTCGAAATGACCAAGAAAGTATTTGTTTCGGGATGCTATGACCTGCTGCACAGCGGCCATGTGGAGTTCTTCCGGCAGGCGGCGCAGTTCGGGGATTTGTATGTGGGCATCGGCTCGGACGAGACCATCCTGCATTACAAGCATCATAAGACCATCTACAGCGAGCAGGAACGGTTGTTCATGGTGAAGGCCATCCGCTATGTCAAGGATGCCTATATCAATGCCGGTGACGGCATCATGGACTTCGTCCCGACCCTGGATATTGTCAAGCCTGACATTTTCGTTGTCAATGAGGACGGCGGGAATGAGGAGAAGCGGCGGCTCTGCGAGGCGCGGGGGATTGAATACATCGTGCTACAGCGAACGCCGCAGGCGGGCCTGCAGGCGCGCTCGAGCACCGCGCTGAAGCAGACGCCCTGCCAGATTCCCACGCGGCTGGACCTCGCCGGAACCTGGATCGACCAGCCGTATGTGTCTTGCTACGCGCCGGGATGGGCCCTGACCATCTCCCTGGAACCCACCTTCGAGGTGCGGGACCGGTGCGGGCTGTCCACATCGACCCGGAACATGATCAGGAAGATTTGGCCGTTCCAGCTGCCGAACATGGACCCGGAGACGCTGGCGAAGCTGGTTTTCTGCTTCGAGAACGATCCGGAGCGTTCCGACGGCATCATTTCCGGGGCGCAGGATTCCATCGGCATCTGCATGCCGGGTCTGGTGCGTCATTGGTATAATAACCGTTTCTGGCCGGAGAAGATTGAATCCTGTCATGACGAGGATGTCCTCTGCTGGCTGGAGGATCATCTGTGCATGATTCCGATGTTCCCGCGCCGCCCGGGCTGTTCCGTGGTGGACGGGAAAGACATCACGAAACCGAAGGTCGAGGCGCTTGCGAAGGCGGCCGACGACTGTTGGAACGCCATCCTGGCGAAGGACCTCGACCGCTTTGCAGCGGCCTACAAGGCCTCTTTCAACGCGCAAGTGGCGATGTTCCCGGCCATGATTCAGCCGGGTGTGCAAGAATATATTGACAAGTATAGTTCGTTGGACGGAGTCCTGGCTTGGAAGATGCCGGGCGCCGGCGGCGGTGGCTATCTCGCGCTGGTTTGCCGGGACAGGAGCTGCTTCCCGGAAGGAGCCGTTGAACTGCATATCAGAAGGAGAGGAACCCTATGATGGAGAAAGAAGCAAAGATCTATGTGGCGGGCCACCGCGGTATGGTGGGCTCCGCGATCGTGCGCGAGTTGAAGCGCCAAGGTTACAATAATATCGTCACCCGTACGCACAAGGAACTGGATTTGACCCGCCAGGCCGATGTGGAGGCGTTTTTCGCCGCCGAGAAGCCGGAGTATGTGTTTCTCGCGGCCGCCAAGGTGGGCGGTATCGTGGCCAATGAGAGCGCCCTTGCGGACTTTATGTACGACAATATGATCCTGGAAATGAACGTGATCCATGCTGCCTGGAAGAATGGCTGCAAAAAGCTGGAGTTCCTGGGATCGTCGTGCATTTATCCGAGAATGGCGCCGCAACCGATGCCGGAGAGCTGCCTGCTGACGGGCGCGTTGGAGAAGACCAATGAGGCCTACGCGCTGGCGAAGATTTCCGGGCTCAAGTACTGCGAGTTCCTGAACCGTCAGTACGGGACGGATTACATCTCCGTGATGCCTACGAACCTTTACGGCCCCAACGATAACTACCATCCGGAGCACAGCCACGTGTTGCCTGCGCTGATCCGCCGTTTCCACGAAGCGAAGGTCGCCGGACTGCAGGAGGTTACCTGCTGGGGTGACGGTTCTCCGCTGCGGGAGTTCCTCTATGTGGATGACCTGGCGAACCTCTGCGTCTTCCTGATGAACAACTATTCCGGCAACGAAACCGTGAATGCCGGTACCGGAAAGGAATTGACCATCAAGGAATTGACAGAACTGGTCGCGAAGGTCGTCGGCTATACCGGCGCCATCAAGTGGGATACTTCCCGTCCGAACGGAACCCCTCGCAAACTCTTGGATGTCTCCAAGGCGACGGCCCTCGGATGGACCTATAAGACGGAGCTGGAGGACGGTATCCGTCTCGCTTACGAAGACTTCCTCACGAATCCGATGCGTGCCGAGCGCTAGCGGGGGAGTCCCCGCTTTCGCCGGCGGGATCACTTGAACATACAAGGCGAAACGAAATATACCGAAACTTCCAGATTTTTGTTATATTTGCGTTTATGTTCAAGACCATACTCAAGCAAGTCAAGCAGTATAAGGCAGCTGCGCTGCTGACACCGCTTTGGACGACCCTCGAAGTGATCATGGGCGTGCTGATCCCGTATGTGACGGCGTCCATCATCGACAAGGGCATCGGGGCAGGGAGTTTGCCGGATGTGTACAAGTATGGGGCGATGATGGTGGGGATCGCTTTCCTGAGCCTGATCTTCGGTATCTTGGCCGGCCGGTTCGCCGCCTACAGCAGCACCGGTCTCGCCGCGAACCTGCGCCTCGCGATGTACGAGAACATCCAGCGGTTCTCTTTCTCCGACATCGACAAATTCTCTACCGCCGGCTTGGTCACCCGCATGACCACCGACGTCTCCAGCATCCAGGGCGCTTTCCAGATGCTGCTGCGCATCTCATTCCGGGCCCCGCTGAACATGGTATCGGCCCTGGCGATGTGCTTTGTGATTCATAAGCGATTGAGTATCATCTTCCTCATCGCAATGGTGGTCTTGAGCGTCTTCCTGACGATCCTCATCACGCGCGCCGCGAAACTGTTCAAGGAAATCCTCTTGAAAGTGGATGCGGTGAACGGCGTCGTACAGGAGAATGTCGATGCCATCCGCGTCGTGAAGGCCTTCGTCCGGGAGGACCACGAGATGAGCAAGTTCGACAAGGCCGCCCTCGGCCTGTTCACGCTCAATGTGAAAGCGGAGACGCTGATGGCCCTGAACGGCCCGGTGATGAACCTCATCGTGAACGCGTGCATCATCGCCCTGAGCTGGTTCGGTGCGCATTTCATTGTGGAGGGAAGCCTCACGACCGGCCAGCTGACTTCGCTCTTCAGCTACATCATGACGGTCTTGAGCTCGCTGATGATGCTGTCGATGATTTTCGTGCAGCTGACGCAGAGCGCGGCCAGCGGCGCACGTGTCGCTGAGGTCATCTGCGAGGAACCGGACATGGACAATCCCATGCAGCCGATTCTGGAAGTGCCGGACGGCCGCATCGACTTCAACCACGTGTATTTCTCTTATAAGCAGGGCGGCGATTATGCCCTGGAGGACATTGACCTGCACATCAAGGCCGGAGAAACCATCGGCATCATCGGCGGTACCGGCAGCGGTAAATCCTCCCTTGTGAACCTGATGGCGCGCCTGTACGACGTGTCGGACGGCGACGTGGAAGTGGGCGGTATCGATGTCCGCAAGTACGACATGCAGGTCCTCCGGAACGAGGTCGCGATGGTGCTCCAGAAGAGCACGCTGTTCTCCGGAACCATCCTCGATAATCTCCGCTGGGGCAAGGAGGATGCGACGCTGGAAGAGTGCGAGGAGGCCTGCCGGCAGGCTTGTGCCGATGAGTTCATCCGGAGCTTCCCGGATGGCTACAATACGATTATCGACCAGGGCGGAACGAACGTTTCAGGCGGCCAGCGGCAGCGTCTGTGCATCGCCCGAGCCCTGCTGAAACACCCGAAAGTGCTGGTGCTGGACGATTCCACCTCGGCGGTGGACACGGCGACCGACGCCGCCATCCGCGCCACCTTCAACGCGCGCATCCCGGGGACGACGAAGATCATCATCTCCCAGCGCATCCTCTCCATCCAGGAGGCTGACCGGATCATCGTGATGGACAACGGCCGCGTGGCGGCCTTCGACACGCACGAGAACCTCCTCCGCGACAACGCCATCTATCAGGAAATCTACGAAATGCAGACGAGCGGCGGCTCGGGCGATTTCGACCAACCTCAAGCCTAGCCTATGCCTCCCGGATTCAATCATCAACCTGGACAGGACCGCGGCCCGCGGGCTGGCGCCTCCCTCAAGGACCTCAAGAAGGACTCGACGGTCTTCCGGCTGTTCAAGTATATCTTCAAGCACTACAAGGTCAATTTCGTGGTGGTCACGCTCTGCATCATCGTATCGTCCATCACCTCGCTGGCCTCGTCCCTCTTCACCCGCAGCCTCATCGACGATTACATCCTGCCGATGACTGCCGCCGCGGCACCGGACTATGCACCATTGGCCGTCGCTCTTGCGAAACTGGGTGCTATCATCCTCGTCGGTATCATCGCCGGCTATGCGCAGAGCCTCATCATGATCCATGTGGGGCAGGGGACGATGCTCCGCATCCGCAAGGACCTGTTCTCCCACATGGAGACGTTGCCGCTCAAGTACTTCGACAACCATTCCCACGGCGATATCATGTCCGTGTATACCAATGATGTCGATACGCTCCGGCAGGTCGTGGGAAGCAGCGTCCCGAACCTGTTCAAGTCACTCGTGACCATCCTTGCCACCTTCGTGAGCATGCTTGTGCTGAGCATTCCGCTGACAGTTGTCTCGGTCTTGATGGCGTTCCTGATGTACAAGGTGACGACGAGTCTCGGCAAGCTGTCCCGCAAGTATTTCGTGGAGCGGCAGCGGAACCTGGGCCGGGTGAACGGCTTCATCGAGGAGATGGTCTCCGGCCAGAAGGTCGTGAAAGTCTATTGCCACGAGGAGAAGGCTCTGGAGCAGTTTGCGAGCTTGAACGAGGAACTGCGTTCGAGCGTGTTCAACGCGAACAAGATCGGCAACATCATCATGCCGATCAACTCGAACATCGGCAACTTCATGTACGTTTTGCTCGCCATCATCGGCTCCGTCATCGCGCTGGGTTACACTAAGACGGCCGGGGTGTCGACGCTGGCGGGCTTTGCCGGCTCTGTTTCTCCCTGGTTCCTGAACGGCCTTGATGGCGCCGCCCTCACCCTCGGTACCCTTGTGTCGTTCCTGACCCTTCAGCGGAACTTTACGCGCCCTGTGACGCAGATTTCGAATGAAATCAACAGCATCGTGATGGCCGCCGCCGGTACCGACCGCGTCTACGCCCTGTTGGACGAGACGCCCGAGTTGGACGAGGGTACGGTCACGCTGGAGAAGCAGGGGAAGGAACAGTGGGCCTGGAAGGAGGAGAACGGTACGCTCAAGAAGTTGGAGGGACTGGTGACCCTGACGGATGTGGATTTCAGCTATGTTCCTGAGAAACAGGTACTATACGATATTACATTGACGGCTTATCCCGGCCAGAAGATCGCCTTCGTGGGCGGAACAGGAGCGGGAAAGACGACAATCACGAACCTGATCAACCGCTTCTACGAGATCCAGGACGGTTCTATCACTTATGACGGATTCAGCGTCGCGGGGATTAAGAAGGCCGATTTGCGCCGTTCCCTCGGCATTGTCCTGCAGGAGACGAAACTCTTCAGCGGTTCCGTGCTTGATAATATCCGTTACGGCCGGTTGGACGCTACGGACGAGGAATGCAAAGCCGCCGCCCGCCTGGTCCATGCCGATGCTTTCATCCGTCGTCTGCCGTTCGGCTACGATACCGTGCTGGACGCCGATGGCGGCAACCTGTCGCAGGGTGAGCGCCAGCTGCTGGCCATCGCCCGCGCCGCCGTCGCGGACCCGCCCGTGCTGATCCTGGACGAAGCGACGTCCTCCATCGATACTCGCACGGAACGATTGATCCAGCAGGGGATGGACTCCCTGATGAAGGGGCGCACGACCTTCGTGATCGCCCACCGCCTGTCCACGGTCCAGAACGCGGATTACATCGCGGTGATGGACCACGGCCGCATCATCGAGCGCGGCAAGCACTTCGAGCTCCTGGAGCAGAAGGGCAAATACTATGAGTTGTACACCGGAAACCAGATTAACTAATGGCATTTAGAAAACTGACTGACAAGGAGATCGCCCAGCTCTGCGCCGCGGGATGCGAAGCGGAGGACTGGGGGACCGTGTATGTGGAAAATCCTTCGCTGGAGTATGTGAAACGTGTCCGTTTCTCCGGAACGGTCCGCTTCGGCCGGTTCGAACGGGTGTTCGAACTGCCCGGCGGCCTGAAGAAGCATTCGGGCATGTTCGGCGCCACGCTGCACAATGTGACGGTGGGGGACAATTGCCTCATTGAGAATATCTCCAACTATATCGCGAACTATACCATCGGCCACGACTCCCTGCTGGAGAATGTGGACCTGGTCGTGACGGAGGGCCCTACCACGTTCGGCAACGGCGTGGAGGTGTCGGTCCTGAACGAGACGGGCGGCCGCGAGGTGAAGATCTATGACAACCTCAGCGCGCAGATCGCGTATGTGATGGCGATGTACCGGCACCGTCCGGAAGTGATCCAGGCCCTGTACAAGATGGTCGATGCTTACGCGAAGACTCAGGAGTCGGCCACCGGCACCATCGGCAGTCACGTTTTCATCCGGAACACGCGTTATCTGTGCGACGTTCGGATCGGGGATTACGCGGTCATCAGTGGCGTGAATCGGCTGCGGAACGGCAGCGTGAACAGCAACGAGGCGGCGCCGGTGACGATCAGCCACGGCGTGATCATGGACGATTTCATCGTGTGCAGCGGCTCGCACATCACGGACAACACGTCGATGACGCGCTGCTTCGTGGGACAGGCCTGCCATTTCGGACACAGCTACAGCGCCTCGGATTCCCTGTTCTTCTCCAACTGTCACGGGGAGAACGGCGAGGCCTGCGCCATTTTTGCCGGTCCGTTCACGGTGACGCACCACAAATCCACCCTCCTCATCGCGGGTAATTTCTCGTTCATGAACGCGGGCAGCGGCTCTAATCAGTCGAACCATATGTACAAGCTGGGGCCGATCCACCAGGGCATCCTGGAGCGCGGCGCGAAGACTTCGTCGGATTCCTACATCCTCTGGCCTTCCCGCGTGGGCGCTTTCTCGCTGGTGATGGGCAGGCATGTGAACCACTCGGACACGACCTGGCTTCCGTTCTCCTATCTGATTGAAAAACAGAATACTACCTATCTTGTTCCGGGTGTCAATCTTCGCAGTGTCGGTACCATCCGCGACGCCCAGAAGTGGCCCAAGCGTGACGCGCGCAAGGACCCGAACCTGCTGGACAGCATCAACTACAATCTCCTGAGCCCGTACACGGTCCAGAAGATGCTCAAGGGCATCCGTCTCCTGCAGAACCTGCAGTATTCTTCCGGCGAGCTCTCGGACGAGTATTCCTACCATAGCGCCAAGATCAGGAACAGCTCTCTGCGGAACGGTATCGAGTTTTACCGCATCGCCATCACGAAGTTCCTGGGCAACTCCATCATCAAGAAGTTGGAGAACCTGCCCGCCGGAGCTTCCGACGAGGAGATCCGCCGGGCGCTGCAGCCGGATTTATCCGGCGGCAAGGGCAAATGGACGGACCTCAGCGGCCTCATCGCCCCGAAGGGTCTGGTTTTCGCCCTGTTGGATCAGGTTGAGTCCGGCGAAGTAAAGGATCTGGCGACGGTCGATGCCGCCTTCAAGCAGATGCACAAGGACTACTACCGGCTGGAGTGGGACTGGGCTTACGACAAGTATGCCGAGTTCTTCAACTACCCGCTGGAAAGCATTACCGCTGAGCAGGTTGCGGATATCGTCGAGCAGTGGAAGACCGCTGTTGTCGGCCTGGACAAGATGCTCTACGAGGATGCGAAGAAGGAGTTCAACCTGGCCTCGATGACGGGCTTCGGCGCCGATGGTTCCCGCCAGGAAAAGGAGCAGGACTTCGAGCAGGTCCGCGGCGTCTTCGAGTCGAATTCCTTCGTGAACGCCGTGCTGCAGCACATCGAAAATAAAACCGCGCTGGGAAATGAACTCCTGGCGCGGCTGAAGCGGTAATAAAACTGTCTGCTATCGGCGGTTGTAAGCCTCCAGCGCTTTTTCCAGAATTACGAGGGCCTTTGCAAGGTCCTCTATTTTTAGCACATAGGCCACGCGGACCTGGTTCTTGCCGAGTCCCGGGGTATTGTAGAATCCGGCGGCAGGCGCCAGCATCACGGTCTCGTTCCGGTAACGGAAATCCGTCAGAAGCCATTGACAGAAATCTTCCGCGTCGTCGACGGGAAGTGAGGCGGTCGTGTAGAAAGCGCCTTGCGGCATCGGCGTGTAGACGCCCGGGATGGCGTTGAGGCCCGCGATGATGAAGTTGCGGCGCGCGAGATACTCTTCGTAGCACTGCTTCGCGTATTCCTCCGTTCCCTCGATGGAAGCCTCGGCGACGATCTGGCCCAGCAGGGGCGGGCTCAGACGGGCCTGGGCGAATTTCATCACGGATTCACGCACATCCTTGTTCCGGGTGACGATGTTGCCGATGCGGATGCCGCATTCGGAGTACCGCTTGGACATGGAATCGACCACGATCACATTCTGTTCGATGCCTTTCAGGTCCATGGCGGAGATATAGGGCTCGTCGGAATAGCAGAATTCCCGGTAGACCTCGTCGGAGAACAGGTACAGGTCGTGTTTCAGGACGATTTCGCGGATCCGGTACAGTTCCTCCTTCGTATAGAGATAGCCCGTCGGGTTGTTCGGGTTGCAGAGGAGGATTGCCTTCGTCCTGGGGGTGATGACTTCCTCGAACGCCTCGACATCCGGAAGGGCGAAGTCGTCCTCGATGCTGGAGGTGACGGTAAGCACGTTAAGGCCGGCCTGGGCGGCAAAGGACAGGTAGTTCGCGTAGCCGGGCTCGACCATGATGATTTCGTCACCCGGGTCCATGCAGGCCATGAAGGTCATCAGCAGGGCTTCGGAGCCGCCGGTGGTGACGAGGACATCGTCGGGCGTAATCTTGATTCCGAAACGGCCATAGTAGCCGACAAGTTTCTCACGCAAAGCCAAATAGCCGTCGCTGGGGCTATATTCAAGCGTTGTGCGGTCAATGTGTTTCAGCGCATCCAGGGCCTTTTGGGGAGTGGGCAGGTCCGGCTGGCCGATGTTCAGATGATAGACTTTGACGCCGTCCTTCTTGGCGGCGTCAGCATAGGGTACCAGTTTGCGGATGGGGGACGCGGGCACAGTATCCCCACGTGTTGATATTTTGGGCATAGTTCGTTTTATTGTCTGTTAGATGATACCCAGCAGGTGGCTGCGGGAAAGCATGCAGTCTCCGATCGGCGCGGCCTGATTGCGGAGTTTGCTGAATTTGATGGCGGTGTCCTGGTTGGCGATCGTCTGCGCGTGGCGCTTCACGGCGCTGCGCACCGGCAGCAGGAGGTAGTCTCCCGCCATCGCCATCTTGCCGCCGAGGACGACCAGCTGCGGGTTGAAGACGTTGATCAGGCCCGCGAGGCCGCGTCCGAGGTTGCTGCCGATCTTCTCGATGGTCTCGATCGTGAGGATGTCCTCCTCCTGGATGGCCTGGAAAATATCGTTCAGGTTCACCTTGCCCTGGTCCCGGAAATGGCGGGAGAGGGAAGAGGCGCGCCCGGCCTGGAGCTGCTCGGTGATCATGCGCACGAGGGCGGAGCCCGAAGCGCCGGTCTCGAGGCAGCCGACCTTGCCGCAGCGGCAGATCTGGTCGTTGTTCAGCAGCGGGAAGTGACCGAATTCACCGGAATATCCGGACGTGCCGTAATAGAGATGGCCGTCCAGGATCATGCCCATGCCAAGGCCCCAGCTCACGTTCACGAAGAGGACGTTCTGCTCTTTCTTGACCACGCCGGAGAGGAACTCGCCGTAGGTCATCGCCCGGGAGTCGTTCTCGATGACCACGGGGATGTCCAGGTCCTCGGAGAGGATCTTGTTGATGGGACGGTCCGGGTCGAAGGAGTACAGGTTGCTGTAGCCCGTCTTCGGGTTCACGCGGCCCGCGACGCTGATGCCCATGCCGAGCACCCGGTTCCACTCGAGGTCATGCTCGACGAAGAACTCGCGGATGTTCCGGGAGATGGTGTGCAGGCAGGCTTCGTCGATCTCCAGGATGAAGGGGATATTGTCCTCGAAGCACACCAGGCCGCCCTTGAAATCGGTCACGGCGATGCTGGCGTGGGAATGCCGGATGTCCAGGCCGATGAAATAGCCCGCCTCGGGGTTCAGGCCGTAGATGCTCGGCCTGCGGCCGCCGGAGGTTCCGGATTTGCCCAGTTCGATCATGAAGCCCTCGTCCATGAGTTCGCCGATCAGTTTGGTGACCGTCGGAACACTGGTATTAATCTGCTCACTCAGAGCTGCTATGCTGTATTCACCACTCTCGATGCAAAGGCGGAGGATGGTCTTCTTCAAGATGGAATTCTTGTTGTCCTTTTTGTCCAAAAATGTCGTTCTCATCTTCTTTATACTTTATGGTGCAAAAATAGCATTATTTTTATAAATCAAAATCAATTTATAAAAAAACTTTAAGAAAGTTTGTATAAAGAACGCGCGTGCGGGAATATTTGGGAAAAAACGCTATATTTGTAAGTTGAGAAAAGAGTACTTTATGTTCGGAAAGCTCAAAAACTGGAGGAATTCGTTCCGGCTGTCCCTGAAGACGAAGATGGTGCTTTCGCTAAGCGCCATCGCGGTCGTCCTTATTGTATCCGGCATCATCTCCATCGTGGAGTACAGGCGCATGTCCAACTACGTGTCCGACATGATCGCCGAGGATATCAACAGCATCAACGTCGCCCAGAAGCTGGCGACGGTCACGGACGACTACAACCTGCAGATCCTCACGGTCATCGGCGACGATTCCGTGAACTCCCTTCCGGACTTCGACCAGCAGGGATTCGTTTCCTACTGCGACTCCCTGCGCTCCATCTTCTCCGTCGAGAACGTACTCCCGCTCACGGACTCCGTCCTGTATTCCTATTCGGCCTATATGCTGACCTCCCTCGAACTGGAGCAGGTCATCCAGTCGGACTTCATCGACTCCCGGACCTGGTATTTCGAGCGGCTGCAGCCGACTTTCCGGCGGCTGAGCGGGGACATCGACAACCTCAGCCAGGCGATGTACACCGACCTCCAGGAGAACTCCGGCGACTTTGACCGGGGTTTCTATCGGAGTATCATCCCGGGCATCGTGGCGGTCGGCGTGGGCGTGATCCTCGTACTCCTGCTGATGTTCTTCATCACGTCGTTCTACGTGAATCCGCTGAACAAGATGCTTTCGGGCCTGGAGGAATACCGGTCGATGGGCCGTCGCTACAACTACTCCTTTGACGGGGACGACCAGCTCGCCGAGCTCAACGCGGGCATCACCGAGCTGACGGAAGAGAACCGGCAGTACCGCCGTCGCATCAAGCTCATGAAGGAAACCCAGCCTCGGACGGAGGAATCCGAATGAACCTGAAAGTCATATCGCGGAACACGGGAATGGCGCTCCTGGTGAGCTCGCTGTTCATGCTGTTTGCGGTGGGCATCTCGCTCATCGACGGCGGCGACAGCGCCCTCGCGCCGCTCCTGATCAGTTTTGCCCTGACCTTCACCGTAGGCATTTTCCCTTTCATCTTCGTCCGGAAGACGGAGAACATCACGCTGAAGGACGGGTATATGATCATCTTCCTGTCCTGGCTTCTGTCCTTCCTGTTCGGGATGCTCCCGTATGCCCTGTGGGGTGGTCCGTTCACGTTGGCCAACGCCTGGTTCGAGAGCGTGTCGGGCTTTACGACCACCGGCGCCACAATTCTGGAGGATGTCGAAGCGCTGCCACGGAGCCTGCTGTTCTGGCGTTCCTCGACGCATTTCATCGGCGGTTTGGGCGTCGTGGTGTTCCTGCTCCTGATTATCCCGAGTTCGTCGCCGGTGCGTCTGCGGCTCACGAATATGGAGCTTTCCTCCCTGTCCCGGGATGATTACCGCTCCCGCGCCAACAAGACGGTTTCCATCTTCGCCCGGGTGTATCTCGGCCTCTTCGCGGTGGCGTTCTTCAGTTACTGGGCGGCGGGGATGTCACCTTTCGATGCCGTCAATCATGCTTTCAGCGTCAGTGCGACAGGAGGTTTCTCCACCCACAACCTGTCCGTCGGATACTTCAATTCGCCGCTCATTTCGATTTTGACCATCGTCTTCATGACGGTCGCTTCGCTCCATTTCGGCCTGATTTTCATGAGTTTCGTGAGTCGGTCGCTCCGGCCGCTGAACAACCCGGTTGTTCGGTTTTTCCTGCTCAGCCTGATTGGCGGTTCCATCCTATCCGCGTTTTCGCTCAAGATGCAGGGGACCGTTGATACCTGGGGACGTGCCTTCCTGGACGCCACCTTCCATGTCGTGAGTTATACCTCCACATCGGGCCTGGCCATCAGCGACAACTCCAATTGGCCGATGCTTCCGTGCTTCATCCTGATCATCGGCGGTCTCGTGTGCGGCTGCGCCGGTTCCACGACGTGCGGACTCAAGGCCGACCGAGTGATTGTGCTCTTCAAGGCCATCCGGATGCAGATTGTCAAGACGCTGTATCCGTCCTCCGTCGTCGAAGTCCGTTTCGGCCGGCGTATGCTGCGCAGTGAAGAGATGTATCCGCAGGTCCTGTACATCGCCCTGTTCTTCCTGCTGATCGGGATTTCGTCCATCCTGTGCGTCATCATCGGCGACCCGAATCAGCATGCGGTCCTGGGTTCCATCGCCTCGCTGTCGAACGTGGGCCCGTCCCTGGGTTCCATCGGCTCGTTCGGCAATTATAATGCGGAGCCGAATGCGCTGAAACTGGTTTTCACCGTCGATATGTTCCTCGGGCGCGTGGAGATTTATCCGGTTTTTGCCGTCTTTGCGTCCATCTTCCGCCAGCGCTAGTCTATGGACCGATCCGGCTTCCTGTACCGCGAATTCCTGACGCGGTTTCCCTACGAACCGACCTCCTGCCAGGACAATCTCCTGCGTGACATCGCATCCTTCCTGACGTCGGACGACGGCGATATCCTCGTGGTGAACGGCTATGCCGGAACCGGCAAGACGACGGTTCTCGCGGCGGTTGTCGCAACCTTCACGGCGCTCAAGACTCCCTGTGTGCTGATGGCGCCTACGGGCCGAAGTGCGAAGGTTCTGTCGGGATATGCTGGCAGGCCGGCCTCCACCGTGCACAAACAGATCTATCGACAGAAGTCCATGGGAAGCGACGGCTTCGGCCAGTTCTCCCTGGCACCGAACAAAGCGAAGAATACGCTCTTTATTGTCGATGAGGTCTCGCTTATCGGCATCGAGGCGGGGGAGCGGCAGTCTACGGCCGTTTTCGGCTCGGGGAATCTGCTGGAGGACCTGATCCTGTACCTGCGGAGCGGGGCGGATTGCCGGATGATCCTTGTCGGGGACGCGGCGCAGCTGCCGCCGGTGGGTCTGGACCGATCGCCGGCTCTGTCGGAGGAGTATATGTCCGGCGCGGGCGGTGTCCGCTTTTCCGAACTCCGGACGGTGGTCCGCCAGCAGGCGGATTCCGGCATCCTCGTGAACGCGACGCATCTGCGGGAACTGATCGACGAGGATGTGGAGATTCCTCTGGATGAACTGGGGCTGACGGTCAAGGGATTCCCGGAAGTGGAACGGATTTCCGGCGGGGAACTGATTGAGACATTGTCGGATGCGTACTCCCGCTATGGCGAGGACGACACCGTCGTCCTATGCCGGTCCAACAAGCGAGCGAACCGTTACAACGCCGGCATCCGGGCGCAGGTCCAGTTCCGGGAGGAACGGCTGGTCCGGGAGGACAAATTGATGATTGTCCGCAACTGCTACCATTTTGCCGATGAACTGGAAGGGACGGACTATATTGCCAATGGTGACATCTGCAAGCTCGTGCGCATCGGCAAGTATGAGGATCGCTATGGCCTCCATTTCGCCGAGGCACGGCTCTCTTTCCCCGACTATCAGGACCAGGAAATCGTGGCTAAGGTCCTGCTGGATACGCTGGAAGCTGAATCCGCCGGCCTGACCTACGAGCAGGCCAATGCCCTTTACCAGGGTGTGAACGCGGACTATGAGCATATTACGACCAAGAAGAAGCGGTATGACGCCGTCCGGGAGGATCCCTTCTTCAACGCCCTGCAGATCAAGTATGCCAATGCCATCACCTGCCATAAGTCGCAGGGCGGCCAGTGGCGGTGCGTCTTCATCGACAATCCCTTCTGGCAGGATTTCCTCACTCCGGACGACCTCAAATGGCTGTACACGGCCCTGACGCGTGCCGTCGATAAAGTATATCTCGTGAATTTCAAAGACGAATTGTTCGTATGAAAAGACTGATCGTGCTGTTTGCCCTTGCGGCGCTTGCCAGTGGGGCTTCCGCCCAGGAGTTCAACCGCCTGCCGTCCTACAAGTGGCTCGGCGACAAGGAAATAGCCTTCACCTATAACGGAAGGTACACCGACGACAAATGTTTCAAGCTCGTCCTTCCCAAGGGAGAGAAGGTGGAGGGCGTCCAGGCGCCGGAGAAGTATGTCGATTTCCCGTTGCAGCCGGAAGGAGCCGTGAATCTGACCTACTCGCCGGATTCCACGATGCTGGCCTTCACACGGGATAACGACCTGTATGTCGTGACGATTGCCGACA
The DNA here is from genome assembly GCA_017558775.1 of Bacteroidales bacterium. Taxonomy (GTDB): domain Bacteria; phylum Bacteroidota; class Bacteroidia; order Bacteroidales; family UBA932; genus Cryptobacteroides. The sequence goes on along the minus strand of JAFYTP010000002.1, from coordinate 61,070 downwards.
AGAAGGAATGCCGTCTGACCTTCGACGGGACGGAGACCGTGATGAACGGCTACGCCTCGTGGGTGTACTACGAGGAAATCCTGGGCCGCCCGTCCCGCTACCGCGCCTTCTGGTGGTCGCCGGACAGCCGCAAGCTCGCGTTTTACCATTTCGACGACACGGAAGTGCCGATGTTCCCGATCTATTCGCCCTTCGGCCAGGACGGAAAACTCCGCCGGACGCATTACCCGAAGGTGGGGGAGAAGAACCCCGATGTGAAAGTGGGCTTTGTCGATATCCCCGCGGCCCTGGGCGGTCAGGTGGATGTGGTCTGGGCCGATTTCGACGAGAAGGAGGACCAGTATTTCGGTATCCCGTTCTGGTCGGACGATTCCAAGACTTTCTATGTGGCCCATGAGCCGCGTATCCAGAATACGCTGGACCTCTATGCCGTGTCGCCCGTGGACGGTGGCAAGCAGGTGCTTTATCACGAGACCTATCCCACCTGGCTGGACTGGATTGAAGGCATGCTCTTCACGGAAGATGGACTGTATATGGTCCGGGCTTTCGAGACCGGTTGGCAGCAGATTTATTTTCTGGGCTATGACGGGACGGTCCGCCGCCTGACGGACGGCCCGAACTGGCGCGTGGAATTGGTCCGGGCCGAAAAGAACGGAACGGTGTATTTCACCGCCCAGCGGGACGATCTCCACGTTCGCCAGGCTTTGTACAAGGTGTCCCCGAAGGGTGTCATCACGCCGCTCACGGACGAGTCGATGAACGTTTCCGGCGTCCAGTTCTCTCCGGACGGCAAGTACTTCGTCGCGCAGACTTCATCGCTGGATACTCCCACGCAACTGCGTGTGTATCAGACCTCCAAGCCTTCCAAGAACTGGCTGGTAGAAGACCAGAAGGGCCCGGATTACGACGTTTCCAAGTATTCCCTGGGCCAGATGGTCACCATTACGAACGAGGGCTTCGAACTGCCCGGCGTCATCTATTATCCGAAGGATTTCGACCCGGCTAAGAAGTATCCTGTGCACGTGGACATTTACGGCGGACCCGATTCGCCGCAGGTCACCGACCGCTGGGTAGCACCATCCCGGTACGCCTGGTATGCGGAGAACGGCATCATCGAACTGATTGCTGACTGCCGCGCCTCCGGCCACAACGGCCGCGCCGGCCTGGACTGCATCTACAAGCAGCTGTCGACGGTGGAAATCGACGATTTCGTCGCCTGGGCGCATTGGCTCCAGTCCCTCCCGTATGTGCAGGGAGATAAGATCGGCGTCGAGGGCTTCTCCTTCGGCGGCACGATGACGACGCTCCTGGTGGCGACGGCTCCGGAAGCCTTCCACTACGGCATCGCCGGCGGCGGTGTCTATGACTGGAAGCTGTATGACACGCACTACACGGAAAGGTTCATGTCCACGCCGGAAGACAATCCGGACGGTTACGCCCGCACCCGCGTGATGGACCGCATCGACAAATACCCCGCCCGTCCCGGCGACGACGGTTCCGTGATGCTCAAGATCACCCACGGCACGGGCGATGACAACGTGCACTACCAGAACACCTTGCAGCTCATCGACGCCCTCCAGAAGAAGGGTGCGTCCTTCGAGTTTATGGTATACCCCGACGGCATGCACGGCTATCGGGGTTATCAGGGAGAGCACTTCCAGGCGGAGAACTACGCCTTCTGGCTCAAGTATTTGAAAGGCGAATAGCCCGTCATTCCGGGCTTGACCCGGAATTAGTATTCCAACGCCTCGGCAAGAATGGTGATGGGATGTTTCACGGCATAGTCCGTGGACATCTCCAGCTGCCATTTGCAGGTTTCGCAGTCACAGGCGACGAAGTCCGGGTTCACGGATTTGATCTGGTCGAAGAGGGGCTTTCCGATGGCCTGGGAGGCCTCGTAGTTCTCCTTCTTGAAACCGTAGGTTCCCGAGATGCCGCAGCAGTTTGAATCTAGGAGGGTGAACTCCACTCCCGGGATCATCTTCAGCAGTTCCGTGGAGAAGATGCCCCAGCCCAGTTTCTCCAGGTGGCAGGGGATGTGGTAGGCGATCCGGGCGTGGTAATCCTTCTTGAACTTGAGCTGCGCCTGGCCAGATTCGAGGAGCTGCCAGATGAACCGCGTGGCGAGCAGGATGGAATCCCGCACGCCGCTGTTGTCCACCTGCAGGAGACCGGGATACTCCTCCCGGATCGTCATCGTACAGGTCGATGATGTGGTCAGGACCTTCAGGCCAGCATCCACCGCCTTCTGTAAGGCTTTCACGTTATGTACGGCGTTCTTCGTGGCCTTCTGCGACATTCCGTTGGCAATAAGGGCCACGCCACAGCATTTCTCATGGTCAAGCAACTGCACGCCATAGCCCAGGGCGTTCATCACCTTGACGAAATCCCGGCCCAGCTGCGGGTTGTTGTAGTTCACATAGCAGCCGTGGTAGTAGGCGACCTGCTTCTCGAATTTCGCCTGTTCCTTGGAACGTCGCTTCAGCCAGCCTTCGAAACTCTTGTAGCTGTATTTCGGGAACGTGCGGTGCTTGTCGATGGCAAGGGTCGCGTCGAGGACGGTCTTGGTGACACCAAGTCCGGTCACGCCATTCACGATGGGAGCGAAAGGACGGGCGAGATGGCCCATGAAATCGGTATTGGCCAGCATCCAGTCGCGGAGCTTGGGCTGCTCCTTGCCGTACTTGATGCGGGCGGACTGGATGATGTCGGCGACATTGACCCCGGAAGGGCAGACGACCTCGCAGCGCTTGCAGTTCAGACAGTACTTGAGGGCCTGGTTGAAGAAGTACGGGTCCTTGAGCCGGAGGCGTTCGCCGTCGGGACCAGCCTGCTTAGGGCCGGGATAGCGCGGATTCACCGGCACGACCGGGCAATAGGCCGTGCAGATGGTGCATTTCATGCACTCTTCGAAGTTATGCGCGCTTGCGGTATGTTCCTGCGGTTTCATACGTTCCCTCCTTTAATGGCGTCCGCGGCCGCGAAGGCCGTCCGGATGGCGAGTCCGGCCGCCGTTCCGAAATCCTCCTTCCGGGTGTTCCCCAGGATGGAGCCGATGGCGTACATGTTCCGAATCGGTTCTCCGTCCTTGAAGGGATGGAGCTCCGCGTCGGTCTTGACGCCGAAGTTCATATATGGCTGTGATTCGAAGAACTCTTCGTTGTACCAGGCGTTCCGGTCCTCGGAATAGTCCATGTCCAGGCCGATCAGCGGTTCATACACCTGCGTGGGCGTGGACACGAGCCCCTTCGAGAAGAAACCGCCGGTAGCGATGATGAAGTGGTCGGCGAAGAGCCGGACGGTGTCCAGGTTCCGGGTGGTGATACTGCTGATGATGCCCTCGTGCAAGGCGGCGGAAGTGACCTCGTCTCCCATCAGGAAAGTGCCTCCCAGTACCTCGAAACGATGTTTGAGCAGCATTTGAGTACGGATGCCCGGAACGGACGGGGGCATAGTGCCGACGAAGGCGACGCGGGCGGGAAGGGCCTTGCGGATCTTGTCCAGGACCGCGGCGTCCTTGAGTCCGAACACCTGGGGGAGGAGGATGAGGTCCTCGTCCTTGTGCAGCACGCGGATATCGGTGACGACCTTTTCCCAGTATTCGTCCATCATCCGGGCGATGTTCACGGAGCGCATCTCGCTGGGGCTTGTCCGCAGGGATTCCATCTCCGCAAGCCGCACGAAACGGATGCGGCAGGAGATGCCCAGGTTTTCCAGCGTCTCGGCGATGAAGGTGCCGAAGAAGTCGTGATAACCGGCGAAATTGACAAGGAGGACTTTCTCTGCGATGTGCTCGTCCGGGAATACGGTCACGTCCTCCAGCGTGAGGGAGACGTTCTTGAACTTGCCCATGGCCATCAGCTGCAGGCCGTCGGTGGCGTTCGTCCGCACGCCGGCCGCCGCGAAGAGCGCGGCGACGCGATCTCGGACGGGACCGGCGTCCTCGAAATTGCCGGAGAAGAAATGCATCGCGTTCTGCCCGGCGCTTACGATCGCGACTTTCCGACCCGCCTCCTGGAGGCTGATGCCGGCGGTGAGGCCCGCCAGGCCTCCACCGATGATGACGGTATCGAATCTCATACGCCGAGTACGTGTTTATAGATCCACTGGGTGTATTCCGCTTCGCGGAGCGCGTCGCCCCAGCCGATGGGATACATGCCTTTCCAGCGTTCGGTCATAAATCTCTGTAAGTCAGCGCGGGCGCGGTCGGTGCAACCATGGGCCTTGGCCAGCAGGCCGGCGGCCCGGCAGCTGCAGAGCTCGCCCTGGCAGGGGCCCATTCCCACGCGCGTACGACGCCGCAGATCCCGCAGGCCGTTCACATCCCATCGCTCGATGGCGGAATTGATTTCGCCCACGGACACTTGCTCGCATTCGCAGATGAGGGACTGGTCCAGGGAGCTGGCGGCCGGGATGTTGGTGACGCCGGTGCCGAGGCGGCCCGCGGCGGCCTTCTGGCCCGTGGTGGGATTATCCCAGATCTTCTGGGCCACTTCGCGGAAACTCTTGCCGTCGGAGCCGGGAAGGGGAGCGTTGGCCGTTTCGCAGGGCTTGTTGACGGACAGTTTCTCGCAGACGAGGTCCGTCGCCATCTCGGCCATGAGCCGGTAGGTCGTCAGTTTGCCGCCGGTGATGGAGATGAATCCCTTCAATCCTTCACGCTTCTCGTGGTCCAGGCAGACGATGCCGCGGCTGATGTTGCGGGAGTCGTTGCTATCGGCGGCAACCAGCGGGCGGACGCCGGCAAATGCCCGCAGGATGCGGGTGCTGGCGAGCGCGGGGGCGAGCTTGGCGCCTTCCTCGATGAGGAGGTTAACTTCGTCCGGCGTGACGGTGACGGTGTCACACTTGTCGAAAGGAATTTTGGTCGATGTGGTGCCGATGATGCACACGGTATCGCCGGGGACGAGGATATCGGCGTTGGAGGGCTTGCGGCAGCGGTTGATGACGATGCCGTTCACGCGGTGGGCGAAGATGAGGAGGGCGCCCTTGGCGGGGACCATGTCGATGTTCACACCGGCGAGTTCGGCGATGTGATGCCCCCAGATGCCGGCGGCATTGACAGTGATGTTAGCGTAATACTCGCCAGTCTTATGCGTCTGGTGGTTGAAGGTCTTGATGCCCACGATGCGGTCGCCGTCCTTGATGAAGCCGGTGACTTCGGAATAAAGGAGGACCTGGGCTCCATGGAGCTTGGCGTCCAGCATATTGGCGGCGCACAGGCGGAACGGGTCCACGCTGCCGTCGGGAACCTTGACGGCGCCGATGATGTCGGGATTGATCGACGGTTCCATGCGGAGGGCTTCCTTCGGGTCCATGATCTCTGCATGGATGCCGGCGGACAGGCAGGATTCGAAGAATTTCGTCTGGTAGTTCAGGTCATCCTCCGGGAGGGTGATGAAGAATCCGTCGGTCTCGTCCACGCAGTGGGACGCGATCCGGCGGAGGATCATGTTCTCGCGGATGCATTCGTTCGCGGATTCCTGGTCAGTGACGGCATATCGGGCTCCGGAGTGCAGCAGGCCGTGGTTCCGGCCGGTCGCGCCCGTGGCGATGTCGTACCGTTCGACCAGGAGCACCCGGAGTCCGCGCATCGCGCAGTCCCGGGCCGTTCCGGCGCCCGTGATTCCGCCGCCTACGATGATGACGTCGTATTCGTTATTTTTCATCTGATGTCTAAATACTTATGTGTCTGCAGCGACAGCCGCCAAAGCGGATGCGCCTGGATGTAATTCACAGTCTCGGCCGTATTCCGGCAGGAACACGGTTGCAGGAAATGCCACTTGGCGGGGAATCCCGCCCACTTCTCCACATCGGCTCCGAGGTACACGACTTTGACCTCATCGGCCTTCTCCAGCACGACGGTTCCGTCTCCCTTCAGTCCTTCCACATCGACCTTGGGGCTCACGGTCACCCAATCTATTCCCTCCGGCAGAACACGGGTTCCGTTGGTCTCGATATGGACCTTGAACCCGGCCCCATTCAGGGCATCGACAAGGCCCTTATCCAGCTGCAACGAGGGCTCTCCGCCCGTGACGCACACCCTTCCGCATTCTCCACCAACCTTGGATACTTCCGCCACGATCTCATCGGCAGTCATTTCCTTGTATCCGCTATGGTCGGTATCGCAGAAAGGGCACTTCAGGTTGCAGCCGCTGAACCGGAGGAACACCATCGGTGTCCCGGTCCAGAAACCTTCTCCCTGAAGGGAATAGAATATTTCGTTGATTTTGTACATTAGTCCCGCTCGTAGGCGGCCATGTTCATCTCGGACTCCCAGACTTCGACTTTGTAGGCGTTGGGTGTGTTGTCGCAGATCCAGCGGGCGATGTTCTCGGCGGTGGGGTTCATCGGGAGGACGTCGTTGAGGAATTTGTGGTCCAGGGCGCCCTCGATCTTTTTCTTGATGAGGGTGAAGTCGGTGACCATGCCGTCCTCGTTCAGGGTTTCGGATTTGCAGTAGATCTTGACGATCCAGTTGTGGCCGTGGAGGTCCTCACATTTGCTCTGGTAGGAGAGCATCAGGCTGTGGGCGGCCGATATTTCGAGTCTTTTGCAAACGTAGTACATATTGCGCTTTTAATCTTCGTATTCAGTGGGGTCGAAGCCCTCGAGGGCCTCTTTGCGTTCGGTGCAGGTCCCGCAGCGGCCGCAGTGCTTTTCGCCGCCTTTGTAGCAGGAGTAGGTGAGGGAATAGTCGATGCCGAGGTCCTTGCCGCGGAGGGCGATGTCGCGCTTGGTGATGTCGCAGTAGGGGGAGACGACGCGGACGCCGTTGTAGGTGCCGGCCTGGGCGGCGCGGTCGAAGGCCTCCACGAACTCGGGGCGGCAGTCGGGATAGATGGCGTGGTCGCCGGCGTGGTTTGCAATCATGATGGCGTCAAGGTCGCGGCTTTCGGCGAGGCCGGCGGCGATGGCGAGCATGATGCCGTTGCGGAAGGGGACGACGGTGGATTTCATATTCTCATCGGCATAGGAACCTTCGGGGATTTCGCCTCCGGACAGGAGGAGGTCGCTGCGGAAGTACTTGCCGATGAAGTCGAGGGGTATGATCAGGTGGGGGATGCCGAGGCGGCGGCAATTCTCCTTCGCATAGGAGATTTCACGGGCGTTGTGCTTGGAACCGTAGTCGAAGGTGACGGCCAAAGCGATGCTCTCCTTGTACTCGTACAGGAGTGTCGTGCTGTCCAGCCCGCCGGAGTAAATAAGTACGGCTTTCATAGTTTCCAAAATAATTTTCAAATATAAGTTTTTTTTTGATAACTTTGGCGAAATTAAAACGAACCGGTTAGTATCATTATGTTCAAAATTACCCAGAAGGAAATGCTGACACCGACCATCTGTCGGATGGTCGTGGAGGCGCCGAGGCTGGCGGCCGCCGCCAAGCCCGGTCAGTTCCTGATCGTCAGGGCTGATGAAAAAGGAGAGCGTATCCCGTTGACCATCAGTGATTTCGATGTCAAGAAAGGCACCGTTACCATTGTTACGCAACCGATTGGCGCCTCCACCCAAGACATCGTGGCCTTCGAGGCCGGAGAGTCCTTCGCCGACGTGGTCGGCCCTCTCGGGAATCCGTCCGATTTCATCGCGATGAGCGCCGAGGAACTCGAGGCCAGCCACTTCATTTTCATCGCTGGCGGTGTCGGAACCGCACCCGTCTATCCTCAGGCCAAATGGCTGCATGAGCACGGAGCCAAGGTCGATGTGATCATCGGCGCGAAGACCGCCAGCCTCCTCATCTACAAGGAGGAAATGGCTGCCGTCTGCGACCATCTCCACATCTGCACCGATGACGGATCCGAAGGTTTCCACGGCATGGTCACCGCCCTTCTGGAGAAACTTGTGAACGAAGGGAACAACTATACCCAGGCCGTCGCCATCGGCCCCATGATCATGATGAAGTTCACCACGTTGACCGCCAAGAAACTTGGTCTCCCCATCGTTGTCAGCCTCAATACCCTGATGGTGGACGGAACCGGCATGTGCGGCGCCTGCCGCGTCACCGTGGCCGGAAAAACCCGCTTCGCCTGCGTGGAAGGTCCCGAATTCAACGGCTATGACGTTGATTTCGACGAGGCTATGCGCCGGCAGGGCCAGTATCGCTCGGAAGAGAACGAGGCCCGCGAGAATCATGTATGTCGAATCGGTAGAGGTAAATAGCTATGGCGAACAAGATTGGAAGAGTTCCCGTCAGGGAGCAGGACCCGAAAGTGCGGGCGACCAACTTCGAAGAGGTCTGCTACGGATATAATGTCGATGAAGCGATGCTCGAGGCGACCCGCTGCCTGCATTGCAAGAATCCCCGCTGCGTGGGCGCCTGCCCCGTGGGCATCAAGATTCCCGATTTCATCGAGAAAGTCAAGGACGGCGATTTCGTTGGTGCCGCGGCGGTCATTGCCGAGGACTCCTCGCTGCCGGCTATCTGCGGCCGTGTGTGCCCGCAGGAGACGCAGTGCGAAGGCAGCTGCATCCTGGGTATCAAGGGCGAAAGCGTTGCCATCGGCAAGCTCGAGCGTTTCGTTGCCGACTGGACGCGGGAGCAGGGGAAGGTCCCTGCCGCCGTCATCGCGCCCTCCAACGGCAAGAAAGTCGCGATCATCGGCTCCGGCCCTTCCGGCCTGGCCTGTGCCGCGGACCTGGCCAAGCTCGGCTATGACGTCACAATCTTCGAGGCCCTGCACCGTCCGGGCGGTGTGCTCGAGTACGGTATCCCCGAGTTCCGTCTTCCGAAGGACAAGGTTGTCGCCGCTGAGATCGAGGCTGTCAAGGCGCTCGGTGTCAAGATCGAACTGGATGTGATTATCGGCCGTACCGTCACCATCGACTCCCTGATGGACGAGGAAGGCTTCGAGGCTGTTTTCGTGGGCTCCGGCGCCGGTCTGCCGCGCTTCATGGGCATCCCGGGCGAGAATGCCAACGGCGTTTTCTCCGCCAATGAGTTCCTCACCCGTAACAATCTGATGAAGGCTTATCGCAATGATTATCTGACTCCTATCCACGCCGGCAAGAAGGCTATCGTGGTCGGTGGCGGTAATGTCGCGATGGATGCGGCGCGCACCGCGCTGCGTCTAGGTGCCGATACCACCATCGTCTACCGTCGTACCGAGGTGGAACTTCCCGCCCGTAAGGAGGAAGTCCATCACGCGCACGAGGAAGGTGTCGAGTTCAAGATGCTGACCAACCCTGTCGAGGTCCTCGCGGACGAGAAGGGCTGGGTCCGGGCCATCAAGTGCATCCAGATGGAGCTTGGCGAGCCCGATGCCAGCGGCCGTCGTTCTCCTGTTCCTATCGAGGGTTCCGAGTTCGAGATTCCTTGCGACACCGTCATCATGGCCCTTGGTACGTCCCCGAACCCGCTGATCGCCCAGACGACGGGCGGTTTGGACGTCACCCGCCGCGGCTGCCTCGTTGCCGACGAGAACGGCGCCACGACGCGTCCCGGCATCTTCGCCGGCGGTGATGCCGTCACCGGTGCTGCGACCGTGATTCTGGCGATGGGCGCTGGCCGCAAGGCCGCGGCCGCCATCCACGAGTACCTTTCCGCGAAATAGCGGTTAACACATTAATTGATACGCCCACGCCTCTACAGATAGAGCGCGTGGGTGTTTTTTATCTCGTCCATCACGAAAGTGGAAAGGATGCTGCCGATGGAGTCGATGGTTCCGAGGACGTTGATAATGAACTCGTTGTAGTACTTCATGTCCGGCGCATGGATCTTGAGCAGATAGTCATATTCGCCGGAGACGTTGTAGCATTCGGCAACCTGGGGGATGTCCTTGATGATGGAGATGAAGGTCCGGGCGATGTCGCGGTTCATCTGCTTCAGCTTGACGGAACAGAACACGACGAAGCCCAGGTGCAGCTTCTCCGCGTCCAGGACAGCGACGTACTTGCGGATGAAACCGCTGCGCTCGAGCCGCTTGAGGCGTTCGAAGACCGGGGTGGTGGACAGGTTCACCCGGGCCGCCAGTTCCTTGGTCGTCAGGCGGGCGTTCTCCTGCAGGCAGCGCAGGATGTCGAGGTCGGTGGAGTCTAGGAGGATGTCGTTCATATCGCAGAATATTTTTCTTTTATCCAGTTCAATATTGGAAGTATTTTCTATTTACTCCATAATTATTGGCAAATATAGAAATATTTTCCAAATTCTAAAAGAATCTTGGAAGATGATTCCAGAGGGGCTAACTTTGCACCGTTTAAACAATTGAAATGAGCAAGATCGACACCCTTTGCGTCCACGCGGGCTACGAGCCCAAACGCGGCGAACCCCGGCAGATGCCTATCGTGCAGAGCACGACGTTCAAATACGAAACTTCCGACCAGATGGGCCGGCTTTTCGACCTGGAGGACAGCGGCTATTTCTATACCCGGCTCTCCAACCCCACTTGCGACATGGTTGCGGCCCGCATCAACGCCCTTGAGGGCGGCGTGGGCGCTATCCTGACCTCTTCCGGCCAGGCGGCGAACCTTTTCGCCTGCCTGAACATCTGCAAGAGCGGAGACCATATCATCAGCCTGAACAACATCTACGGTGGTACTTTCAATCTGCTGGGCGTTTCCCTGAAGCAGATGGGTATCGAAGTCACCTTTATCGAGCATAGCGCGACGGACGAGGAAGTGAACGCTTGCTTCCGTCCGGAAACCAAGCTCGTTTTCGGTGAGACGCTCTCCAATCCCGGCGTGGAAGTGCTGGACATCGAGCGCTTTGCGAAGATCGCCCATGCGCACGGTGTTCCGCTGATCATCGACAACACCTTCGCTACGCCGGTGCATTGCCGTCCCTTTGAGTGGGGCGCTGACATCGTCACGCACTCCACGACCAAGTATATCGACGGTCACGGCGCGAGCGTGGGCGGCTGCCTGGTGGACAGTGGCAACTTCGACTGGGAAGCCCATGCGGACAAGTTCCCGGGCCTTACGACGCCGGACGCCTCCTATCACGGATTGACCTATACGAAGAAGTTCGGCAAGGCGGCGTACATCACGAAGGCCGTTACGCACCTGATGCGCGACCTTGGCTCCATGCAGAGCCCGCAGAACGCCTTCTACCTGAATCTGGGCCTGCAAACGCTGCACCTCCGGATCCGCCGGGTGTCGGAAAGCGCCCTGAAGATCGCCCAGTTCCTGAAGAACCATCCTGCCGTCGCGTGGGTGCGCTATCCGGACCTGCCGGACGACCCGGAGCACGAGAAGCAGCTCAAGTACCTTCCGGACGGCTCCTGCGGCGTGATGTGCATCGGTCTCAAGGGTGGCCGCGCCTTCGACAACCGCTTCATGGACGCCCTGAAGCTCATTACCATCGAGACGCACGTGGCGGACTGCTACTCCTGCATCCTCCATCCGGCGTCCCACACCCATCGGCAACTCTCCGACGAACAGCTGCGCGCCGCCGGTATCGACCCGGGCCTGATGCGGCTTTCCATCGGCCTGGAGGATGTGGATGACATCATTGCCGACCTGTCCAACGCTTTGGAAATCGCCGCGAATGGTTAGAAAAGAACTGACAACTACATTGGAACTCGAGGCCGGGGGAATCCTTCCTTCGGCCCGTGTCGTCTATCATACCTCCCAGGAAAAGTGGGACGGAAAGCAACCCGTTATCTGGATCTGTCACGCCTTGACGGCGAACAGTGATCCGGAGGACTGGTGGCCGGAGATGGTGGGGCCGGGAAAGGCCATCGACACGGACAAGAGTTTTGTCGCCTGTGTCAATATGCTCGGCTCCGCCTACGGGTCCGAGGGTCCGGCGCAGGTGAATCCGGAGACGGGAAAGCCCTGGCTCCTGGACTTCCCGAAGATTACCGTGCGGGATATGGTATCCGCCTCCATCGTGGTACGCAAGGCACTGGGAATAAAAAAGATAGATCTCCTGATCGGCAGCTCCATCGGCGGCTTCCAGGCGGTTGAATGGGCCATCACCGAACCGGATGTATTCCGTCGATGCATGTTCATTGCGACCGCCCCGCGTGTGTCTCCGTATCTGTCCGCGAGCGTAGAAGCGCAGCGGATGGCGCTGGAGGCTGACCCGACTTTCCGGGAGGCGAAGGATTTGAGCGGCGGTGCTGCGGGCCTCAAGTGCGCCCGTGCCCAGGCTCTCATCACATACCGCTGTTTTGACGGTTACGGGCTTACGCAGTTTGAGGCCGATCCGGACACGCTCTTCGCCGGCCGGGCCGCTTCGTATGAACGGTATCAGGGCGAGAAACTGGTCCGCCGGAACTTCGACGCCTACTCGTATTATACCCTCTGCAACGCCCTGGATAGCCACAATGTGGGCCGGGGACGCGGGGGAGTGGAAGCGGCGCTCTCGCGAATCAAGGCACGGACGACGGTTGTTTCCATCGACACGGACTCCCTCTTCCCGCCGCAGGAATCATCCGTCTGGGCCCGCTGGATTCCCGGGGCCGACTATATGGAGATTTCCTCCCGTTTCGGCCACGACGGCTTCCTGCTGGAAACCGCGCGGCTCACGGCCATCCTGATGAAATAGACGAAGGGGAACCTCCCTATAAATGGGGATTGCGATTTTCGTCGCAATCCCTTATTTTTGTATTCGGTATGGAAGAGCAGCATCTCATACAGTTGATGGATCATCACGGCGTGAAACCCACGGCGAACCGCATCCTCATCGCCCGCGCGTTACTGGACGCCGGCCGTCCGATGTCCATGACGGAAATCGAGTCCATCGTGGAAACCATCGACAAATCCAACATTTTTCGCGCTCTCCAAGCCTTCCGCGAGGCGCATCTGGTACATGTCCTGGACGACACCGGCGACGGAGTCCGCTACGAACTCTGCCACAGCCACCACGACGACGAGGACGATGATGTCCATGTCCATTTCTACTGCGAAAAGTGCCACCGCACTTTCTGCCTGGAAGACACTCCAATTCCTCCGGTTTCTGTTCCGGAAGGATTTGACGTTGAAACCGCCAACTATCTCCTAAAAGGTATTTGTCCGGACTGCCGGTAGGGTACATTCCCAAACCGTCGCTTCGCGACCCCTCCCACAGCCGGCTTGCGCCGTCTGCGGGCCCCTCCCTCTTATGTGGCCGAGGGTGGCCACAGGTTTGGAAATGTCCCTACCGACAGTCCTGCTTAAAGATATCTTTGATTACCAAACCAGCGAGAGTAAAGCCGAAAATCGCTGTGATATGGGCGAGAGACCCGTTATGCGACACTTTATCGAACTTTAGTTCCTCCGGGAGGGCGGTATCGGTGCCGAGGTTCGGGAGGAGTTCGTCGTCATAGACACAGAGGAAGTCCTTGGCGGGCAGGGTGTTGGCTTTGCGGAGTTTTTTGCGGAGCATGGAGCCGAGGGGGCAGCCACGGACGTCCCAGAAGGAGGCGACGCGGATGCGGGTGGGATCGACCTTGCAGGCGGCGCCCATCGAGGAGAAGAAGGTCGCGGGGGAGGCCGCGGCGTGCAGGATCAGGGCGGCCTTGTCTTTTATCGCGTCGATGGCGTCGATGATATAGTCATAAGACGCCAGCTCGAAGGAAGAGGCGGATTCATCGGTGAAACGGGTCTGGATGGTGCGGATGTCCGCTTCGGGGTTGATGACCAGGAGCTGGTCGCGGAGCGTATCGACCTTGGAAAGACCGACGGTGTCGACGGTGGCCATCCGCTGACGGTTGATGTTGGAGGGAGCGACGCAGTCGGCATCGACCAACGTCAGATGCCCGATGCCGGAACGGATGAGGCCTTCCGCGCACCAGCTGCCGACGCCGCCCACGCCGAAAAGGATCACGCGCGCGGATGCCAGGCGCGTCATCGCGTCGGCCCCGAGCAGCAGTTCGGCCCGGTTGAATATCTCTTTGGAAGAGGGCGTCATCGCGCCAGCCACCCGTCCAGGAGGGCGAGCGCGTCACGATAGACATCCTCCTTGCCGGTTTCGTTCAGGATTTCGTGGCGCATCTTGGGATAGACCTTGCTCGTGACTTCCCGGTAACCGCAGTTGCGGAGGAAGCTCACCGCCTCGGAGAATTTCCGGATGCTGATGATGCACGGATCCTCAGCGCCGGCGATGAAGTGGACGGGCAGGTTCGGATTCGTAACGTTCCATCCCTTAGGCGAATAGATGTCCTTCATCAAGCGGAAAAGGCCGTTGCGATAGCCGTTTACGGTGAAGGGGAAGCCGCACAGAGGATCGTTGTTGTAGGCGTGGACGTTGGCGAGGTTCGTGGAGAGCCAGGCGTTCTTGACGCCGTCCGCCTTGAATTTCTTGTCGTTGTTCCCGGTGCACAGGTTCGCGAGGAATTCGGAACGGTAGCGCTGTCCCTTGAACAGGCCGATGCAGCCGGCGAGGAAGTCGCCGAGACCGGCCGCCGGATTCTTGCTGGGGCTGCCGCAGACGATGAGACCGTCGATATCGCGGTCATACTGCTTGATGTAGCTGCGGACGATCATCGAACCCATGCTGTGGCCGAACAGGAAGAAGGGGAGACCGGGATATTTCGCCTTGGCCCAGTCGGTTACGCAGTGAACATCGTTCACGAGGGCGTTCATGCCGCCCTTGCCCATCCAGCCGAGGTCCTCCTTGGAAGTGACCGAGGCACCGTGTCCGCGTAGGTCGCAGATGACGCAGGCGTAGCCGTTTTCGGCGAGATAGTTCATAAAGGGGACATAGCGCTCCTTGTGTTCCGCCATGCCGTGGACCAGCTGGAGAACGGCCTTGGGGGACTCGGGGGCGATGACGAGCGTGCTCAGATCGACCTTGTCGGTGGAGCCGGGGACGGTGAAGGTTTCCATCATTTCACGAATTTGTCAAACACTTCCGGAAGCGGGGACTTGAGGCGCACGATTTCGTTGGACATCGGGTTGCGGAAGACCAGCGTCATCGCGTGCAGGGCGAGGCGGCGGACAGGGTCCGTCTCCGCGCCGTATTTCTTGTCACCGGCGATGGGATGGCCGATGGAGGCGGCGTGGACGCGGATCTGGTTCTTACGGCCGCTCTCGAGGGAGAATTCCGCCTTGGTATAGACGTTCTTGCCCCGATGGACATAGTCCAGGACCTTGTAATGGGTGATGGCCAGCTGGCCGTTCCGGACCTCTTCCGGATAGGAATAGACAATCAGGGACTTGGGGCTCTCCACGAGCCAGCTCTGGATGGCACCGGACTCCTTCTCGAGCTTGTTCTCGAGGAAGGCGACGTAACGGCGCTCGATTACGAGCTCCTTCCAGCGGCTCTGGAGAACGTCCTTGGCATGCTCGTTTTTGGCGAAGACCACCAGGCCGGAAGTGCCCTGGTCCAAGCGGTGAACGATCCAGATTTTGGCCGTGGACCGGTCGGGCGTGCGGCCGCTGGCGAGGTCCTCCTTGCGACGGGCGCGGGCGGTAGCCTTCACATAGGCGTTGAGAATGGCGTACAGGGTGGCTTCCTTCTTGCCGGTCTTGCTCTGGGAGCCCCGGGCGGTGGATACCGTCAGGAGGCCGGCGGGCTTGTCCACGACCACGTAGTCATCGTCCTCGAATACAATCTTCACACCGGTCTTCTCCACTTCCTCGCGGGCGTTCACGCCGGTCTCGCGGGCCATGGAAATGGCCTTGGGAAGGATCAGGAGGGCGTCACCGGCCGCCAGCGGATGGTCGAAGGCCGTCCGCTGCTCCCCGTTCACGAGGACCTGTCCCTTGGAAAGGAGGTTCTTGACGCCGGTCTTGGACTGGTTGGGGAAAATCTCGTACAGGTATTTCAGGAGGGGGGCGTCGTGGGCGACGGTGAATTTCTGTCCCGGTGTTCCGTTCATAATTCTTCGATGAGTTCGTGATAGGGTTTGGGGATGATGCCGAGGAAATGGTCCAGGGTTCCGTGCGGGATGAGGATGGCTTCAAGGGATTCGCAGTCGTCGAAAACGTCCGCGCCGATGGCCTCGAGGCCTTTGTTCAGACGGATTTGGTACAGGTTGATGCAACCCTGGAAGGCCCGGGGGCCGATGACCCGGAGCGAGGCCGGGCAAGTGATTTTTTCCAGGTTCCAGCAGTCGCAGAAGGCCTCTTCTCCGATGGAGAGGAGGTTTTTGGGAAGCTTGATGCTCTCCAGGAAACCGCACTCGTTGAAGGCGGCCTGGCCGATGTGGGTGAGCGTGGCGGGAAGGTGGATCTTCTCCAGGAAGGAATTCCGTTCATCCAGCGGGATTTCCTCGCCGATCCTGCGGTCTTCCGCCATATAGTCCTGAAAGGCGAAAACGCCGTCGCACAGGATGCGGCAGCCCTCCCGGACGGTCACCTCCGAAGGGAAATTCTCGGCGTCGAGGAGTTTCTCCCCGTCTGCCGAGTACGAGAGACGGTTGTCTTCGTCCCAGAGATCGTCGGCCAGGTCCTGGGAAGTGGCGGCCGTCGGGACGCGGAGGATTTCTTCGAGGGTCATGTCAGAAGTTCTTGACGAATTCGATGTCCTTCTTGAGCATTACCTTGGGTTCCATGACGGAGACCTTCTGGAACAGTTTGAACTGGTAGGCGGGGGAGAGATAGACGACGTTCTCGTGCTTTCCCTTGCGCCACCACTTGTAGAAGGCGATGGGATCCGTGTCGTAGGGGATCCGGGCTTCGACTTCGGAGGAATAGCCGGGGAAGTCGATGAACATTTTCAGACCCGTGATCCTTTTGTAGTATTCGTAGTCTGCCCGGCGGAGTTTGGAAAGAAGGGGTGCGAAGACCTCCATCTGATCCACTTGCAGGATCTTTTCTTTCACAATCATCCGATGGATGCGGACGGGGTCCACATTCAGCCACTCGCTGATCTTCCGGGTTTCGGGCCCGGACGCTTCGTCGAGTGTCAGAAAGTCGGAGGAAAGGTAGATTTTCTCCCGGTCAAGCGGATAATTTTCCATTCAGTATTCTCTGTTTCTTTTGCAAATATACGCAAAAATTTGGCATTTTTTAATAAATAAATGTATATTTGAGGGATTAAAAACGCTAAATACAACCTCTTAACACACATTTGATATGATTTACAAGATTATCGACATCCAGGGAATCGGCCCTGTGTACGCTGAGAAACTCATCGCTATCGGCATCGAGACCGTGGATCAGCTCCTTGAAAAGGGCTGTGATCCGAAGGGCCGCCAGGCCATCGAAGACGCCACCGGCATTGACCACGGCCGGGTGCTCACTTGGGTCAATCACGCTGATCTGTTCCGTGTCAAGGGCGTCGGCCCGCAGTTCTCCGAGCTGCTCGAGGCCGCCGGTGTGGACACCGTCAAGGAGCTCCGCAACCGCAACGCCGCCAACCTCGCCGCCAAGATGCTGGAGGTGAATGAGGAGAAGCACCTCTGCCGCCGCACTCCGGTGGAGAAGGAGGTCCAGAAGTTCATCGACCTGGCCAAGGCCCTCGATCCGGTCGTGACTTACTAAGCATTCCTGCTTATTTCCACAAACGGCATCCCGAAAGGGGTGCCGTTTTCTGTCTCATTTGCTTTCGTGGCGGAAAATGACTATCTTGTGGCCATGAGAATCACCTTGTTGCAGACTTCCCCGGAGTGGGGGAATCCCGCCCAGAGCCGGGAGGATGCCCGGCGGATGCTGATGGGCACCCAAAAGACGGACCTCGTGGTCCTTCCCGAAATGTTTTCCACCGGTTTCGTCACGAATCCCGTAGGGGTCGCCGAGAGCGAAGATGGGGACAGCCTCCGCTGGATGCAGGAGTATGCCCGGAACAGGGATTGCGCCGTCGCCGGCAGCGTGTCGGTCCAGACGAAGGAAGGGTACCGCAACCGGTTCTATTTCGTTTACCCGGACGGACATTATATATATTATGACAAACACCACCTGTTCACCTTCGCCGGCGAGCACGAGCGCTACACGGCGGGAGAGGAACGGGTTGTCGTGGAACATGCCGGATTCCGGATTCTGCTTCAAGTTTGTTACGATCTCCGGTTCCCCGTGTTCGCAAGGAATAAAATGGTGGACGGAAAGCCGGATTACGACCTGATCCTGTACGTCGCCAGCTGGCCCCAGCAGCGGATTGACGCCTGGGACGCCCTCCTGAAGGCCCGCGCCATTGAAAATGTAAGTTTCGTCGCCGGCGTGAACCGCGCTGGGAAGGATCCGGGCAATTTATACTCCGGACATACCAGTTTGTACGGACCCCGGGGAGAATTGCTTTCAATTTGTAAGGAAGGACGCATCGACATTATCGAATACGAAATCAAGCACGCGGTGCTCGATCAGTTCCGGGAATCCTTCCCGGCCCTGCGGGATGCGGATAATCAATAATTTTTTAAAGTTTTTCTTGTTTTTTAAAAACTAATTTACGACCTTTGTTAGCGGTTACGATTTAGTAGTGTTATGAATAACGTACTCGTCATTGTCCTTGTTCTTATTCTCCTTGTCAAGTAGACGCGGACTGGAAAGGCATGACGGTAAAACAATAACTTGAACCTCTTCCCAGTCCGCACGGGAAGAGGTTTTTTAGTAGGTAGTGTAATGAAACATCCATTCAGGAGCAGCGTCACGTTCGAAGGACGCAGGATGGCCGGAGCCCGCGCCCTGTGGGCTGCGGCGGGCATGAAGCCGGAACAGGTCGGCAAGCCTGTCATCGCGGTCGTGAATTCCTTCACTCAGTTCGTCCCCGGCCACACGCATCTGCATGAGGCCGGCCAGCTGGTCAAGGCCGAGATCGAGAAACTGGGCTGCTATGCCGCCGAGTTCAATACCATCGCCGTGGATGACGGTATCGCCATGGGCCACGACGGGATGCTGTATTCCCTGCCTTCCCGTGAAATCATCGCCGACAGCGTGGAGTATATGGTGAATGCCCACAAGGCCGACGCGATGGTGTGTATCAGCAACTGCGACAAGATTACGCCCGGAATGCTCATGGCTGCGATGCGGCTGAACATTCCGGCCGTTTTTGTTTCCGGCGGTCCGATGGAGGCCGGCGTGATGGGCGACCGCAAGCTCGACCTGATCGACGCCATGGTCCAGTCGGCCGACAACTCCCTCTCCGATGAGGAAGTGGCGAAGGTCGAAGCATGCTCCTGCCCGGGCTGTGGCTGTTGCTCGGGAATGTTCACGGCCAATTCCATGAACTGCCTCACCGAAGCCATCGGCCTGGCCCTCCCGGGCAACGGGACGGTCCTAGCCACCCACCGCAACCGCGTGGAACTCTTCAAGAAAGCGGCGGCCCTCGTCGTGGAGAACGCCTGGAAGTATTACCGGGACGGCGACGAGCGCGTCCTGCCTCGGAGCATCGCTTCCCGCGGCGCGTTCCTGAACGCGATGGCCCTGGATATCGCGATGGGCGGTTCCACCAACACGGTCCTGCACCTGCTGGCCGTCGCCCAGGAGGCCGGGGTGGACTTCACGATGGCCGATATCGACGAACTCTCCCGTAGGGTACCCTGCATCTGCAAGGTGGCGCCCAATACGGCTACATATCATGTCCAGGACGTGAACCGCGCCGGCGGCGTGGTCTCTATCCTGGGAGAACTGGCTGGCAGCGGTCTGGTCGACACCGCCCTTTACCGGGTGGACGGTATGACGCTCGCAGAAGAGATAGACCGCTATGCCATCCAGTCGGCGCATGTGACGGAAGAAGCCCTCAAGCTCTACCGCAGCGCGCCTGCTGGCAAGTTCTCGACGAAAATGGGCTCCCAGGAATCCTATTACCGGGAACTGGACACCGACCGGGAGAACGGCTGCATCCGGTCCGTCGCCCACGCTTACACGGCGGACGGCGGACTGGCTGTGCTCCGGGGTAACATCGCCCTGGACGGCTGCGTGGTGAAGACCGCCGGCGTGGACGCTTCAATCTGGAAGTTCACCGGCCCGGCGAAGGTCTTCGACTCCCAGGAAGCGGCCTGTGACGGCATCCTGGGCGGCAAGGTGAAGAGCGGCGACGTCGTCGTCATCGCCTACGAAGGCCCCCGTGGCGGCCCCGGCATGCAGGAAATGCTGTATCCGACTTCGTACCTGAAGTCCGTCCACCTGGGGAAGGAATGCGCCCTCCTCACCGACGGTCGTTTCAGCGGCGGCACCTCCGGCCTTTCCATCGGCCACATCTCTCCCGAAGCGGCGGCGGGCGGCAACATCGCCCTCGTCCGGGACGGAGACCGGATTGAGATCGACATCCCCGCGCGCTCCATCCGTGTGCTGCTTTCCGATGAGGAGCTGGAGAAGCGCCGGGCGGAGGAGAAGGCCCGCGGCAACAAGGCGTTCACGCCTCCTTTCCGCGTCCGCGAGGTCTCCAAGAGCCTGAAGTCCTATGCCCGGATGGTGAGTTCCGCCGACAAGGGCGCAGTGAGAGTCATCGACTAACGAACAAACAAATAGATATGATTACAGGATCGGAAGCATTGTGGCTGTCCCTCATCGCAGAGGGGGTGGATACCGTCTTCGGGTATCCCGGCGGGCAGATCATGCCCGTCTATGACAGCCTGTGCGACTATCAGGACAAGGTCCGCCACATTCTCGTGCGGCACGAACAGGGCGCGATCCATGCGGCCCAGGGCTATGCCCGGGTAGGGGGGAACCCCGGCGTGGTGATCGTCACCTCCGGCCCCGGCGCGACCAATGTCATCACCGGTGTCCATGACGCCATGACGGATTCCACCCCCGTCGTGGTCATCACGGGGCAGGTATCCTCCGCCGCCCTGGGCACGGACGCCTTCCAGGAGGCCGACGTGATCGGTCTGACAGGCCCTATCAGCAAATGGAATTACCAGATCCGCACCGCCGACGAGGTGGCTTGGGCAGTCGCCCGGGCTTTCTATATCGCGCGGACCGGCCGCCCCGGGCCGGTGGTCCTGGACTTCACCAAAGACGCGCAGGTGGGCCTGACGGACTTCAAGTTCGAGAAGTGCAACTTCATCCGCAGCTACGTCCCGGATCCGAAGATTCCGGACCAGGCGCTGCACAAGGCGGTTGCCCTTCTCAATGCGGCGGAGCGCCCCTTCCTCGTGTTCGGCCAGGGCATCCTCCTGGGCCATGCGGAAAAGGAACTCGAAGCGTTTCTGCGCAAGGGTGATATCCCGTGCGGTTCCACTTTGCTGGGACTCAGCTCTCTCCCGTCCGATTTCCCGCTTTACCGCGGCATGATCGGCATGCACGGGAACATCGCCCCTAACATGATGACGAACGCCTGTGACGTGCTGATCGCCGTCGGTATGCGGTTCGATGACCGCGTGACCGGCACGGTGGCCACCTACGCGCGCCAGGCGAAGGTCATCCACATCGACATCGACCCTTCCGAGATCGGCAAGATCATTCCCGTGGAAGCGGGTATCCGGGGCGATGCGAAGAAGGTGCTCGCTCTCCTGACGGAAAAGATGGAGGAGCGCAAGCATCCCGAGTGGAACGCCGGCTTCGACCGTTGCGACAGCGTGGAGAAGGAAGTCGTCATCGACCCTGAGGTTCATCCCGCCTCCGGCATGCTCCGGATGGGCGAGGTGGTGGACCGCGTGGTCCGCGCCACCGGGAACAAGGCGGTGGTCGTCACGGACGTGGGCCAGAACCAGATGATGGGCGCCCGCTACTCCCGTTTCAGCGAGCCCCGCAGCTTCATCTCTTCCGGCGGCCTGGGCACGATGGGTTTCGGCCTGCCCGCCGCCATCGGCGCCAAGATCGCCGAACCGGGCCGCACCGTGTGCCTGTTTGTGGGTGACGGTGGCATCCAGATGACGATGCAGGAGTTCGGCACCATCATGCAGGACCAGATCGGCGTGAAGGTCGTCCTCCTGAACAACAACTGGCTGGGCAACGTCCGCCAGTGGCAGGAAATGTTCTTCGGACAGCGTTATTCCCAGACGCGGATGCTCAATCCGGACTACGCGATGATTGCCCGCGCCTACGGGATCCGCTGCGTCACCGTGGAGCGCCGCGAAGAGCTGGACGCCGCCCTGGAGGCGATGTTCGAGGACGACGCCCCGTTCATCCTGGACGTCCATGTCCTGGAAGAGGGGATGGTGATGCCGATGGTTCCTCCGGGAAAGGGCATCAACCAGATCATGATTACGGAAAGCGAATGGTACAGACAGTGATGGAAAACGAAATCAAGGAATACACGGTGACCATCTACACCGAGAACCAGATCGGCCTCCTGGCGCAGATCACGAATGTGTTCACGCGCCACGGCCTGAGCATCTGGAGCCTCTCCGCCGGCGCCACGTCGATGGAGGGTGTCCACAACATCACCATCGTGACCGCCGGCTCCGAGAAGAAGGTGCGCGAGAGCGTCCAGCAGATCGAAAAGCGCGTGGATGTGATCAAAGTCTTCTTCTATACGGCCGACAAGATCGTCTACCGGGAACTGTGCCTGTACAAGGTGCCCACCCCGGCCCTGATGGAATACGGCGACATCGAAACCCTGCTCAACCGCTATCACGCGCGCATCGTGGAGATGAACAAAGTGTTCACGGTCATCCAGAAAACCGGCCTGTCGGACGAGACGGCCGCCCTGCACGACGACCTCAAGTCCGTGGGTGTGCTGCAGTTCGTCCGTTCCGGCCGCATCGCCGTCTCCCGGGCGGAGCAGGAACCCGTCTTCCGGTTCCTCAAGAAACGGGAAAAAGAAAGGAAACAACAATTAAACAACAAATAACACAATGGCAAAGATCAATTTTGGCGGTGTCGACGAAAACGTCGTGACCCGCGAGGAGTTCACCCTGGAAAAAGCACGCGAGGTCCTGAAGGACGAGGTTATCGCGATCATCGGTTATGGTGTCCAGGGCCCCGGACAGTCCCTGAACCTGAAAGACAACGGCTTCAAGGTCATCGTGGGCCAGCGCAAGGGCAAGACCTACGACAAGGCCGTGGCTGACGGCTGGGTGCCGGGTGTCGACCTCTTCGAGATCGAGGAGGCCTGCGAGAAGGCGACCATCATCGAATTCCTGGTGTCCGACGCGGCGCAGATCGCGGTCTGGCCGACGGTGAAGAAGCACCTCACCGCGGGCAAGGCCCTCTATTTCTCCCATGGTTTCGCGATCACCTACAAGGAGCGCACGGGCATCATCCCGCCGGCTGACGTGGACGTGATCATGGTGGCCCCGAAGGGCTCCGGTACCTCCCTCCGCCGTCTGTTCCTGCAGGGCCGCGGCGTGAATTCCTCCTACGCGGTGTTCCAGGATGCGACCGGCCGCGCCCTCGAGCGCACCCTCGCCCTCGGTATCGGTGTCGGCTCCGGCTACATGTTCGAGACTGACTTCAAGCACGAGGTTTACTCCGACCTCACCGGTGAGCGCGGTACCCTGATGGGCGCCATCCAGGGCATCCTTTCCGCCCAGTACGAAGTGCTCCGCGAGCACGGCCATAGCCCGTCCGAGGCCTTCAACGAGACCGTCGAGGAACTCACCCAGTCCCTGATGCCGCTCTTCGCCGAGAAGGGTATGGACTGGATGTACGCGAACTGCTCCACCACCGCCCAGCGCGGCGCGCTGGACTGGATGGGACCGTTCCACGATGCCACCAAGCCCGTTTTCGAGAAGCTCTACCAGCGTGTGGCGAGCGGCGAGGAAGCCCAGGTTTCCATCGACGCGAACTCCAAGCCCGACTACCGCAAGGGCCTCGAGGAAGAACTGAAGGCGCTCCGCGAGAGCGAACTCTGGCGCACCGGCGCCGTCGTCCGTAAGCTCCGTCCCGAAGAGATCGACCGATGAGCGACCGGGTGTACATATTCGATACCACGCTCCGCGACGGGGAACAAGTTCCCGGGTGCCAGCTGAACACCGTGGAGAAGATCCAGGTGGCGAAGTCCCTGGAACTCCTCGGCGTGGACGTGATCGAAGCCGGTTTCCCCATTTCCAGCCCGGGTGATTTCAACTCGGTGGTGGAGATCTCCAAGGCGGTGACCTGGCCCACCGTGTGCGCTCTGTCGCGTGCGGTGGAGAAGGACATCGACATGGCCGCCGAGGCGCTGAAATACGCCAAGCGGGGCCGGATCCACACGGGCATCGGCACGTCCGATTCCCATATCCGGTACAAGTTCAACTCCACCCGGGAAGAGGTCCTGGAGCGCGCTGTCCGCGCCGTCAAGTACGCGAAGAAATACGTCGAGGACGTGGAATTCTACGCGGAGGACGCCGGACGCACCGACAACGAGTACCTCGCCCGCGTGGTCGAGGCCGTGATCAAGGCGGGCGCGACCGTGGTGAACATCCCCGACACCACGGGCTATTGCCTGCCGGAGGAGTTCGGCGCCAAGATCAAGTACCTGATGGAGCATGTCGATGGCATCCACAACGCCATCATCTCCACCCACTGCCACAACGACCTGGGCATGGCGACGGCCAACACGATGGCCGGCCTGCTGAACGGCGCGCGCCAGTGCGAGGTGACGATCAACGGCATCGGCGAAAGGGCCGGAAACACGGCCCTGGAGGAGATCGCGATGATCCTGAAGGCCCACCACGGCATTCCGCTGGAGACGAACATCAACACCAAGCGCATCTATCCCACGAGCCGGCTGGTTTCGTCCCTGATGAACATGCCGGTGCAGCCGAACAAGGCTATCGTCGGCAAGAACGCCTTCGCGCACTCTTCCGGTATCCACCAGGACGGCGTGCTGAAGAACGCCCAGACCTACGAGATCATCGACCCGAAGGATGTGGGTGTCGATACGAACTCCATCGTCCTGACGGCCCGCAGCGGCCGGGCGGCCCTCAAGTATCGCCTTGAAGTGAACGGAGTGAAGCTGGACGAGAACAAGCTGGATGAGGTGTACGAGCAGTTCCTCCGCCTCGCCGACAGCAAGAAGGAGATCCACGACGACGACATCCTGATGCTCGCCGGGGCCGACCGAGCCTCCGAGCGCCGCATCAAGGTCGACTGGCTGCAGGCGACGAGCGGCATCGGCGTGAAGCCGGTGGCTTCCGTCGGCCTGGACATCGCCGGCGAGAAGTTCGAGGCCGCCGCGACGGGCAACGGTCCTGTCGACGCCGCCATCAACGCCCTCCGGCAGATCGTGAAGCGCCATCTCACCATTAACGAATACACTATCCAAGGCGTCTCCAAGGGCTCCGACGACTGCTGCAAGGTGCATATGCAGGTGGAGAACGAAGGACGCATCTATTACGGCTTCGGCGCCTCGACGGACATCGTCACGGCCTCCATCGAAGCCTATGTGGACTGTATCAACAAGATTGTATGAACACCCTTTTTGACAAGATCTGGGACGCGCATGTCGTCCAGCACGTGGAAGGCGGTCCGGACCAGCTGTACATCGACCGGCTCTACTGCCACGAGGTGACGAGTCCGCAGGCCTTCGACGGCCTCCGGGCGCGCGGCATCCGCTGTCTCCGTCCGGAGAAGATCTTCTGCATGCCGGACCATAACACCCCCACTGAGAACCAGGACAAGCCCATCGAGGATCCGGTCTCCAAGAAGCAGGTGGACGCCCTGGCGGCCAACACGGCCGAATTCGGCCTCACGCACTATGGAATGAATGATCCGAACAACGGCATTATCCATGTCGTGGGCCCGGAGAAGGCGCTTTCCCTGCCGGGAATGACCATCGTCTGCGGCGACTCCCATACCTCCACGCACGGAGCCATGGGCGCTGTGGCGTTCGGTATCGGCACGAGCGAGGTGGAGATGGTGCTGGCATCCCAGTGCATCCTCCAGCAGAAGCCCAAGTCGATGCGGATCCGTGTCGAGGGCGAGCTGGGCAAGGGGGTGACCGCCAAGGATATCGCGCTCTTCCTGATGAGCAAGCTCACCACGAGCGGCGCGACGGGCTACTTTGTCGAGTATGCCGGTTCCGCGGTCCGGTCCCTGTCGATGGAAGGCCGCCTCACGCTGTGCAACCTCTCCATCGAGATGGGCGCCCGCGGCGGTTTCATCGCCCCGGACGAGACCACCTTCGCATACCTGAAAGGCCGCGAGTACGCGCCGAAGGGGGAGGCCTGGGACCAGGCTGTCGAGGCTTGGAAGCGGCTCAAGAGCGATGACGACGCCGTCTTCGACCGCGAGGTCGTCTATGACGCCGCCGAGATTGCGCCGATGATCACCTACGGCACGAACCCGGGTATGGGCATGTCCGTGGACGGCACGATTCCCGCGCTGGACCAGATTCCCTCGGAAGGGCAGGCATCTTTCTCCAAATCCTTGAATTACATGGGCTTCCAGCCGGGAGAGAAACTTCTCGGCAAGCCTATCGACTATGTTTTCCTCGGCGCGTGCACCAACGGCCGCATCGAGGATTTCCGCGCGTTCGCCAGCCTTGTCGCAGGTCGCCAGAAAGCGCCGGGCGTTACTGCCTGGTTAGTTCCCGGATCCCAGCAGGTGAAACGGGAGATCGAGGCGGAAGGCCTGGACAAGGTGTTAGCGGCGGCCGGTTTCGAGATCCGTCAGCCCGGATGCTCCGCCTGTCTGGCGATGAATCCGGACAAGGTCCCCGCCGGTAAGTATTGCGTGTCCACGAGCAACCGGAACTTCGAAGGCCGTCAGGGCCCGGGTTCCCGGACGCTCCTCGCCAGTCCGCTCACCGCGGCCGCCGCGGCTGTCACCGGCGTCATCACCGATCCCAGAGAACTGCTATGAAACAGAAATTTGACATCATAGAGAGCACCTGCGTCCCGCTCCCACTGGAGAACGTGGACACGGACCAGATCATTCCCGCCCGCTTCCTGAAGGCGACCACGCGGGACGAGCGCTTTTTCGGCGAGAACCTGTTCCGCGACTGGCGCTACCGTCCGGACGGGACGCCCGTAAAGGACTTTGTCCTGAACAACCCGGTTTACGGTGGCGAAATCCTCGTTGCGGGCCGCAACTTCGGCTCCGGCTCCAGTCGTGAGCACGCGGCCTGGGCCATCGCCGGCTACGGATTCAAAGTGGTGATTTCCAGCTTCTTCGCGGATATCCACAAGAACAATGAGCTGAACAATTTCGTCCTTCCCGTGGTCGTGACGCCGGAATTCCTTCAGGAACTGTTCGACAGCATCGCCGCGGATCCGAAGATGAAGGTGCGTGTCGATGTCCCGAACCAGACGGTGACGAACCTCGCCACGGGCCGGAGCGAATCCTTTGAACTGAACGCGTACAAGAAGTATTGTCTGATGAACGCCCTGGACGACATCGACTACCTGCTTCTCCAGAAAGACAAGATCGAAGCCTACGAGCAGCAATGATCGAAATCCTTGATACCACCCTCCGTGACGGCGAGCAGACCGCCGGCGTCTCGTTCAATCCGGACGAGAAGCTCGCGATCGCGCGCCTGCTGCTGGAGGACCTGAAGGTCAACCGGATCGAGGTGGCCTCTGCGCGGGTGTCCCGCGGCGAGCAGGAAGCCTTTGCCAAGATCTGTGCCTGGGCTTTCACCTGCGGCAAACTGGACGCCGTGGAATGCCTGGGCTTCGTGGACGGCGGCCTGTCGGTGGACTGGATCGGGAAGGCCGGCGGCCAGGTGATGAACCTGCTGACGAAAGGCTCCTTCCGCCATGTGACCGGCCAACTGCGGAAAACGGCCCGGGAGCACCGGGACGACATCCTCCGCGACATCAGCCTCGCCGTTTCCAAGGGCATGAAGGTCAATGTGTACCTGGAAGACTGGTCCAACGGGATGATCGATTCGCCGGACTATGTGTTCTTCCTCGTCGACGCCCTGCAGGACGCGCCCATCCAGCGGATTATGCTGCCCGACACGCTGGGCATCCTGAATCCGGCCCAGGCAGGCGAGTTTTGCCGCCAGATGGTGGAACGCTATCCCGGCATCCGTTTCGACTTCCATCCCCATAATGATTACGATCTCGCGACCGCTAATGCGTACGAAGCCGTCAAGGCGGGCGTCAGCGGCCTGCATGTGACCGTGAACGGGCTGGGGGAGCGGACGGGCAACCTGCCGGTCTCCAGCGCCCTGGGCATCCTGAATGACCACCTGAAGGTGGAGAACACCCTGGTGGAAAAACGCTTGATGCATGTGTGCCGGTATGTGGAAACCATCTCCGGCGTCCGGATCCCTTCGAACAAGCCCCTCGTGGGCGAGTTCGTCTTCACCCAGACGAGCGGGGTCCATGCCGACGGCGACCGCAAGGGCGGGCTCTACCAGAACGCGCTCCTGCCGGAGCGTTTCGGCCGTCACCGCCACTACGCCCTGGGCAAGACCAGCGGCAAGGCGAACATCGTCAAGAACCTGGAATCCCTGGGCATCAACCTGACGCCCGAGCAGATGAAGCAGGTGACCGCCCGCGTCGTCGAACTGGGTGACAAGAAGGAAAGCCTGAGCCCGGAGGACCTCCCGTTCATCGTCGCGGATGTCCTGAAGGGCGATTTCTCCACGGGTCCGGACCGGATCCATATCGTCAATTACAGCCTACAACTGACGCGGGGCATGCGGCCGGTGGCCAATCTCCGCATCGACATCGACGGATCCGAATATGAGGAATCCGCGGCGGGCGACGGTCAGTACGACGCCTTCATGAAGGCGCTCTGGAAAATCTATGACCGGCTGGGACGGATGCATCCGAGACTGACGGACTACGTGGTCAAGATCCCGCCGGGCGGCAAGACCGACGCCCTCGTGGAGACGTCCATCTCCTGGGACATGGACGGCCGCGGGTTCAAGACCCGGGGCGTGGATTCCGACCAGACCGAAGCCGCCATCAAGGCCACGGTCAAAATGTTGAATTTGATTGAAAACCAACGGATATGAAACTCAAGATTGCGAAGCTCCCCGGCGACGGCATCGGCCCGGAAGTGGTGGAGCAGGCCGTCAAGGCTGTCGATGCCGTGTGCGCCCGTTTCGGCCACGAGGTGTCCTATACTTACGGATATGTAGGCGCCTGCGCCATCGACAAGTACGGGGACGCCTATCCCGCTGAGACCCACGCCCTTTGCATGGACAGCGACGCCGTCCTCTTCGGTGCGGTCGGCGACCCGAAATATGACAACGACCCTACCGCCAAGGTGCGCCCGGAACAGGGCCTGCTGGCCATCCGCAAGCAGCTGGGCCTGTACGCGAACCTCCGCCCGGTGGAAACTTTCAAGTCCCTCGTGGACAAGTCCCCGCTGAAGACGGAACTCGTGGACGGCGCCGATTTCCTGTGCATCCGCGAACTCACCGGCGGTATGTACTTCGGCGAGAAGGGCCGGAAGGACAACGGCAACACCGCTTATGACACTAACATCTACTCCCGCCCCGAGATCGAGCGCATCCTGAAGCTCGCCTTTGAGTATGCGGGCCGCCGTAGGAAGCACCTGACGGTCGTGGACAAGGCCAATGTCCTGGAGTCCTCCCGTCTGTGGCGTCAGATCGCGCAGGAGATGGAACCTTCTTATCCGGACATCAAGGTTGACTACATGTTCGTGGACAATGCCGCGATGCAGCTCATCCGCTGGCCGAAATTCTTCGACGTCCTGGTGACGGAGAACACCTTCGGCGACATCCTGACGGACGAGGCCAGCTGCATCAGCGGGTCGATGGGCCTGCTCGCGTCGGCGTCGGTGGGGGAGCATACCTCCCTGTTCGAACCCATCCACGGCTCCTATCCCCAGGCGGCCGGGAAAAACATCGCGAACCCCGTCGCGGCCATCCTTTCCGCCGCGATGATGTTCGAATACGCCTTCGGCCTGATGGACGAAGGAAAAGCCATCCGCGAGGCGGTGGCGGCTTCCCTGGAGGCCGGCGTGACCACCGAGGACCTGGGCGGCACCTGCTCCACCTCCGAGGTGGGCGACTGGATCGCATCCAAAATATAAAACGATATGGAACAGATTGACTGGAAAACCCTGGGCTTCGACGCCTACCGGACCCGCACCGTCGTCCTTTCCCACTACAAGGACGGAAAGTGGTCCACACCCGAATCGACGGAGACCTTCTCCTTCACGTTCGACCCCTTCGCGCAGGTCTTCCACTACGCGATCTCCTGCTTCGAGGGGCTGAAAGCCTTCCGGCAGAAGGACGGACGCGTAGCGATGTTCCGTCCCGACCAGAACGTCGCCCGCCTGAAGCGGACGGCCGACTACCTGGGCATGCCCTGCCCGTCGGAAGAAATGTTCTACAAGATGTGCGAGGACTGCATCAAGGGCAACATGGAGTTCTTGCCGCCGTACGGCCTGGGCGCGTCGATGTACCTGCGTCCGCTGCTGGTGGGCATGCATCCCCAGATGCAGCTGGTGCCGTATCCGGAGGCCATTTTCGCCGTGATGTGCGCCCCGGTGGGCTCGTACTATGGCGCCCACCTGAAGTCCTGCGCCGCCGTGATCCCGGGCGATTTCGACCGGGCCGCGCCGAAGGGCTCCGGCAGCTACAAGATCGGCGCGAACTACGCCGCGACCTTCCGCCCGTACAAGTACGCCCACGAGCAGGGCTATGCCGAGCTCCTGTACCTGAATTCCTCCACCCGCGAGTATGTCGATGAGTTCGGCTCCTCCAACTTCTTCGGTATCAAGGGCAACAAGTACGTCACCCCGCTCTCTGACAGCGTCCTTCCGTCCATCACGAACAAGACGCTGCAGCAGGTTGCCATCGACCTGGGCATGGAAGTCGAAAAGCGGCCCGTTCCGCTCGATGAGCTCGATGAGTTCGAGGAGGTGGGCGGCTGCGGCACGGCCGTGGTGATCACTCCGCTCTCGCACATCGACATGAAACCTGTGCTGTCGGAACCGGAGGTGTCCCGCACCTTCCGCTTCTGCCCCGATGGGGAAGTCGGTCCGAAGTCCACGGCGCTCTATAAGCGCATCCGCGCCATCCAGGACGGTGAATTCCCGGACGAGCATGGCTGGTGCCGCTTCGTGGAAGTGTAAAAGAGAAGAGGACGGTCCTTTACGGATCGTCCTCTTTTAGCGAAAGGAAGGTGGGGCCGTAAGCCGCTTTCTGTTTTTGAATCTGCCATTTATCTTCGCAACCTACCCCCCGGCATCGGACGGGCCGTCCTCATCTGCCGGTATATTTGGTCTTGCAGGCCTGTCGCCGTACCCGACGTACGTCACCGCACGCCGTCGTGGGCTCTTACCCCGCGTTTTCACCCTTACCCTTGCGGGCGGTCATTCTCTGTTACGGACGGAAAAGATTACTCCCTTCTGTGCTTTCCACAGCCAGGCGCCCTATCCTGTGCGGACTTTCCTCACCGCCGGTCCTTCGACGAGCTCAGGAGCCGTCGGCGCGACAGATCGTCCCGCCTTCCGGTTGCAAAGGTACGAAATTTTATGTAAATTTGTTGACTTTTTGGTTATGAAGAAGTACGCGCTCATATTCCTGGTCCTCCTGGCGGCGGTCTCCTGCGGCACCACCAAGGTGCGGGAATACAAGGTGAAAGTGGTGCGGGAGTATCCCCACGACGTCACCTCGTACACGCAGGGACTGTTCTTCCACGGCGACACGCTGTATGAATCCACGGGCCAGTGGGGCGAGAGCACTTTCCGCACCGTAGACCTCGCGACTGGAGACGCGGTCACCCGGATGGATTTCCCCCGGAAGTATTTCATCGAGGGCTCCATCATCTTCGGGGACACGCTGTACATCCTCACATGGACCAACAACCTCGTCTTCCTTTATGATGCCGTCACCCGGGAATATAAGGCGACGGTGGCCTATCCCCGGGAAGGCTGGGGCATCACCACGGACGGGAAGCAGCTCATTGCGAGCGACGGCAGCTCCTTCCTGTATTTCATGGACAAGGACCTGAACGTCCTGCGGCGCCAGCGGGTGACGTTGGACGGGAAATCGGTGCGCTATCTCAACGAACTGGAATATATCGACGGTAAGGTATGGGCCAATGTCTATACCTCCGACTCTATCGTGATCATCAATCCCGACGACGGGGTGGTGGAAGCGAGCATCGACTGCCGCGGCCTGCTTCCTTATAAGGAGCGGACCGGTGATACAGACGTGCTGAACGGCATTGCCGTGGATAAGGACGGCCGTATCTTCTTGACCGGTAAATACTGGCCGAAGATGTACGAAATCGAACTGGAAAAGAAAAAGAAATAAATAACACGGGGTATCGGGCCTGGTGGCCCGGTTGAGAACACACCCGTTGAACCTGATGCGGTTCATACCGCCGGAGGAATGTATTAATGAAAAAAACCGTATTGACAGCGGCGTTTGCCGCTATGTGCCTCTGCGCGGGAGCGCAGGAGCCTGAAAGACTGGATTCAGTCATTGTTTCCGCGTCCCGTGCCGGGACCCACACCCCTGTAACGCATACCGATATCGGCAAGGAAGCCCTGCGGGCGACCAATCCGATGAACTCCCTGCCGATGACCCTGAACCTGCTGCCTTCCGTGGTGACGTACAACGAGGGCGGTACCGGACTGGGCAATTCCGCCATGACCATCCGCGGCTCCAAAGGCTCGCAGATCAATGTTACCTTAAACGGTATTACCCTGAACGACTCCGAGTCCCAGGAAGTGTTCTGGGTCAATATCCCCGCTTTGACGGCCCTTCTTTCCGGTGTGCAGGTGCAGCGCGGATTGGGCACGTCGGCGAATGGAGCCGGCGCCTTCGGAGCAAGTGTCAATATGAACACGGCTTTCGTCTCACAGTATCCTTCCTTCCGTTGGGAACTATCGGCGGGATCCTATGGAACCATCCTGACGACGGTCTCCGGAACGTCCGGCCTGCTGCCTTCGGGACTGTACTTTAATCTGGCCTATTCCGCCGGCCGTACCGACGGTTATATCCGGAACGGTGAGGTGGAATCCGCTTCGCTTTTCGCCGTGCTGGGCTGGCTGAAAGGTCGCAACTCCTTGAGACTGACCTATCTGATGGG
This sequence comes from Bacteroidales bacterium, assembly GCA_017558775.1. GTDB lineage: Bacteria > Bacteroidota > Bacteroidia > Bacteroidales > UBA932 > Cryptobacteroides. The sequence continues at coordinate 28,434 of JAFYTP010000002.1, read as the reverse complement.
CGACCAGAAGAGCGGTATGACCTGGGATGGCATCGACCCGTCGATATACGCCGTGGACCGCCGTTACAACGGGGCGGGGAAGTATGTCGATGATAACGGCAATACCTGCTACTACCCGAACCAGACCGACAATTACACCCAGCACCATCTGCAGCTGAATTATACCCGTCAGCTCACGGACGCGCTCACCTGGGCGTCCGTGGCGGACTACACCCGCGGCGACGGCTACGACGAATACTATAAGACTGGCCGGAAGTTCGCCGAGTTCGGCTATCCTTTCTCCTCCTGGCAGGGCGAGAAGAAGAGCGACATGATCTACCGGAAGAAGATGGACAACGACCTGTACGTTTTCCAGTCCGACCTCCGCTACCGGACGGGCACCCTGAAGGTGGATGGAGGTGTGAATGTCTCCCGCTATGTCGGCGGACACTGGGGCGAGATGCTCTGGGCGCGCCTGCTGGGCTCTTCCTATGACTATGCGTCGATGAACGAGCAGGATGCCTGGTACCGGAACACGGGTGTCAAACAGGAGGGGACAGGCTTCCTCCGCGCTGAATACCAGCCGGTTTCGTGGCTGACGGCCTATGCCGACCTTCAGTATCGGCACGTCGACTATTCCATCGTGGGGCGGGACGACAAAGCCAGCTCGAAAAAGATCGACTATCACGAGAAATGGGATTTCTTCAATCCCCGGGCGGGCGTGACGGCGCTGTTCGGCGCGCACAAACTCTACGCTTCCGCCGCCATCGGCCATCGCGAACCCGGCAAGAGCGACATCAAGGAGAATATCAAGGAAGAGATGATTCCCATCAAGCCGGAGTCGATGCTGGACATCGAAGCGGGATACCAGTTCAGCGCCGAGCGTTTCACGGCATCCGCCAATGTCTATCTGATGGAATACAAGGATATGTTGCTGGAAACCGGCAAGCTCAGCACCTCCGGTTACGCCATCAAGGAAAATGTGGGTCGGGGCTGGCGCCGCGGTGTTGAACTCGCCGCCGCCTGGAAGCCCGCGTCCTGGCTGCGCTTCGACGGAAACCTCACCCTCTCCACGAACCGTCTCCGTTCTTTCACCGCCTATTTGGAGAATTGGGTTGATGGCGGTTATAAGGAAGAGGTCTATCAGAATACACCGATGCTCCTTTCTCCGTCCGTCGTTGGGATGGGCCTTGTGGAACTGGATCCTTTCCAGGGCTGGCCGCTGACATTAAGCGGAAAGTATGTCGGAAAACAGTATTGGGACAACACCGGCAATGCCGACCGTTGCATTCCCGCCTATTATTTCGTGGACCTTTCTTTGAGCCATTCATTCCCGCTTCCGACTGGTTCCTTAGGTGTGGCCTTATATGTAAATAACCTCCTGAACCGCGAGTATTACGCTTCTGCGTGGGTTTATCGCGCATGGGACGGTGGTGAGTATATGGAGGCCGGAATCTACCCTCAGGCCACGCGGAACGCCATGGTTAAACTTACTTATAGTTTTTAAAGAAATTTATTAAGTAAACTTTTGTTCAAAAAAATTTGCAAGTAAAGAAAGTTTGCCTATCTTTGTCTTGAGAAAAGGACAAAACCATATGTTCTTTTCGGAGAAAGAAAGACGCTTCTTCTAACCGTTACAATTAACCTTCTTCTGAGTAAGAATACACTACTAACTAACCAGGGATTAGGCTCGCAGCGATTGCGAGCCTAATTCTCTTATTGTATTTCATGGATTCTTTTAATCCAAAAGATGGGGTCTTCTCTCCTTCGTGCGCTTCAGGGCTTGTTCGTCCTGCCAGGCTTGGATGAGTTTCGGATTGCCGGAGAGGAGGACGTCGGGGACCTTCCAGCCGTTGAAGTCCGCGGGACGGGTGTAGACGGGAGGGGAGACCAGGCCGTCCTGGAAGGAATCGGAAAGGGCGGAGGTCTCGTCGGTCAGCACGCCCGGAATCAGGCGGATGATGCTGTCGGCGAGGAGGGCGGCCGGAATCTCGCCGCCGCTCACCACGAAGTCGCCCACGGAGATCTCGCGGGTGACCAGATGTTCGCGGATGCGTTCGTCGATACCCTTGTAGTGACCGCAAAGGATGATGATGTTCTCCTTGAGGGACAGTTCGTTGGCGATGCCCTGGTCAAGAATCTCGCCGTCCGGGGCCATGTAGATGACTTCGTCGTAGTCGCGCTCGGCCTTGAGCTCCTCGATCATCTTGAAGACGGGCTCCACCATCATCACCATGCCGGCGTCACCTCCGTAGCAATAGTCATCCACCGTCAGGCGCGGCCCGAGGCCGTACTTGCGGAGGTTATGGACATATATTTCCACCAGGCCTTTTTTGATGGCCCGGCCCGGGATGGAGTGGCTCAGCGGGCTCTCCAAAAGTTCCGGTACGACGGTGAGGATATCGATGCGCATGGATTATTTCGTTTCGGTCCTGCAAATGTAATATTAATTGTCGAAAAATTGTTATATTTGCGTTCTGTATGTTTAACTTTTGAACACCATTTTACTATGAGTGAAGAAATGAAGCCTGAGGTCGTCGAGACCGTCATCGAGACCGCAGATGTAGCACAGGAAACGTCCCAGGAGGTCGTCGAAGAAGTGAAGGAGGTTGTGGAGGAGACCGTGGAAGCCGTGGAGGAAAAGGTCGAGGAAGTGAAGGAGGCTGCCGAGGAGGTCAAGGAGACCGTCGTCAACTATGGCGACAAGACCCTGGCCGAACTCTCTGGACTGTTCCAGGAACTGACGGAAAGCGCAGACCGCATGAAGCGTTCCAAGGAGGCTGAGGCCCTGAAGTCCGCCTTCTACAAGCGGCTCTCCCGCGAAAAGGCGGAGGCCGGCGAGGACGCGACGGTCGAAGAACCCGATGCCGAAACCGTGGAGGAACCTGCCACCGAGCCGCTGGTGAGCGAGGCCGTGAGCCCGTTCGCCGCCATCGAGGCGGGCTTCAAGTCCCTCTACAATACCTATAAGAAAGAGCGCGCCGAGTACAACCGCCAGCTCGACGCCGAGCGCGAGGACAACCTCGCCAAGAAGCAGGCGATCATCGAGGACCTGAAGGCCCTCGTCGAGGAGCAGGGCGACATGAAGGACGCCTTCCCGAAGTTCCGCGAGATCCAGAACCGCTGGCGCGAGACCGGTCCGGTCCCGCAGCAGAACTTCCGCGACATCAACGACACCTACCAGCTCTATGTGGAGAAGTTCTACGACCTGGTGCAGATCAACCGCGAACTCCGCGACCTGGATTTCCGCAAGAACCTCGAGGCCAAGACCGAGTTCTGCGAGCAGGCCGAGGCCCTCGCCGAGAGCGAGGACGTCGTGGGCGCCTTCAAGGAGCTCCAGAAACTCCACGAGCAGTGGAAGGAATACGGCCCCGTGGCCAAGGAATTCCGCGACTCCATCTGGGAGCGCTTCCGCGCCGCCACCGCCGTCATCAACAAGAAGTACCAGGCCCATTTCGAAGGCCTCAAGGAGCAGCACGCCGCGAACCTCGAGGCGAAGACCGCCCTCTGCGAGAAGGTCGAGGCCATCGCCGCCCAGGAGATCACTTCCTCCAACCAGTGGAACGCCCTCTCCAAGGAGATTGAGGGTATCCAGGCCGAATGGCGCAAGATCGGTTTCGCCACCCGCAAGGACAACCAGAAGGTGTACGACCGCTTCCGCGCCGCCTGCGACGCTTTCTTCAGCCGCAAGCGCGAGTACTACAACGAGTTCAAGGACAGCATGAACGACAACATGGCGAAGAAACTCGCCCTGATCGAGCAGGCTGAGGCCCTGAAGGACAGCACCGACTGGAAGAAGACCTCCGACGCCCTGATCGACCTCCAGAAGCAGTGGAAGGAGATCGGCGCCGTGCCTCGCAAGAAGTCCGAGCAGCTGTGGAAGCGCTTCCGCGCCGCCTGCGACGCCTTTTTCAACGAGCGTGACAAGCAGAGCAAGCCCGAGAACGACTACTACGGCAACCTGAAGGCCAAGCGCGCCCTCATCGAGGAAATCGAGGCCTATGTCTCCGTCGATGCGGAGGCTGATACTGAAGCCGCCCGCGGTTTCGCCGAGCGCTGGGGTGCCATCGGTTTCGTCCCGTTCAAGGAGAAGGAGGCCGTGGGCGCCGCTTACCGCGCCGCCATGCAGGCCAAGTTCCCCGACTTCAACCGGGGCGGACGCCGCGATGGCGGCCGTGGCCCTGTCCGTGAGCCGCGCCGCAACGCGCCGCTCACCGAGAAGGACAAGCTCACCCAGAAGTACAACCAGCTCCAGCAGGACATCCAGACCTACGAGAACAACATCGGCTTCTTCGGCCTGTCCAAGGGCGCCGAGCAGCTCAAGGCCCAGATGCAGGAGCGCATCGACGCTGCGAAGGAAGAACTCAAGCAGCTGGAGGCGCAGATCCGCGAACTGGTTTCGAAGGAGAAGGAAGAGGAGCAGAGCGAATAGCCTATGGATAGAAACTCAATTATCGGATGGGTCCTGATCACCCTGCTTTTCATCGGCTTCTTCGGCTACCAGAGCCGGCAGGCCCGGAAGCAGATGGAGTGGCAGGCGCAGCTGGACTCCCTGGCCGCCGTCGAGGCCGCCCGGCAGGACAGCATCCGCGCCGCATACCTGGCCGAGCATCCGGAGGATACGGTCGTCGCCGCCCTGCCGGTGCAGGCCGCGGTGTACAGCGATTCCTTGCTGAACGCCGCCGCCAACGCCGAGGCGCAGACCGTCACCCTTGAAAATGAAAAACTCGCGGTGGTCTTCACCACGATGGGCGCCCAGCCGCTCAGCGTGCGCGTGAAGGACTACCAGACCTATAACAAGGAGGATCTCTACATCCTTCAGGAAGGAAAGTCCCAGCTGGGCTTCGTGGTGTATGCCCCTACGGCTGTCGATACCCGTAAGTTCAACTTCGAGTACGTCGCCGCGGCTTCCACGGACTCCACCGTCGTGATGCGCCTCCCGTTCTCGGGCGGCGGTTACATCGAGGAAACCTACACGCTCGTGAAGGATTCCTACTCGGTGAACCAGACCCTTTCCTTCGTGAACATGGAGAACCTGATCCCGCGCAACGTGGGCAACATCGACGTGGACTTCGAGGCTGTCATTCCTCGCATGGAGAAGGGTTACAAGAACGAGAGCCAGTACTCCCGCCTGAACTACTACTTCCCGGACGACAAGAAGCCGGAGAACATCGGCAACGGCCGCAAGGGCAACAAGCGCTTCGACAACAAGATTGAATGGTTCGCCTTCCAGCAGCAGTTCTTCTCCGCCATCATGCGGGCTCCGAAGGACTTCACCTACGGCGAGTTCTCCATTGACTTTCTCGGCAAGGACGATCCCGACCATAATCTGATGGCTTGCGCCGCTTCCATGCGGGCGGACATCCAGCCGGGTTCTCCGCGTATCGACATTCCCTTCGAGTTCTACTTTGGTCCCAACAACTACAAGGGCCTCAAGGCTTATGACCACGCTTACGAGAAGGTGATTCCACTGGGCGGCCGCGTTGTCGGCCTGATTACCAAGTGGGTGATTATCCCGCTGTTCGACTGGCTGAGCAAGTTCATCAAGAGCTTTGGCCTCATCATCCTCTTGATGACCATCTTCATCAAGATCGTCGTCCTTCCTTTCGCCTACAAGAGCCTTTCTTCGACCTCGAAGATGCAGGTTCTGAAGCCGGAGATCGACAAGATCAACGCCAAGTATCCCAAGCAGGAAGACGCGATGAAGAAACAGCAGGCGACGATGGAGCTATACAAGAAAGCCGGCGTGTCAATGATGGGAGGCTGCCTCCCGATGCTCCTCCAGTTCCCGATCCTGTGGGCGATGTTCCGTTTCTTCCCGGCCTCCATCCAGCTGCGTCAGCAGAACTTCCTGTGGGCCGAGGACCTGTCCGCCTATGACGACGTGATCCACTGGGGTACGAGCGTCTTCGGCATGGACCACATCTCCCTGTTCGCCCTCCTGATGGCCGTGTCGATGTTCTTCTATTCCCGCGTGACGATGCGGAATCAGAGTGTCGGCGACGATCCGAACGCGAAGATGATGCAGGTGATGAGCCTCTATATGATGCCGATCATGATGTTCTTCATCTGTAACAACCTCTCCTCCGGTTTGAGCTACTACTACCTCCTCTCCAACCTCATCACGATGGTGGAGACCTGGGTGATCAAGAAGTGGTTTGTCCATCCGGAAGAGATCCTTGCGAAGCTGAAGGCCGCCGAAGGCAAGCCCGCGCCCAAGTCCAAGTGGCAGCAGCGCCTGGAAGAGGCCCAGAAGATGCAGCGTGAAATGCAGAAACAGCAGGCCAAGAAGAATGGTAGGCGATAACCTCAAATCCCTTTATGCGAAACTGCCATCAGGTGTCAAACTGGTGGCAGTTTCCAAATTCCACCCGGTCGACCGCCTGATGGAGGCCTACGACGCGGGCCAGCGTCTCTTCGGCGAGAACCGCCCCCAGGAACTGGCCGCCAAGGTGCCCCAGATGCCCTCCGACGTCGAATGGCACTTCATTGGCCACCTCCAGACCAACAAGCTCAAACTCGTCCTCCCATACGTCTCCCTGGTCCAGTCCGTGGACTCACTCCATCTTCTGGAGGCAATTGACAAATGGGGGAGAGACAATGACAAGATTGTCGATATCCTTCTGGAACTTCATCTTGGTGCTGAGGAGACCAAACACGGATTCAGTGAAGAGGATATTCTGTCGATTATAGAGGCCGGTAAGGGTATTCCTTCAGAAACCGCCTCACCGTCTGGAATGTGCAATGTCCGTATTAGAGGATTGATGGGTATGGCGACGAATACGGAGGATGAGGCGGTGATTGAGGCGGATTTTGCACGGATTGAGGCCTTGTTCAACCGTATTCGGGCGGAGTATCCGGAATTGGCGGAGACCTTCACGGAGCTTTCCATCGGTATGTCCGGGGACTGGCCGCTGGCCGTCAAGCATGGCGCCACCATGGTTCGTATTGGCACAGACATTTTTGGGCCGCGGGAATATTGAACGGAACGGCTCAAGAAAAAGGCGGATCGCACAAGCGACCCGCCTTTTCTATTTCTAGGTACAGGATTATCGGATCCGGCAGGTGACGGCGCGGTTCTTTTCGCCGGTGAAGGGCTGGACCGTGTCGCCGTGGGCGGCGGTGGAGATGCGGTCGGCGTTGATGCCGCGGGTCACGAGGAACTGACGGACTGCCATCACGCGCTGTTCGGAAAGCGTCTGGTTGATGTCAGGGGTGCCGGTGCCGCGGTCGGCATAGCCGTCCAGCTTGACCTTGGCGTCCGGGTTGCTGCGCATAAAGCTGACGAGCTGGTTCAAGGTAGGAACCTGGTCATCGCGGATGACGGACTTGTTCAGGTCGAAGAAGATGTCCACATCGGCGCCCTTTTCAATGACGACGGGCTTCGCGGGTTCGGGCTGATACTCCTTTTTAGGTTCTTCCTTCTTGGGCTCCGGCTTGGGTGCGGGTTTCGGGGCCGGTGCGGGATTATAGGTATTGACCGGGGCGGGGGCGACCTTCTTCGGTCTCCAGCCCAGGTTGAATTTCAGGCCGCCGAGGAGGACGAAATGGTAATCGGGGCTGGATCCGACTTTGCGATTCTCCCGGGAGTTGAAGGAGTCGGGATAGTACTGGGCGTCGAATTCCAGGTTCAAGGCCACCCGGTCGGTCAGCCGGATGTCGGTACCTATGCCGGAGCGAAGGTTCCAGAAAGGCTTTACGGGATTCCAGAGGTGCTCGAAGGACTCACCGGCAGCGGCGAGGTCGTTCGCTTTCTGATTCTCCAGGCCAATGCCGGCGCCCGCTCCGAAGAGCGTGTACACGCTGACGGGACGATCGGGCCGCCAACCTAAGAAACCGGCAGTCCAATCAAGAATCAAGTCCAGATTGGGCTGGACGAAATTGTACCTGTATAGGGATTCTGTCTGCCAGGAGGTGTGCTTGGCCTGCCAGCCGTTCACGGCGAATCGGAGGGACCAGCAGTCGACGAACTGATAGCCGACGGCGATTTGGGCAGCCGGGGATAGTAGCTCGGTGAAACTGGCATCACCGAAGTCGTAGGAGGCGCCGCCTTGGAGCTGGATGTAAGGGTAAGGCGTGAAGTCCTGGGCCTTTGCCGCAAAGGAGAATGCGGCCAGAAGGGCCAATACGAGGGTAAGTTTCTTCATATCTAGTGTTATTGTTTGGGTTTTCTGCTCGCAAATATAAAAAATATTTTTTATATTCTGTAAATTCATAAAAAATTTTCTATAATTCACGCAAAAAAGAAGCAGGTCCCGAATGGAACCTGCTTTGAGACTTACTCCGGATGGAGTTCGCTTCGAAAGTGCCTGACTTACTTGAGTTCGGCGAGGTACTTGATGGTGCGGACCATCTGGGAAGTGTAGGAGTTCTCGTTGTCGTACCAGGAGACGACCTGAACCTGATAGGTGTCGTCGTCGATCTTGGAGACCATGGTCTGGGTGGCATCGAACAGGGAACCGAACTTCATGCCGATGATATCGGAGCTGACGATCTGATCCTCGGTGTAACCGAAGGACTCGTTGGCGGCGGCCTTCATCGCGGCGTTGATGCCGTCGACGGTGACATCCTTACCCTTCACGACGGCGACCAGGATGGTGGTGGAACCGGTGGGGGTGGGGATACGCTGGGCGCTACCGATGAGCTTGCCGTTCAGTTCAGGAATGACGAGACCGATGGCCTTGGCGGCGCCGGTGGAGTTCGGGACGATGTTGCAGGCACCCGCACGGCTGCGGCGGAGGTCACCCTTGCGCTGAGGACCGTCGAGGATCATCTGGTCGCCGGTGTAGGCGTGGATGGTGCTCATGATACCGCTCTGGATGGGAGCGTACTTGTTGAGAGCGTCGGCCATCGGGGCGAGGCAGTTGGTGGTGCAGGAAGCGGCGCTGATCACGGTGTCAGCCGGGGTCAGGGTCTTATGGTTGGTGTTGTAGACGATGGTAGGGAGGTCGTTGCCCGCAGGAGCGGAGATGACAACCTTCTTCGCGCCAGCCTGGATGTGAGCGGAGGCCTTAGCCTTGGAGGTGTAGAAACCGGTGCACTCGAGGACGACGTCGACATTGAGTTCGCCCCAAGGGAGCTCAGCAGCATTGGGCTTCGCGTAGATGGTGATTTCCTTGCCGTCCACGATGATGGAACCGGGGGTGACAACAGTCTTACCGTCTTCGGCGAGGACGGCGTCCTTGTAATCCACCGTGTGCTTTCCTTCACCGAACTTGCCGGCGAAACCACCCTGGGCGGTGTCGTACTTCAGAAGGTGAGCAAGCATTTTGGGGCTTGTGAGGTCATTGATGGCGACGACTTCGTAACCATCAGCTTCGAACATCTGACGGAACGCCAGACGACCGATACGGCCAAAACCGTTGATAGCAATTCTATTCATGATGAACTTGGATAAAAGTTAAATGTTTTCCAATCAAACGCTTCGGCTTTTCGTCCGAAGGCGCTGCAAATTTACGAAAAAAATGGGAGAAATCCGTATCTTTGCAGAAAGAAATAAATAATTTTTTTAAAAATAGTTTTTATGCGGATTTTGATCAGCAACGACGACGGCTACAAGGCGGGTGGAATCCACGCCCTGGCCCGCGTCATGGCCGGTTTCGGGGAGGTGACGGTCGTCGCCCCGAAATACCACCAGAGCGCGATGTCGATGGCTGTTTCGCTGGGTATGAAGCGGTTGGCCCATAAGGCTCTTCCGGAAGAGGGGCCCGGGAAATGGTATTATCTGGACGCGACGCCGGCTTCCTGCGTGAAGTTCGGCCTGGAATATTTCTACGAGCGCCGCAATCCTGACCTTGTGATCTGCGGCATCAACCACGGCTCTAACGCGGCGACGGCCGCCAACTACTCTGCCACCATCGGTGCGACGGAGGAAGGCGCCTTGAACGGCTGCAAGGCCATCGGCGTATCCCTTTGCAACTTCCGCCCGGACGCGGACTTCTCCCTGGTGGAACAGTACCTGCCGGGCATCCTGCGCTTCCTGCTTGAGAACTGGCCGGAAGGAAAATACGGTCTCCTTTATAACATTAACTTCCCGGACGTGACTCCCGACCGCCTGCTGGGCATCTGCTTCGCCCGTCAGGGCAAGGGCCACTGGGTCAGGGAATTCCAGCCCTGGGACACCGAGCGCCTGAAGGTGTACGAGGACACTGGTTTCCATTTGCAGGAGAATCTCCCGCCGTTGGAGGAAGGGGAGACCGCCTATATGATGATCGGTGATTTTGTCGATGACGACGAGGGCTCCCCGGACGCCGACCACGTCCTGAACGAGGAAGGCTGGATCACCATCACGCCCAATGCCATCGACAGAACCGATTTCGACGAACTGAAACGTCTGAGGAATCTCCAGGAACAGATATGAAGTACTACCTTGTAGCCGGCGAAGCCTCGGGTGACCTGCACGGCTCCAACCTGATGCGCGGCCTGTACGCGCGCGACCCCGAAGCGGATATGCGTTTCTGGGGCGGCGGGTTGATGAATGCCGTGTACAAGGAACACCAGAGCGGGACGGGTTTGGTCAAGGACTACCGGGAAGGTGCCGTCATTGGCATCTGGGAAGTCTTTGTCCAGGCGCGGAAACTGCTCGGAAGGGTTCGCTCCTGCGAGGAAGATATCGCTGCGTGGAAACCGGATGTGGTCATTCTCATCGACTATCCCGGCTTCAACTTCCGCATCGCCGAATTTGCGCACAAGGCCGGCTTCAAGGTGTTCTGGTATATCGCTCCGAAGGTCTGGGCCTCCCGGGAGAGCCGGATCAAGAAACTGAAGGCGTATGTCGATAAACTCTTCATCGTCTTCCCGTTCGAGATCGACTATTTCCGCCGGAAGGGCGTGGATTTCATTTATAAGGGGAATCCGCTCATCGACGCGGTGGACCGTTCTCCGGCCTTGCAGGAGACGCGGGGAACTTTCCTGGACCGGCACGGATTGCCGGACAGGCCGATGGTCGCGCTTCTCGCCGGTTCCCGCAGCGGTGAAATCAAGACGATGATGCCGGTGTATCTGGAGATGGCCGCCCGGCTCCATGCGATGCCGGAATATGCGAACCTGCAGTTCGTTGTCGCCGCCGCGCCGGGACGGACGCCGAAAGATTACGACCTCGCCGGGGCGGGGGACTACGTCCGTCTCGTCTTCGGCGATACTTACGGCGTTCTTCGCCATGCCCGGGCCGCCGTCATCAATTCCGGTACGGCATCACTGGAGGCGGCCCTGCTGGGCACGCCCCAGGCCGTGGGTTACCGGACGGCGCCATTGACCTATCTCATCGGGCGCATCATCCTCAAAATCAAATATATCAGCCTGGCAAACCTGGTCATCGACCGCGCCGCTTTCAAGGAATTCCTGCAGAACTATATGACACCGGAAAACCTGGTTACGGAGGTCCGCCGCCTTTTGGAGGATGAGAACTATCGCGCCCGGATGGCTGCGGATTACGCCGAAGTCCGCGAAAAACTGGGCGGAACAGGCGCTTCCGAGGCCGTCGCTGGTGCGATGATTGCAGTATTGATAAAATAATTCCTTGCCCGATGCAAGGTTTCCCCATATCCCGTATTTAAAAGATGGTTATGAAAAAGGATCGGATCAGATGGATGCTGGCAGTCGGCCTGCTGGGCCTGCTGGGTTTCTCATCCTGCAGCCCCAAGATGCGGGTTCGCCGCGTCGTTAAGGACGTTGACACGCTGTATGTACTCCCTTCCGATACGACCATCTTCAAACCGAATCCGGGCGAAATGCCCATTCGATTAATGTACGGTGTCCCGCCCATCCGTTACGAAGTGATGGAACGGCCGGACCAAAATAAAACGGACTAAAAATGAAAATCAATTGGAAGTATGCGATGAGCGGCCTGTTGGCCATCCTGGGATTCGGAAGTTGCGACAAGGAAGGTCCCATTTTCGGCGGCGGTGGCGGACTGTGTATGTATGGTCAGCCACATGCAAATTATAAGTTCCTCGGAGACGTTAAAGATGAAACCGGGGAAGCCATTCCTGGCATTCGGGTGGTCTTTTTCCCTGAGGAAGACAAACCTTCTTATGTGAACGACACGCTGTATACCGATCAGGCCGGCCATTTCGAAAAGGACCAGCTGAAGTATTCCTGGCCGGATGAAGCGCGTACTGCCAAGGTGAAATTCGAGGATGTTGACGGTGATGCCAATGGCCGGTTCGAAACGAAAATCGTGAAGCGCGATGGATTGACCGTCAAGCAGACTAAGAAGACCGATGACGCCTGGTATAAGGGCGATTTCACCATTGAGACCAAGGCCGTCCTCAAGAAAGAACAGTAATGATAACGAGGCTTAACATCAGTTGGAGGCGGGTCCTGGGCAACCTGTTGGGTGTCCTGGGATTTAGCGGTTGCTTTTTGACCAGCTGCGCAAAGATGTACGGATGCCCTTCTGCCGACTATAAGCTCGTCGGAGACGTGAAAGACGTGCGGACGAATCCAATCCCCGGCATCCGCGTGGTCTTCGACCGGTATCCGGAAGATGAGAAGTACGGAAAAGATACGCTCTATACCGATGCAAAGGGCCATTTCGAAAGGGACCTGCCGGATTTTGACTGGAACGGGGGCTCTATCGTCAAGTTCGAGGATGTGGACGGGAGCGAGAACGGATCTTTCCGCACCAAGATTCTCGCCAATGAGGATTTGGTTTTCGAGCGGACCAAGAAAGGCGACAGGAAATTTTACAGCGGCGCTTTCGACGTCCACGCCGATGCCGTTCTGGAAGAGGAAGACTAATGGACGAAAGACTCACTTTAAGGCGCCGTATCGCGCTGGATATCACGAAGAAGTTGCAGGACGATGCGATTAAGGAACATCCGCTCCGGCAACTTTTCTGGGAATGTACCCTTCGCTGCAACCACCATTGCCGTCACTGCGGCAGCGATTGCAAGCAGACGGCCCTGACGCCGGATATGCCGATGGAGGATTTCGCCAAGGTCCTTGACAGCGTGCGCGCCGCCACGGACCCGCACAAGGTGATGATCAATGTCACCGGCGGCGAACCGCTGATGCGTCCTGACCTGGAGGCCTGCGGCCGGATGATGTACGAGAAGGAGTTCCCCTGGGGAATGGTTACGAACGGATGGGGCCTGACGCCGGAGCGCTACAAGCGCCTGCTGCAGAGCGGTCTTCGCGCGATGACCATCAGCCTGGACGGTCTCGAGGAGGACCACGACTGGATGCGGGGCGTCCCCGGCTCCTTCAAGCGCGCATCGGCAGCCATCAAGATGGTCATCGATTCCGGCGAAATCGCCTTCGATGTCGTCACCTGCGTGAACCGGCGCAGCTATCCGCATCTGAATGAGCTGAAGGAATATCTCATTGGCCTGGGTCTCAAGGAGTGGCGGCTGTTCACGGTCTTTCCCGTGGGCCGGGCCGCGCAGGATCCCGAATTACAGCTTACCGGCGCCGAAATCCGCGGCCTGATGGAATTCATCAAGGCGACGCGGAAAGAAGGCCGCATCATGGCGGAATTCGCCTGCGAAGGCTTCCTGGGCAACTACGAGGGCGAAGTCCGCAGCCATTTCTATATGTGTCAGGCCGGCGTCTCCGTGGCTTCCGTCCTGGCCGATGGTTCCATATCGGCGTGCGCCAGCATCCGCGCCGACTATCACCAGGGCAATATCTACCAGGACGATTTCATGGAAATCTGGAACTCCCGCTTCCAGCCCTATCGCGACCGCACCTGGATGTACAAGGATGACTGCGCCTCCTGCCGCCACTGGAAATACTGCCGTGGCAACGGTATGCACCTTCGTGACGAAAACGGGAAGCTGATCCAGTGCCTGCTGAAGAAGATGGAAAATTAACTAATTGATTGATAATATTTTAATACAAGAGAGGTGCACTTGACGGTGCACCTCTCTACGTTTAAGTGGCTGATAATCAGTATTCGTAGCCAAAGTAGTAGTCCTTCTTCATCGTCGGGACGCCGTCGCGCATCCAGGCGGGTTCCGGGGCGCCTTTCAGGTAGTGGTCGAAGAACTGCTGGAGGCGGATCGTTAGGTCCTTGCGGTTGCGGCGCTCCTTGAGGTTGTGGGCCTCGTTGTTGTATTCCAGCAGCCAGGCGGGCTTGCCAAGGCGGCGCAGGCCCATGAACATTTCGATGCCCTGGTACCACGGAACGGCGCCGTCATTGTCGTTGTGCATAATCAGGACGGGCGTTTGGACATTCGGAAGCCGGAAGAGGGGAGAGTTCTCCATATAAAGTTCCAGACCGTTCCAGAGGTCCTTGCCAATGCGGGACTGCGTCTGTTCGTACTGGAACTGGCGGCTCATCCCGGATTCCCAGCGGATACCGCCGTAGGCCGATGTCATGTTGGACACCGGTGCCCCTGCGCCCGCTGCCTTGAAGATGTTCGTGCGGGTGATCAGGTATGCGACCTCGTAGCCGCCCCAGCTCTGGCCCTGGATGGCCATGTTCTCCCGGTCGATCCACGGGTTCTTCGCCAGCGCCTCCACGCCGCTCACGATGCAGTTGTAGGCCGATTGACCCGGCAGGCCGGGCGTATAGACGATGTCAGGCACAAAGACCACGTAACCTCTTGAGGTATAGAAGGTAATGTTCACCGTAGACCAGCTGGGCTGTGGGACGATGTTCCGGTACAGGGTCTCGGAATTGGTCTCGTAGAAGTAGCACATCAGCGGGTATTTCTTCGTGGCGTCGAAGTCCTCCGGCTTGTACAGGAGACCGTCCAGTTTCTTTCCGTCGAAGGTGGTCCACTGGAACAGTTCCACGGTGCCCCAGTTGTAATCCTTCTGTTGGGGATTGATGGCGGTAATTATCTCCGTATGCAGCTTGCCCCATGCCATTTCCCCGTAATACAGGTCCATCGGCTCCTGGAAATTGCCTTTCACGTAGGCCATTACGGGCGTGTACTTCGCAACCTTGAGACCGTCATAGGTGTATCCTCCGAAATCCAACGTCTTGATTTGCAGGATCTTTCCAATCGGTTGGTAGGAGGCGAGGCCGTTCTCCTTGGTGGTCTCGTCGAACACTTTCAGGAAGACGGTTTCGCCGGGGCCGATGCCAGGATCGTCCTCGGCGTCCTTTGTGTTGACATACCGGTAGGTGCGTTTCTGCTCCCGGCCCCGGGTGTCGCGAATGTTTTTTCCGTCCGTGGGAAAGACGCACCACAAGTCATACCGGTCGTACAAGGCGACACTTCCGTCATCTTTCGTCCAGAACGCAATTCCATAGGGCTCCGGCATCATCGGATGGTCGTCCTTCTCATCCCAGAAGATTGTGTCGATGTCACCGGTCAAGTTCCGCGTCGTTCCGCTAGCGATGTCATAGGTGAACCACGCGCGCTCCTTATAATCCCACCAGATGGCATATTTCGCCTTGGGGGAGAGTTGCGGGGAATCGAATGCGCCGCGGGCTATTTCTTCCTTCTTTCCGGTGTCAAGATGGACGATGGAAAGAATCATTTCATTTTGCACATTCCATTGTGTTTCAACTGGATTAGCCTCACTTATCTCAAGCGCGACATTAGCATCGCCCCGGTCTCCGAAAACCAGCCGATCCGCCTTGTTCAGATTGAAGGGAACGAGGGATCCGTCCTGGTACAGGCAGGGGTAAGTGCGTTTCTTGTCCCGGGCGAGGTTCGCCTTCATCCGAGGCGGGATTTCATCGGCATCCCACTTCCAAATGTCCAGGCCGGCGGTCTCGAAGGAAACGAGGTTCGTATCCTTGACCGGAACGAACTCCTGGATGCCGGCGAAGATCTTGCTTCCGTCGTGGCTGAAGGAGTAGGAACTGTTTTCCGTAAGTCCCCAATTCTCAGGCATATTCTTCCGCTGACCGGAAGCGACGATTTCGGTGGATTCAGCCTTGGGTACATCGTACAGCCACAGGGAAGTGTGCTTGCTTCCGGTGGATACCGTATCCATTGCCTGGAGGTAAAGCGCCTGGCTTCCGGCCTCATTGAAAGTCGGCAGCGCGTGGAAGGTGGCGGTGTCCGTCAGAATCCGGGCTTTTCCATCGACATAGAACCCGACGACCGAGTGTTTCTTGTCCGTCTTCTGCACCAGCGCCAGGGTTTTCCCGTCCTTGCTGAAGGCGTATTTGTCAATGTTCTTCAGCGTGTCGATATGCCCGTCCTCGAAGTGATAGACGGCCACGGGAGTGCCCTTGTCCTTGTCCAGTTTCTTGACAAAAGAAGTGTCGATAGTCGCAAATGCAAATTGATCCGTTGCGTGAAGTCCAAGCTGGAACGATTTGACATTCGGATACTTGCGAATGTCTCCACTCAGAAGATTGATGATGGCCAATGAGTCCTGCGGCAGCTTGTCGCCCGTCAGTTTCTTGATCTTGGCGCGGCGTGTCTTCTGGAACTCCGGCTTGATCAGGCACACGGCGTAATTCTCATTGTCGAGGATCCGGGCCTGGTAGCCGCGGGGGATGGTGATGACCCGGGTGCTCTTCTTTTCAATGATGCGGAAATATAGCGTACCGTCGCCTTCCTGGGGATTGACGGCATAGGACATCACCTTCCCGGTCGGGGAGAGCGTGATTCCGCTGACTGCCTGCCATCCGTCATAGGCGTCGTGGTCGAGAGGTTTCTTTTGCGCGAAGGCGGAAACCGTTGCCGCAAGCAGGGCGGAAATTAGAAGTATTCGCTTCATATTCATTGAATTACTGATAAATCGACATAACCCGACACCCCGTACAGCACGGCCTTGTCGGTAAACTGCCACATGGTCCAGGACTTGAACTTGGGTTCATCCTTGTTGTAGCGGGCAATCCACATCGGATAATGCTTCGTGATATCCGAGGAGAGGATGTCACGCGCGAAAGAATCCGATGTATAAATGATGGGCGTGCGCCCATAGTGTTTCTCCACGGTTTTGAGCCAGACCTGCACCCGGTCGTTTAGATCCTGCTTCGTGCAGCCCTCGTGCATTGTCTCGACATCGAGAATAGGGGGAAGGTCGCTGTGGCGGAGGTTGACTTTGGAGATATAGTTCTGCGCCTGCCGTTCGGCATTCCGGGAAGACCGGAAGAAGTGGTAGGCGCCGCGGGGATACGAACGCTTTCCGGCTTCCTCCCAGTACTCGGCGAATTTCCGGTCCGTGAGCTTCTCGCCCTCGGTCGCTTTGAGGATGACGGTGGAAACGGGGAAGATCGCTTTGGCCCGGAGAAGGTCCTTGGTCGTGTTGCCGTTCCGGTCCACGACGACCTTCAGGGAGTCCCAGACGATGCCGGTGTTGTGGTGCGAAAGATCGACACAGAAAGCGTGCGCGTGTTCGGGGACGGCAGCCCCTTCCGAGGCGAAGTTCCCATTACGGAAATAGGGGTATAACACCGCCGCCGCGAGGGCCAGGAAAAGGCCCGCGACCAGCCATGGACTGACCTTCCATTTCCAGTTCACCTTCTTCCTGCTGACACGTCTCCGGACGGGCTTCTTTCGGGCCGAAACCGCCCTTTTTGAGGCCTTTCGGGGTGTTAACTTTTTTGTTACCACTTAAAACTATTATGTTTTATCTCCTATTTTACAATAAGATACGAAACAAATTGCGAAATTGGACTGCAAAACCTGTTATTCTCGAAAAATGCTTATCTTTGTATCCTACGAGTACAAATATACAACATTAAAACGGATAATTATGGAACTGAAAGGAACGAAAACCGAGGCGAATCTCGCCGCTGCATTCGCCGGGGAATCCCAGGCGCACACCAAGTATCAGTACTATGCCGGTAAGGCCCGCAAGGATGGCTATGTGCAGATTGCGAACCTCTTCGAGGAGACCGCCAAGAACGAGAAGGAACACGCCAAGATTTGGTTCAAGTTCCTGCACGGGGGCGAGGTCCCGTCGACGGAAACGAACCTCGCCGACGCTGCCGCCGGCGAGAACTATGAGTGGACGGACATGTACGCCCAGTTTGCGAAGGAAGCGCGGGAAGAAGGCTTCAACGACATCGCCTTCCTGTTCGAGAAGGTGGGCGCCATCGAGAAGGTCCACGAGGAGCGCTATCGCAAGCTTCTCGCCAACATCCAGGAGGGCATCGTGTTCTCCCGCGACGAGGACATGATCTGGGAGTGCTCCAACTGCGGCCACATCGTGGTGGGCAAGAAGGCACCGGAACTCTGCCCGGTGTGCAAGCACCCGAAGAGCTACTTTATGCTCCGCGCCGACAACTATTGATCAGCGCCACAATCAGGTTCTCCGCGATGTAAATGGAGAACACGGCCAGGATGGCCAGGCTCCAGTCCTGCTTGAACAGGATGACGGCGAGCACACAGGCCACGGCCAGGACCAGGAAGGCTATACGCTTCGTATCCAGAAGCTTATGGCCTTTCTTGATTTTCATCCCGAACATCGGGACTTCGCTGACGAGGAGAAGGCCCATGATGACCGCAATGGCCGCCAGGAGCCAGGGGCCCGCACCGGCGGGAACACCGCCCTGCGTGTGCAGGAAATAGGCCAGGGAACCGCACACCATCGCGCAGGAAGGCGTGGGAAGGCCCAGGAAGTCGGAAGTCTGGCGCTCGTCGATGTTGAACTTCGCCAGCCGCAGGGCCGACATCACGGCCACGAACAAGGGCAGGAACCGCAGAAGCACGGGAGCGTCCAACGGCTGTACCTTGAACAGCATGATGGCCGGAAGGACGCCGAAACTCACCATATCCGCCAGGGAATCCAGTTCCTTGCCGATGGGGGAGTACGCGTTCAGGAGCCGGGCGGCGAGGCCGTCGCAAAAGTCGAAGACCGCCGCCAGGATCATCAGGGGAAGGGCCCATTCCAGGCGCCCCTCCAACGCGAAGATCACTCCCAGGATCCCCGAGAGGAGATTCATGGAAGTGATCGCATTGGGAATATGCTTCGTAAGCGCCATAATGGCGAGGGTTAATTACTTGATACCGAGTTTCTTGGCGATGTCCTTCGGGAGGGCCTTCTTGTTGACCACGAAGTTCAGGGTCTTGGCCTTCACGAAGTTCTCGGACATGTACCAGACGCCGTCATAAGCGCCGGTCACGCCCCAGGAGTTCTTGATCAGGTAGTACTTGGTGCCGTTCTGGTCCTTGGCGATGCCATAGAGGTGCATGCCGTGGTCGTCGGTGGAAGTCTTCTCATCGAACATAATCTGACGGCTCTCCTGGGTGACTTCCAGTTCCTTAGGCAATTCCTTCTTGGCCTCGGCGGCCTCGGCGCCTTCGGGCTTGGCGGGACCCACCCAGCGCTCCTGGTCGGAACCGGAGGTAGCCTTGGCTTCCTCGTCCAGGAGGATGGCCAGACCATCGCGGGTGAAGCCGGTCTCGCTCACGTCACCACCCCAGAGCACGGTGTAACCGTTGCCCAGGGCATTGTCGATGACGGCCATGAACTCGTCCAGCGGGAGGTTGTAGCACAGGCCGGAACGCCAGTTGTCTTCCACCTCGATGGCGAACTGGGAATAGAACGGATGGTGCGTGTAGGAGGAGAGGTTCACATAGTCGTCCGGGTTGATGCCCCAGGCGTCGCGGTAACTCTCGGCGGTGTAGGTCTTTCCATTCTCCTCGAAGGTCTCCGGGAGAACGCCCAGATAGGCGTCCAGGATGCCGTCGAAGCCCTTGGGCCAGACCGGGGTGAGCTTTTTATTGGGGTTCGTGATGACCGCCTGGACATAGCCCTTGAGGACAGCGTCGAGCTCGCCCTGGACCGGGAGGTCGTAGCCGTAGTTCATGCCGGAATAGGCGCTCTGCGGCATCAGGCCGTAGTCGCGGACGACTTCAAGCACATCGCCGAAACCCGAGCCGGCGGCCATGTTCAGATAGCCGTTCAGACGGACATACTTGATGGCTCTGTCGTGGTAGGAGTGGCGGATGACGAACATCTCGGAGAAATCCGGATAAGCATCGGCCTTGAGATTCTTGGCCTTGATGACCTCGGACTCGAGGAAGGAGAGGGCGGAGAAGCACCAGCAGGTGCCGCTGCGGTACTGGTTCTTCATCGAGGTGACCGGGATTTCCTTGACGGTCGTGAACTGGTAGTCGGAAGTTTTGGGGGCGGACACGGCGGTCCGGTTCTGGGCTGCGGCGACAATGGGAAGAAGGGCTGCCGCAGCAAAAATAAAGAAAGATTTTTTCATATCAGCAGGTTGCTACAATCTATTACTTATCTGACAAAATTAAGGAATTAATCGTAATTTTGCAATGTGAAAACCATTTTGTACATCCACGGTATGGGCGGAGGCGGCGACAGCCGGATTCCGCGTCTCCTGCGGGAGCAGTTCGAAGGAACGGACCTCCGATGCATCGTCCGTACGTATGATTTCGACCCGGAAATTGGTCATGCTCAGATTGCTACCTGGGTGGAAGAACTGCATCCGGACCTGGTGATCGGAGAATCCTTGGGCGCCATCCAGGCGCTTCGGGTCCGGGGGATTCCGCACCTGTTCGTTTCCCCGTCCCTGGGTGCTCCGGACTTCCTGGTCAAACTGGCCTGGGTCTGCAAGGTTCCCGGAGGGAAGTATATCCTCCACAAGATCTGGCGCGTCAAGGAAGGGGACAGGCAGCCGCTCCGCTTCGAATACGACATCATGAAAAAGTACAAGCCCCATTGGGACGATGCGCGGAAGGCCGCCTCGGAAGGGGGGTATTACTACGCGTTTTTCGGGACGCGGGACCATTACCGGAAGTCCGGCGTGGTGAATGTCGATACTTGGAGCGAGATGTTCGGTGACACCTACCAAATCTATGAGGGAACGCACTTTATGGAGGAGGAATATGTCTATTCGCTCCTGATCCCGAAAATCCGGGAAGTGCTGGGGTGCGACCAGCTTTGCAAATAAACGGAGATTTCTGTATTTTTGCAGTATCTATGAACCGATTGAGAAATACTATTCTTTTCCTGGGCGCCCTTCTGCTGTTCGCGGCCTGCCACGAGCGTCAGGCACCTGTCCGGGATACGATACCTTATGTCAAGCAGCTGGCTGTGGATACGGCCGGCACCTATTCACTGCTTGCGAGTTACCGTTCGGCCGGAGCCGCCGGCTCCATTGCCGTCATCGGCGAGCCTGAAGCCGCTTATACGCTCGCGACCCGCCTTCTGGCGGCGGACGAGGTCGATAATATCGACGGAAAGGCCAGACCGGACCGTCTGCCGGATTTCGCCGGCGAGTCCTTCGATATCCTGATGGACCTGTACAACGCTCCGTATGCGCGGATGGCGGCCGCCAGCCCGGACAGTCTCCGGGAAGTCGCCGTCCGGAACACCGTTATGGCCATCGACTCCGTTGCCTATTCCAACGCCCTTGATCCGATGTCCCGGCTGCCGAAGAAGCGCGCTAAGGTGTTCGTTCTTGCGAACTCTCTCCTGGCGGAATACGGGCAGTTTGACATCGACACCCTCTTCAAGATGGCCGGTCGCGAAGCGCTGGTCCTGACCCCTGTCGAGGCTATGTTGGAAACGGCCGCGAAATCTGGCTGCCGGAGCGTCGCCATCTGGGCGCCTCAGGAAGCCCGTTCGGCCTATGAGCATGTCGCTCAGGCTGTTGCGCCTGAAATGGAAGTTACGGTGGTTTCTACGATGGGAAACGGCCTTCTGCGGCCCGCTTTCCGCGATATGCTGCGCATTTTCCGCACCTTGAAGCCGAAAGCCACCCTGGACGCCGTCCTGCTGGACAGCTTCACCGCGGACTTGGATGAACTTGCCGCGGAAAAGGAGCATATCCACCGCCAGATCACCGAGGAAGATATGGCTTTTGACCGGATCCTGACGCCGGGCTTCCGGTTCATCGAACCGAACGCCTGCCTCACTTCCTCCCTCTATCGTCTCCTGCGGGAGCGGAACCTTTTCACGCACGACATTGCATATCCGGCCGTCCGGTACTACCAGACGGAGGAGAATCGGGACGGCGAGTTCGTCCCGGTGGAAGTCAGCGCCGAATACATCTCCGCCCACGCGAATCCCGAGCCGTATGTTCCAGATCTCGATTAGTCCGGAAGAGATCGGACGCCTGGAACTGGCGTCCTTTCCCGGGGAGATCCATGTGATCGACACGCTCGGGGAGGAATTCGGGAAGGCCCTGAGCTATCTGAAGCATCAGAAGGTTATCGGTTTCGACACAGAAACCCGTCCTACTTTCTCACCGGACCAACGTTCCAACGGAACCGCCCTCCTGCAGCTCTCCGGGGCCGAAAAGGCCTATCTTTTCCGCATTAAGCAGATGGGCGGCATTCCGCGCCGTCTCTGCGCCGTCCTGGCCAATCCCAACATTGTCAAGGTCGGCGCCGCCATCCATGACGATGTCATCGGCCTCCAAAAGTTCGCTGGCTTCCAGCCTCAGAACTTCGTGGACTTGCAGAAGATCGGCTGGGAATACGGCATCCGCGACAAGTCGGTCAAGAAGATGACGGCCATCATCCTGGGCTTCAAGATCTCGAAGGCCCAGCAGCTTTCCAACTGGGAAGCCGAGAAATTGTCCGAGTCGCAGCAGCGTTATGCGGCCACCGACGCCTGGGTCTGCCGGGAGATGTATCTCCGCCTGATGCAGTCCGAAAAGGCGCCCCTCACCCCTGAACAGCTCCATCCTGAGCTCTATCCTGTCCAAGCCTGATGGAAAAAGTCTTTCTCCGTCCGCGCCGTGAGGATTCCATCCTCCGGTTCCATCCCTGGGTATTCTCCGGGGCCATCGCCCAGGTGACGGGCAATCCCGCCGAGGGTGACCTCGTGGGCGTGTATTCCTCCGAGGGCGAGTATCTTGCCACGGGCCATTACCAGATCGGCTCGATCGCCGTCCGCATCCTGAGTTTCGACGAGGATCCCCTCGCACCGGACTTTTGGGAGAAGATGGTGCGCCGCGCCTATCAGGTGCGTGTCGCCTGCGGCCTGCACGGGTCGGCATCGACCAACTGCTACCGGCTCATCCACGGCGAAGGCGACGGCCTTCCCGGGCTTATCATCGACTATTATGACGGCGTCTGCGTCCTCCAGGCCCATTCCGTGGGTATGTTCAAGGCCAAGGGTGCCATCTGCGAGGCTTTGAAGGCCGTTTACGGCGATACGCTGAAGGCGGTCTATGACAAGAGTTCCGGCACGGCGCCCTTCAAGGCGGGTCTGGACCTTGTCGATGGTTATCTGTACCAAGCGCCGGGATTCGAGGCCGATGAGACCGTAGTTCTCGAGAACGGCAACAAGTTTACTGTCAATTGGAACGAGGGGCAGAAGACGGGCTTCTTCCTGGACCAGCGGGAGAACCGCGCCGCTGTGGGACGGCTTGCAAAAGACCGTACCGTGCTGAACCTGTTCTGCTATACGGGCGGCTTCTCCATCTACGCCCTCGCCGGAGGTGCGGTCCATGTGGATTCCGTCGACAGTTCCAAGAAGGCCATGGAAATGGTCGATAGGAACGTAGCACTGAACGGCTTTGCACCGGACATGCACACTTCCTATTGTGCCGATGCTATTGAGTTCCTCCGCGACGTGCCGGAAGGAAAATACGACCTGATGATTGTTGATCCGCCGGCATTCGCCAAGCACCGCGGCGCGCTGAAGAACGCCCTGCGGGCCTATCAGCGCCTGAACGCGGCTGCCATCGCGAAGGTTGCACCGGGCGGCTTCGTGTTCACCTTCAGCTGCTCGCAGGTTGTGGACAAGGAGGCCTTTTCTCTCGCGGTCTTCTCTGCCGCCGCCCAGACCGGCCGCAGCGTCCGCATCCTGGACCGCCTGAACCAGCCCGCGGACCACGCCGTGAACATCTACCATCCGGAAGGGGAGTACCTGAAGGGCCTCCTCTTGTATGTGGAATAAATTTTTGCAAATTCGGTTTTTCTGCCTATCTTTGCAATCCCAATGGTGCTATGGCCGAGCGGTTAGGCACAGGTCTGCAAAACCTGCTACAGCGGTTCGATTCCGCTTGGCACCTCCAAAAAACAGCCCCTGAATCTTCAGAGGCTGTTTTCTTTTTTTAGCGCTTCAAATCGCGCCAGGATTGATGGATGACTACCGGCGGCGCGAGCGGCTGGAAGTCTTTCTCCACGTAGTTCTGCTGTTTCGCCTTGCGACGGGCGTGTGCCGCGGGGGTGCGATTGATGGCATCCCAGGCCACGAAGTCCTCGTACGTGCCGTTCCATCCGGCGCCGTATGCGAGTTTGCCAATCCTGTACCAGATGGCATAACGCGAAGGGGCGTTAAAGCCTCCAGTATTGTTATTCATAATACTGTTCCGCGTCGGACGCCAGGCGCCGTAATAGTAGGTGAAGGCACCTTCATAGACACCGAGACCCTCGTTGCCGTAGCGATTGTCCGCGAGGAACTGAGACCACTTCACGGCCGCAGGATCGGAAGTGAAATCACCGTTTCTCCACCAGCCGTATGTAGCAGTTGCACGGTATTCGTCGATCTTTTCCTGCGGGATGGCCCCGTTGGAGGCATAGTAGTACTCATCGGCCAGTTTGCCGAAACCATGGCCGCCAGCCTCGTGTGAGACAAGTCCGCTGAAGGTCGCCTCGAAGCTGCTGACAGGGAAGTAGGAGATGGACAAACCGCTGCCATAATCGCCTTTGGCGGGCGGATACATATAACAGGTTCCGGCGTAGTAGTCGCGGTTCATCAGCACGATGACCGTCGCTTCGTCCATGCGGGTATCAGGGATTACCTTTCGGGCGTATTCGATAACCTTGGCATCATTGCCGCCAACGGCCGTGCCGGTTCCGTACCATGTACTGAGCGCAGTCTCAGCCGAGTAGCGCTCGTTCTTGGAGACAACGTCCACATAGTAAACATTGAAGCAGTCCCGGAACGACTTGTAAGGCTCTTCGGCGAAGAAGGCGTCCATGCCTCTTTGCATTGTAGATTCGTAGGTGCCGTCAGCTATCAGTCGGTCGGAGTATCCATCTCCCATTAAGACGATGTCAATACCGGCTCCGATCGTCGCTGTTTGTAGGGTATGGACGGTCCCGTCGGCGGAGTAATCGCTGGACTCGTACAGTCCAGTACCGCTTTCTCCTAAATAATTCTCGATGAAAGCGACGAAGTTACCATCAATGCCAAACTGGTAGTATACCAACTGGCCGGTTTTATCAAAGATGGTTATGCAAGGAATTAAATTGACGGGATATAAATCAATACCGATCGGAGGATGGTTTCCTGCCGAGTCGAAACTGTTGACGAATGTAGGCCATGTAAACCCCGAGCTCTCTGCGAAAACTCGGACGGTACTATCGTCCTCGGAAGAGTAGCACAAAACCTCAAACCCTTTGTCCTTGTAAGCCGGATAGAGGTCTTTCAACTCTGAAATAATCGTGGGCGAGAAGGGACACCAGGAGGCAAATTGGAATAGCATGGTAAGCTCACGGTCTACCACTTGCGAGGAACTAACCTTTTCTCCGTCGAGCGTAGTGGCCTCGAACTTCGGAATCGTGGGCATTACCTCAGAGAATTCGAGATTATTACCCGAGATGACATACCCCCACAACTGTTGCCATTCCGGCCAATACCTGAAAGATTCAGGGATTTTCCCGGAAAAATGGTTATTATATAAATTCAGGCAGACATTGAAGCCGCCATTGTTTATGAGTGTAAGGTTGGCAAGTTCAGCCGGGAGCGGGCCGCTGAATTCGTTGGCCTGTAAGCCGAGAAAATAAAGATGCTTGAATTCTCCGATACGGGGAGATAGTTCTCCACCGATATTGGTATTGTATATTTCCAGGAATTCAAGGTTCTCCAGATCGAAAATATCATCGGGGAGTACTCCGCAGACGGAATTTGTTCCGGTTATATAATTACTACCGCCTATTTGTATGGATTTAAGTTTCTTTAACTTACCAAATCCGCGCTGAAGTGGCTTGCCCGAAATGAAATAATCAAACTGTATTTTTTCCAGGTTTTCCAACCTGAAGAATTCTTCGGGAAGGTCATCGTTAATTCCCGAAATCATCAGCTGCTGAAGATTCTTCAGTTTGCCTATGTCAGCCGGAATGGAAATCATCCGATTCTTAATAACATCGAAATCTGACCACCTATTACCGATACCGAACCGCAAATAGGTCAGTTGGTCCAATTCAAAAATCGGATCAAGATGCGATACGTACCCTTCCGATTCCACTAAATCAAGATAAGTGAGTCTTTTTAGGTTGGCCAGTTCATCGGGGAGAGCGCCATTTAAACCATTATAACCGAGAAAGAGCGCCGAGACATGTCCAGTCTGGTCGATATATACGTTATACCATTCCGTTAATGGTTTGTCAGAGCACCAGTTGGTATTGTTCTTCCAATGGGGGCCGTCTGTTGCATTGTACAAAGCAATGAGCGCTTCCCGTTCGGCGGCCAATTCGGCTTCGCCATCTTCGATGAGCTGCTCCAAATCCACCACCGAATAATTCTTGATGGTGGCCCTGGTTATGATTACCTGCTTGTCCGTCATTTTCGTAATCGAGCCGCCTTCGTATTCCATAGTCAGGGTGAATCCCTGGCTCAGGGTAATGGGAGGGAGCCCGAACCAAATGTCAAAGGGCTTATCTTTAGTCAGTTGCACGGGTTCTCCCAGCGCCATGGTCATGAAAGGCAAGCCGCCGTTGTTAAACTTGAGTACGGGAATATCTTCATCAAGATTAATCGTCCCGGTGCCGGCGATGCTTTCTGATCCATTAGCTCTCAGCTGGATCGATTTCAGTACTTGGGTGCCGGTAAATGAAAAATGCAGGACACCACATGCGTGTTTGAAAGATAATGCCGAGCCGTCGGACTTGGCAATCATTGGCAGGTTCAGATAAGGATTCTCTCCCGATGAAGGGAAGTTATTGTCAAAACGCAGTTCCTTACGGTTTCCGGTGCTGAATGAGGTTTGAAAATACGGGTAGTAGGCGTAGAACTCATGACCGCTGACAGACTTTCCGGAGGAACTCTGAAAGACGCCGTCACCTTCCGTAGTGAAGAGAACAGGATTGTCGGTATCACTATAGATGCCTATGGCATCCCATTGATTCCATTTTACCTTATCTGTGCCCTCCAGATGTGCTTTGGTAACCGGGGCGTCATCGATGCTCGCCTCAATCTTTGATATCGTTTTAAGGCTGTCGGATGATTCCTGAATCTCTTTGACACTGCAAGAGAAGGGAAGTGTCAATGCTGCCGTTATCGACGATAGAAGAACAATTCTTTTCATAATCACCACTCTCCATTTTCATTGTTGAATCCTTCGGGGTCACCGGCGCTCATGCCGGCTTTCTTGACGGAAATGATGCAGGTGGCCGTCTTACCGCCGGCTTTTGCCGTGATGGTCGCCGTACCTTCGGCCACGGCGGTAACCTTACCGCTTGCATTCACGGTGGCGACGGAAGTCTTGTCGGAACTCCATGTGACCGCCTTGTTCGTCGCATTGTCCGGATTCACGGTGGCAATCAGCGTAGCAGTCTCTCCTTCCTTGAGTTCCAGCGAAGTCTTGTCCAGGGTGATCGATTCGACATCGACAACATTCTTCTTGACCGTGACCGTGCAGGTGGCCGTTTTGTCACCGGCTTTTGCCGTAATGGTCGCTGTTCCTTCGGCGACGGCGCTGACCTTGCCGGCGGCGTCCACGGTGGCGACGGACGAATTGCTGGAAGACCAGGAAACGGTCTTGTTTGTCGCATTGTCCGGCTTCACCGTTGCGGTCAGCGTGGCTGTCTCTCCTGCTTTGAGTTCTAACGAAGATTTGTTCAGGGTGATCGATTCGACAGCGACGGCCTTTTTGGTAACTGAGACCGAGCAGGTGGCGGACTTTTCGCCTGCCTTTGCCGTAATCGTCGCTGTTCCTTCGGCGACGGCGCTGACCTTGCCGGCGGCGTCCACGGTGGCGACGGACGAATTGCTGGAAGACCAGGAAACGGTCTTGTTTGTCGCATTGTCCGGCTTCACCGTTGCGGTCAGCGTGGCGGATTCTCCTTCGGTAAGAGACAGCGAGGTTTTGTCGATGCTGACGGATGTGACTCCGACGACCTGCGGCTGCGGATTTGTTTTGCCCTTGTCGGGATCTGATTCGGGTTTGCCGCAAGAGATGATCAGACCGAAAAACAAAGCGGTGATCAGCGGCAGTTTAAAGATGCTCATATCTGTAAGTTAGCGTTATCAAAAGGTGGTAGTCAGGGCAAATATAAACATAATTCCGATATCGTCCTACTCCTCCGGGCTTACTTTCGGAGGCTTGATTTTTGCAGGGATTCTTGTTATATTTGTGGGAATAAACAAGAGACTATGATCAAGCGTATCAGTTCCGACATTCAGTACATCGGCGTGGACGATATGGACCTCGATTTGTTCGAAGGTCAATACATTGTCCCCGAAGGGATTTCCTACAATTCTTACCTCATTTTGGATGACAAGGTCGCCGTGATGGACACGGTCGATGCCCGAAAAGGGGAGTGGTGGCTTTCCCAGCTGGAAAGCGCCCTCGAAGGCCGGAAACCGGACTATCTGGTGGTTCAGCATATGGAACCGGACCATTCCGGCAGCATCCTGGCATTGACCCGGAAATATCCGGACATCCGG
>JAFYTP010000034.1 GCA_017558775.1 Bacteroidales bacterium | reverse complement strand
TTTCTTGTCCCCGATCCGGTTGAAGTCCAGCAGCTGGTTCACGAGGGAGAGCATCCAGGTGGAACTGCGCTGGATGATGCCCACCAGCTTGCGGTCCTGTCCCTTGATGTCCTCCGAGGAGGCGAGCTGGGAGACCGGGCCAGCGATCATCGTGAGCGGCGTACGGAACTCGTGCGCCACATTGGCGAAGTAGTTCATCTGGATCTTGCTCAGGCGGCGCTCCTGCTCCTTTTCCTTCTCCACGCGCTCCCGTTCGCGGCGCGCCTCGTAAATGCGCCGGGCGGCGTCCTTCCGCACGCGCCGGATGCGCCGGATCAGCGTCCAGAGACTGCCCAGAATGACGGCACCGGCCAGCGTGTACAGGATCCAGGCCCACCAGGCCCCGTACCACGGCGGCAGGACCTTGACATTCAAGGACTTCTCCGTCTCGACGATACTCTGGTTGTTGTTGGTGATCCGCACCCGGAACTTGTAGTTCCCGGCCGGGAGGTTGGAATAGTAGGCTTCGTGGTTGTTGCCGGCATCGACCCAGTCGGGGTCGTAACCGTCCATCATATAGAAGTAGTGCGTCCGCTCGTGCTCGCTGTAATCCAGGGCCGCGAAGGAAATGCTGAAAGCGTTCTGGTCATCCCGGATCCGCACGTCCGGATTCTCCCGGAGTTCCGTCGCGATGGGGCTGTCCGGCCCCGGGGCCACGAGCGTGTTATGGATCTTCAGGTCCTCGAACACCAGCGGGACCGAGCGCTTCTGCGGAACATCCAGCGGGTTGAACCAGGTGAGTCCGTGGGTGCCGCCGAACACCAGGGTTCCGTCCGGCAGGATGCAGGAGGCGCGGTCGGTGAACTGGTTTCCGCCGATGCCATCGGCCTCGAAGTAATTGACAAACTTGCCAATGGTGCGGTCGTATTTCCCGAGACCGTTCATCGTGGACACCCAGATGTTGCCCTGGCGGTCCTCCTCGATGGAGCAGATGTCCGGGCAGGGGGCGCCTTCGACGGGCGCGGTCGTATTCTCTTTCTTGAAATGCCGGATCAGGCCGTTTGCGGTGGTCCCGGCCCATAGGTCGCCGGAACTGTCTTTCAGCAGGGATGTGCCGATGAGAATGGACCTCTTGACGCAGGCGGCGCGCTCTTCCTCGGTCAGTTCCAATGCAATCACTTCGTCCGTATAGGTATTGATCTCGTACAGCGGCAGCCCGGAAAGGGCGGCGACCAGCCGGCCCGGTTCGGAGAGGCAGAGGTCCTGGACGAAGTTCCCCTGGACAGGATCCGTCAGGGGTACGAACTTGCGGGACCGGTCCGTCTTGTCATAGCACAGCAGCGTGGTGATGCTGCCGCCGATCCAGATGCGTCCCCGCTCGTCTTCCTCGATGGCCATCGGGTTGATGAGACTGAGGATATCCTGCACCTGGAACGTCTTCCCGTCATACCGGGTGCGGAAAACTAAGTATTTGTTGGTGAAAACCAGCCACAGTTCTCCGGCGGAGTCGCAGAAGACCTTGGAACAACGGTTGTATCCCACGTTGGCGTCAGGGACCAGGTAGGAAACGTCCACGGATTGGAGTTCCTTCCGGTCCAGGTCGTACTTCCATAATCCGTCCTTCAAGGTGGTGATCCACAGCCTGTTCTGATTGTCCTGGCACAGGGAGGTCACCGTCTTCCGGGCGAAGGCGGAGGTGAGGAACTTGTTGCTGTTGAACTGGTCTTTGTAATGGTAGGAAACCGTATAACCCTGGTCCGACGTCCCGAACCAGAGGTTCTGCCGGCTGTCCTGGAAGATGGTGCGGATTTCCGAATCGGGCACCTCGAAGGGGAATCCGGCATCGTCCTGGTGCAGGATCTTCTCCGTGCCCCGGTTGTAGCAGAACATCCCTTTGCCGATGACGTTCAGAAGGATGGTCTGCGCATCCACGGGATAGAGGATGTCGATGTCACCCCGCATCAGCCTGGGCTCGTTGCGGACCGCTTCCGGAAGTTCCTTCCAGCTGCGGGTGCGGGCGTCGAAGATGCTCAGCTGTCCCATGCCGGACATCCAGTACTCGCCGTTCCCGGCGTTGACCATGTGGTAGACGACGTGCGGGGTGGGGTAGGAATCCACCTGGGTGAAATCGTCGATGTTGTAGCAGTTGAGGACCGTACCGCCGCCGGAAACGATCCAGAGGAGGTTTCCGTCCATGACGGAGTAGGGGAAACTGAAGGCGTTCAGGTCGCGGATCGCGGGACGGAACAGCTTTTCGTCCTCGTCATATAGGAACAGGGTGGAGGAGTTGCTCATGAGGAGCCGCCCGTCGGCGGTTTCCCAGAAGCGGTTGACGTTCCGCCCGTCGCCCAGGACGGGTATCCGAGTGAAACGTCCTTCGTCCGTCCGGATGCCGACGCCGTCCGCGGTGCCGGCCCAGAGCTGCCCTTTCTTGCTGAAGAAGACGGAATTCACCTGGTTGTCCGGCAGGCCGAGGGTGTCATCG
Organism: Bacteroidales bacterium; assembly: GCA_017558775.1. Classification (GTDB taxonomy): domain Bacteria; phylum Bacteroidota; class Bacteroidia; order Bacteroidales; family UBA932; genus Cryptobacteroides. The sequence continues at coordinate 18,715 of JAFYTP010000034.1, read as the reverse complement.
GCGCAGAAGTACTGGTGGTACTCGTGGACGCTGTATTTGTCGAGTCCCCGGGCCGTGGCGATCCAGATGTGGCCGTCGGCGTCCTCGGCGAAGGAGTTCACCCGCTGGTTGGACAAACGGTCGGATATGAGGACGCTGCCTTCCGTGGAAGCGGGTACGCCGGTGTCCTTCCGGCCGGTGCAGGCCGACAGGAGCAGGAGCGCGCCCAGGAGGATGGTCAGTTTGAATTTCATAGGTACAGATATGTAAATCAGCGATAAAGATAGTGATTTTTGGGGCAAACAAGGCATTTTTGAACAAATACGATAAAAAATGAACGAATGTATTTCCGCCCGGTACGGAAAAGAAAAAAGTTGAATGCGAGAAAAAAAGATTGCGTAGGAAATAAAAGATATTTGCATCAGTAAAACCGCATACCTATGACATCGAAAACTTCTCTTGTCCTATCCGGCATCCTTCTCCTTCTCGGAGCCTGCAGCAATCCTGTGCGGCACCGGGCGGAATGCCAGGGGAGTCTCGAGACTTCCACCAAGGCGGCGACGGTCCAGACCCTGTCCGGGCCCGTGGCCGGTTATGTCGATGACGGCGTGTACATTTACAAGGGCATCCCGTACGCCAAGGCGGAGCGTTTCCAGCCTGCCGTGGACCCGGATCCGTGGAAGGGCGTGCGGCCCAGCCGCGCTTACGGTCCCACCGCCCCGGCGGGCCCCCGCGCCGGCTGGTGGTCCGACGACCAGGCCTTCACGATGCACTGGGACGACGGTTTCCATGACGAGGACTGCCTTCGTGTAAATATATGGACAGCCGGCATCAACGACGGCAAGAAGCGTCCGGTGATGGTGTGGCTGCACGGCGGCGGTTTCCGCGAGGGTTCGGGACAGGAACTCATCTGCTATGACGGCACGAACCTGGCCCGCGACCACGGCGTCGTGGTGGTTTCCCTGAACCATCGGCTCAATGTCCTCGGCTTCCTGGACCTTTCCGCCTACGGCGCCAAGTACGCGCACAGCGGCAACCTGGGGATGATGGACATCGTAAAGGCCCTGGAATGGGTCCGGGACAACATCGACCGTTTCGGGGGCGATCCTGCCAATGTCACCATCTTCGGCCAGAGCGGCGGTGGCGGCAAGGTGTCCACGCTGATGGCGATGCCGTCGGCCAAGGGACTCTTCTCCAAGGCCATCGTCGAAAGCGGTTCCATCACGAACCTGCTCACTCCCAAATACTCCCGCCGCGTGGGCGCCGCGACGGTCGCAAACCTGGGCCTTACGCCCGCGCGCATCGACGATATCGCTTCCGTCCCTTACGACAAGCTTCTCGCGGCTTATGACGCCGCCCTGAAGCAGGTGAGCGACGAGGCGAAGGAAGACGGCGCTTTCCCGACCAATATCCTGGACATTCTCCTGTTCGGCCAGGTTCCGGTGGTGGACGGCGAGATCATTCCGGCGCAGCCGAGTACCTCCGAGGCCCTCGCCCTGTCCAAGGACGTGCCCGTGATCATCGGCACGGTCTATCACGAGTTCACCCGGGATCAGGAAGATCCCATTTTCAAGCCTCTGGCCCTCCAGCAGGCGGCGGATCGTACCGCAGCGGGTTGCGCTCCGGTCTATTACTACCAGTTCACCTGGGAAACCCCGGTGCTGGACGGCTCCCTGGGCAGCACCCACTGCATCGAGATACCTTTCGTGTTTGACAATGTCCTCCTGCACCGCACGTTCACGGGCGGGGGAGACGAGGCCATCGAACTGGGTCATCGCGTGAGCCGTCTGTGGACTTCCTTTGCGAAGACCGGCAAGCCGGAGGCCGAGGGCATCCCCGAGTGGGCCGCCTGGCCGAAGAGGCTGACCATCGACATTGATTCTAAGATCCAATAATGAAAAAGCTGTTTTTACTCCCCATCGCTCTTTTCGTCTGGGCCGCCTGCGGTACCAGCAACACCAAGGACAATGACCCTTGGGGCAATATCGACCCGGGTTCCGCCCCGAAGTCGTCGTCCATCATCGAATCGTCCGTCTCCAGCAGCGTCTTGCATCAGACGATGACCTATTCCGTGTGGCTGCCGGCCGGTTACGACAAAACCAAGACGTATCCTTTCCTGTACCTGCTGCACGGATATGAATACGGCGACCAGAGCCGTCTGGACCGCTGCTGGCTGGACAAGGGCAACGCCGCTAAGATCGCTGACGACTACCTGAAAGCGAACGGTGTGCCGATGGTCATCGTGATGCCCAACGGGATGAGCTATTTCTATCAGGGCGATTACGAGACCTATTTCCATAACGAGCTGATGCCCAAGGTGGAGGCAAATTTCAACTGCAACGGCAAGCGGGGAATCTCCGGCCTTTCCATGGGCGGCTACGGCACTCTGTACCACGCCCTCAAGTATCCCTCTAAGTTCTTATACGCGTACGCGATGAGCCCGGCGGCCGACACATGGATGGCAAGTCTGATCGATGCCCAGAGCGACAAGTCCGTCTTCCCCGACTTCACTATCGAGGTGGGAATCCAGGATTTGACGGTGGACAACAGCAAGGCGAAGAGTCTGTACAACTCGATGATCAAGAAGGGATTGACCTGCGACTATATCGAACGGGAGGGAACCCACGACTGGCCTTTCTGGCAGGGATGCCTGCCCAAGGCGCTCATCAAGATGGGCCAGGCCTTCAAATAGAAAACCACTATTTATTTCATTTATAATCAAACCAACCAATGAAACGATTCCTTTTTTCTCTCGCGCTCTCGCTGGCCGTCGCCGGCTCGATGAACGCCCAGGAACTGGCCAACTTCAATTTCGGAGGCCGTCAGCGTCCTGTCATCTCTCCGGAGATCCAGAACGACAGCGTCACCTTCCGGCTGAAGGCCGACTACGCCACCGTCGTGAAGCTCAGCGGTTCCTGGATGCCCAACCCCTGGGGCGGCACCATCGACATGTTCCGCGGCCCCGGCAACGTCTGGGAAGTGAAGATCCCGCTCCCGGAGCCGGAGATTTACACCTACAACTTCGTCGTGGACGGCGTTGCGGTGAACGACCCGCAGAACGTCCTCGTCCAGCGTGACGGCACCCGCTATCTTCCGATGTTCATCGTTCCCGGTGAACGCACGGAGAATTACGGTGAGGCCACCAAGCACGGCACCGTGAGCCATCCCTGGTACCACAGCAACATCCTGGGCATGGACCGCCGCCTGACCGTGTACACCCCGTACGGCTACGAGAACAATCCCAAGAAGAAGTATCCGGTCCTCTACCTCCTGCACGGAGCCGGTGGTGACGAGGAAGCCTGGACCTCCATGGGCCGCGCCGCCCAGATCCTGGACAACCTCATCGAGAAGGGTCTCGCCGAGCCGATGATCGTCGTCATGCCGAACGGCAACGCGAACCAGCTCGCCGCCCGCACCCTCAACATCCCGGAGAAGCAGATGCAGATGCGTTTCGACCGTGAGACCCTGCAGAACATGCCCGAGGCCGAGCGTAACAAGCTCATGAACGGTTATGTGATGAGCCTCTGCGAGGAGATCGTCCCGTTCATCGAGAAGAACTTCCGCGCCAACCCGAAGCCGGCTTCCCGCGCGATCGCCGGTCTGTCCATGGGTGGCGGCCACACCATCACCGCTTCCAACATGTATCCGGAGATGTTCGACTACATCTGCCCGCTTTCCGCGGCCGGTTCCGCCACTGCCGAGCAGGTTGCCACTCTCAAGAAGGCCGGCGTGAAGCTCTACTTCCTCGCCTGCGGCAACACCGACTTCCTGTTCGAAGGTTCCAAGGAGCTGGACAAGACCCTCACCGAGCAGGGCCTCAAGCACGAGTTCTTCGTTTCTGAAGGCGGTCACGTCTGGGCCAACTGGCGTCTGTACCTGAACACCTTCGCCCAGAAGCTCTTCAAGTAGCACTTTACAACCAAACAACTAACCAATATGAGACAACCCAAACTGCTCAAGCGAGCGATGGCCGTGGTGCTGGGATTATTCCTGGGCATCTCGACCTTGCTGGCTCAGAACATCACGGTGACCGGAACGGTCACGGATGCGATGAAGGAGCCCATCATCGGCGCCTCCATCCTGCAGCAGGGAACCACGAACGGAACGGCTACCGACATCGACGGTAACTTCACCCTCACGGTTCCTGCCAACGCCATCCTCGAGATTTCATCCATCGGTTTCGAAACCCGTACGCTGAAGGCGCAGGGGAAGATGGAAGTGATCCTGGTGGAAGACTCCGAAGTGTTGAATGAGACCGTGGTCGTCGGTTACGGCGTCCAGAAGCGGGAGTCCCTCACCGGCGCCATCACCCAGATCCGGTCCGAGGACATCGCCGCCACCAAGACGGCCGACGGCGTCGCCGCCCTCCAGGGCAAGATTCCGGGCCTGCTGATCACCCAGAACAGCGGCAAGCCGGGCGCCTTCGCTTCCGAGATCAACCTCCGTGGCTTCGGTACCCCGATGGTGGTCGTGGACGGTGTCGTCCGTTCCACCACCCGTACCCGTAAGTCCACCTCCTGGAACCAGGATCCGAACGCGCTGGAAAGCTACACCGACCTCTCCGTCCTCCAGGAACTGAATCCGGAAGACATCGAGAGCATCTCCGTCCTGAAGGACGCTTCCGCAACCATCTACGGTCTCGGCGCCCAGAATGGTGTGATCCTCATCACTACCAAGAAGGGCCAGGTCAAGAAGCCGAGCGTGAACTTCAGCGCCAACCTGAGTTTCGCCCAGCCGGTCGTTCCCCGTCAGGTGGAAAGCTGGACCTCCTTCATGAAGTGGGAGAACGCCATGTCCGACGTGGGCAAGCTGAACCACCGCTGGACCGACGCGCAGATCGCCGCCTACGAGAGCGGCGCCCCGACCTGGACGGATGCCGAGGGCAATGTCCATGACGCCATCTACACCGACTGGTACGATGAAGTGTACCGCAAGGCGGCGTTCAACCAGCAGTACAACGTCTCCATCATGGGCGGTAACGACCAGGTGAACTACTACTTCGGCGGCAGCTACGCCGACGATAACCCCATCCTGAAGGGCGAGGCCTACGGTTACAAGCGTTACGGCTTCAATGGCAACGTGTCCGTGAAACTCCTCCCGGAACTCACGATGCGTTACACCACCAACTTCCGCCAGAGCTCCAACCTGGGTATGGGCGACTTCGACCTGGACTGGAACATCTTCTACTACATCTACCAGTCCAACCCGACCGTGGGCGTCCGTACCAAGAACAATCCCGCCCACTATACGGATGTGGAAGAGCACCTCAACCCGGTGGCCCTCCTGGATCCCGAGACGACCGGTTTCACCAAGACCGACCGCAAGGACTTCAGCAACACCGTCGACTTCACCTATGACGCTCCTTTCCTGCGGGGTCTCAAGTTCCAGGCTACCGGTGCCTATGACTTCGGCCGCAGCAAGCAGCGCACCCTGGTGAAGAGCTTCATCCTGTACGATTATGAGGATGATACGCCTGCATACACCTGGGCCAATGCCCGTAACGAGACCGAATATGCCGAAATGTGGAACGACAACTCCCGCATTTACGGCCGTGTCCAGGCTCTCTTCGACCGCCAGTTCGGTCGTCACAACGTATCTGCCATGGTGGGCGGTGAGCTCACCAGCATCACCAACGCCATGATCGGCGCTTCCCGCTATTACGGTGCGGACAAGGACCAGTTCGTCTATACGCACGATGTCCTCAACCAGGGTCTCCTGGACGCCCGCAGCAGCAACCAGGGTACCCGTTCCACCAACCGTACCGCCGGTTACATCGGCCGTATCAACTACAACTACATGGGCAAGTACCTGGTGGAGGTGATGGGCCGTTACGACGGTAACTACATGTTCCAGAAGGGCAAGCGCTGGAGCTTGTTCCCGTCCTACTCCGTCGGTTGGAGAATCTCCGAGGAGAAGTTCTTCAAGCATCTCTTCCCGGCTGTGAACAACCTGAAGATCCGCTGGTCCGACGGTTACACCGGCTCCCCGCAGGGCAGCCCGTACGCCTATATCAACGGTTACGCCAAGAGTGGCTCCTGGGTGTTCTCCGACGGCAAGACCACGACCGGTTACGCCAACAACTCCGTGGCCAACACGGTCCTGACCTGGGCCAAGGTCCGGATGCAGGACCTCGGTGTGGACTGGGAGATCTGGCAGGGCAAGTTCGGCGGTACCTTCGACTGGTTCCGTCGCCAGATGATCGGTACGGCTGCCACGCGTAACGTGAGCCTCCCGGACTTCTACGCAGTCTCCATCCCTTCCGAGAACCTGAACCGCAGCGAGACCCAGGGTCTTGAACTGACCCTGTACCACCGCAACAGCATCGGCAATTTCTCCTATCGTATCCAGGGTACGGCGACCTTCACCCGCAGCCGTTCGACCTACATCGAGAGTGAGAAGACCAATACGAATTACGGCTCCCAGATGGCTTACTGGAAGTCCGGTTCCCTGTATCGCTGGAACGGCGCCTTCGGTGGCAGCACGTACCACTGGACGGGCGACCGCTTCACTTCCATCGACCAGGCCAGCAGCAGCCAGGTGCTCTATTCCGCCCTCAATTCCAGCGAAGGCAACCGTGCGCTCATCGTGGGTCAGTACCAGATTGTCGACCGCAACGGCAACGGTTACATCGACTCTGACGACGTGTATTACACCTGGGGCAGCGGCAACCCGCCCCTCCAGTTCGGCCTCACCTTCAGCGGCAGCTACAAGAGCTTTGACTTCAGCCTCCTGTTCAACGGCGCTTCCCTCAAGTGGAAGGGTTACGGCCTCAGCGCCTACTCCGGATACGGCTTCCTGAACTACCTGCCGTCGCATTACACCGACGCCTATCACGTGGCTAACTACGGCGACGATCCTTGGGATCCCGCCACGAAGTGGGAAGAAGGCTTCTGGCCGGCCCTCGTGCGCCTGAGCCAGGTGGGCTCCTACAACGCTCCGATGTATGGCTCCAACCAACCGTACAACTTCGTGGACGCCACCTACCTCCGTCTGAAGACCATCGAACTGGGCTATCGCATCAGCCCCGTCTTCCTCAAGCGTGCCGGCATCAAGAGCGCCCGCGTGTTCTTCAACGGCGGTAACCTCCTGACCTTCTGCTCCAAGTATCTGAAGTATGTGGATCCTGAATCCAACGACTCCGGCCGCGCCGGCGGTGAATTCCAGATCAACAAGACCTACAGCTTCGGCTTCAACCTCAACTTCTAATCCTGCAAGATCATGAAAAAGATATTCGCTTTTATCCTCATTGCCGGACTCTCTCTTGGAATCACTTCCTGCGACAAATTCTTTGACAACATGGAAGGTGACCTGAGCAAGGTGGCAGCCGAAGACCTCCTGAACACGGAGAACGGTCTGCTTTCCCTGCTGGCCAACCTGTACAGCAATCTGCCCGGGTTGAGCCTCTCCGACAGTGACAAGAATCAGATGTTCGGCGCCGGCGCCCGCGACCTCCCGTCCTACGGAAGCACCGTTTCCGGTTTCTGGAACTACACTGCGGTCCGTGCCGTGAACGTGTTCCTCCAGGCGGTCGAAGACTGCCGCGCGAACGGTGTCCTGGATGACAATGCGGCCGACCACTACAAGGGCGAGGCCCTGTTCATCCGCGCCTACTACTATTTCGCCAGCGTCCGCACCTATGGCGGCGTTCCCATCGTGACCGAACCCCTCGACAAGTACTATGGTACCGAAGAGGAGGACAAGCTCTATGTTCCGCGTTCCACGGAGAAGGAGACCTGGGACTGGGTCATCGACCAGTTCGAGCAGGCCGCCGAGCTTCTCCCGGAAAAGCAGACGCAGGAAATGCGCGCCAACAAGTATTCCGCCTACGCCCTGGAAGCCCGCGCCGCCCTTTGGGCCGCTTCCGTGAGCAAGTACTGGGACCGTGCCGCGCTGAATCCCAGCTACGAGGCCGTCCAGCTGAAGCTCTCCTATATGGAGAAGAGCTATGCCAATGCTTACTATCAGAAAGCCATCGACGCGGCCTCCAAGGTGATGGCCGATGGTTCCGGCTACAAGCTCTATGGCAAGGATCCCGCCGATATCCAGACCGCCAAGACGAACCTTACCAACCTCTTCCGCACCTGGCAGGGTGAAGAAGGTCTCTTCGGCCGTTCCTACAAGACCGGCGCTGATGACACCAACGGTACGCAGAACTGGGTGCCCAACCAGTGGGCCTCCGGTTACACCGGAACCGGCGCCGCCGGCTACGCGGTGACTCTGAACCTCGCCGACGAGTACGACTACTACAGCGACGAGACCAGCCGCACCCGCAAGGACGGCAAGATCCAGACGCTGGTGAGCGGTGACGAGAATCTCTATCTGAACGATCCCGAGGTCGAATTCACGGCCGACAAGGTCGCCTCTTACAAGCACTACAGCACCGTGGACGAGCCCTTCAAGCTGAAGGACGCCCGCTTCCAGGCCTGGGTCCTCTATCCCGGCGCAGAATTCCGCGGAGGCATCCACTACGCGCAGGGTGGCATGGTGAAGCCCGACGGCACCGTCGAGGTGTATCCCAACGCCAAGTCCAACGGCGACGGCAACTACAAGTACTATGTGAAGGGTGCCAACGAGAAGGATCCCGCCCAGAAGGATACCGTGTGGGCCTATGGCGGCAAGGGTATCAACAATTCCGCTTTCATGGGCCTGACCACCGACAAGAACGGTAACAACCGCAACGCCTACTGCTTCACGCCCCGCAAGTATGTGGATCCGAATTCCAGCAGCGCCGTCGAGCAGTCTCCTTACTATGACATCCGCTACGCCGAGGTCCTCCTGACCTACGCCGAGGCTGTCCTCGAGAGCGGACTCGGCGACAAGTCTCTGGCGGCCAAGTGCCTGAACGAAGTTCGTCACCGCGCTGGCTTCAAGGACAATGTCGAACTCAACCTCGACAACATCCTCCACGAGTGGAAGGTGGAATTCGCCTTCGAGAACAAGTGGGCCAACGTCCTGTATCGCCGCCGTGCTTTCTACAACCCCAACAGCCAGAACAACCAGGAAGAAGGGACCTTGGGCAAGAAGCTCACCCTGATTCCGATGGCCGACATCTCCGGCGGCAAGGAATCCTACATCTTCCTCCGCGCCCTGCCGGTCGTGTCCATGTCCAAATACTGGGGCTCCAATCCTACCCTTTCCTACACGGGCAATTACTACAGCAACATCGGTAATTACAAGAACGACAGGATTGTGGACAACAACAGACTCCCGGAATAATTAAATGAATCGATCCATGAAAAAGTTAATCATAACTGTTGCAACCGCGCTGGCCGCGCTTTCCGCGACCGTCTCCTGCAGTTTCTTCGAACTGGACAACTTCGACGGTCCCAACGCCGAGGTGACCGGTAATCTCATCGACATGGTGACCGGTGAAAAGATGAGCCTGGAGGCCTCCATGAGCCAGTCTTTCAGCTGGACCACCTGGTCCATGGTGACTGCTGTCGACTACGGCGCCATCGTCGTCTATGAACAGGGTTATGTCCCTCCGACCTGGGAAGGAAATCCCGAGGATTACCCGGGCAAGGACAGCGGCCAGAACTGGATGGTCCGTTTCGACGGCCAGTTCACCAACACTATGGTGTTTGCCGGCACTTACAAGTACACCCTCCAGACGAAACTCCCTTGCTACAACCCGGAATCGGGCAAGGACATCTTCGTCCTGAAGGAAGGTAAGAACCGGATGGATATCGGCGTGCTTCCTTTCTGCCGCGTCAAGGATCCGAAGATCTCTTATGACGCCTCCTCCAAGAAGATGATCGCCACCTTCTATGTGGAACTGGGCGATCCTTCCCGTGCCAACAAGATCTCCAACGTGATTTTCAGCGGCAATACCCAGCTGTTTGTGGGCGGCAACAACATGAACCTGGCGAAGGACCACAAGCCGGCCAAGGCCCAGAACGTGAACCCGGGCGAACTGATCACCCTGGAGATCGACACCACCGCTCCCGAAAACGCCAACCTGTTCAAGTATTCGACGCAGGACCGTTACTTCCGCATCGGCGCCATGGCCGAAGGAAACGGCTACAATTCGGAGAAGAACAAATACTACAATTTCTCGCCCATTTTCAAGGTTTCCGCCGACTTCTCCAAGATCGAGGAGGTCCAATGGGACACTGTCGAGTGGTAATGCTTAAAGATCTGAATTATGAAAAAGATAACTAGTTTATTGGCGCTCGGCCTTCTCCTCGTGCTTTCCTGCGAAAAGGAGGGTCCGACGACGGTCAATGAGATCACGGACCTGTACACCGCTCCCGCGGATGCCAGGGTGATGACGCTTACCAGCGCCAACTCCACCTGGTCCACCGACCGGCGCTACTTCGACCTGAATTTCAGCGAACTCTCCACCACCCTCGTGGGCTTTGACGCCCTGCTCGCTCCCGGCCAGTATGTGATCGGCAGCGACCAGATCGGCAACGCCATCAACACGACGGTGAACGGCCTGAACGGCCAGAACGCCGGCGAAGGCTTCTTCACCGTCAACAGCAAGGACGGCCAGTATGCGATCACCGCCACCATCAACGGCCATGTGTATTACTGGACCGGCGCGCTTCCTTTCGAGGCGGATCCGAATCCGACACCCCTTACCGTGGTGCTGTCCGCCCAGAGCAATCTGGCCAACGGCGTGAATTCGCTGACCATGAGCCTCGCCACCGAAGGCATCTCCCAGGAGTTCGACATGAGTACCTGGCAGACCGTCTGGAAGGGTGAAGGTGGCTATCTCGCCCTCGACATCTACAGCGAGGACGGTTACCTCCATGAGGGTACCTACAAGGCTTCCGCCGAAGGCGGTGTCATCAATGCCGGCGAGTTCGGCATCGGCTATGACACCACCATGCAGTGGGGCGACCAGGTATACGAGATGAAGGACTGGGGCACCTGCTGGTGGGACGTCAAGGACGGCGCCGCCACCGCCACCAAGATCACCGACGGTCTTGTCAATGTGACCAAGGACGGCAAGGTCTGGACCATCACCTGGGGCGCCCAATACCCCGTGGAAGTCATCTTCGAGGGTGAGATCCCGGCCCTGACCAAGCCCGACAAACCGGATGGCCCGGCCCAGCTCGATTACCTCTACACCGAGGAAGTCACTCCGGGCGACGGCCTTGACCTGCACGCTGTCTCTATCACCGATAAGGGTGGCAACCTGGTGGCCTATCTCGAACTGCAGACCGAACCCGGTGCGACCGACCTGAGCGGCGACTATCCTTCCACCTCCTATGCCAGCGCGCCCGGTCAGATGCGTGACGGTTACTTCATCGACCTGTCCGTCTTTGGCATGGAAGGCACGATGGAGGGCGGTTCCTATTACATCGTGGACGGTGAGAAGCAGTTCATCGGCGCCGGCACGGCCACAGTTGTCGTGACTAAGGTCGCCGAGGGTGCCTATCGCTTCACCTGCGAGTTCTTCGACTATGCCGCCGCCGGTCCGGACTATGTCCCGGGCGGTGAAGGTGAAGGCGGTGACGATGATGTTACGGGTGATGTCGTCCTCAAAATCACTTCCGGCCTGACCTACACCATGGAGGATGTGACTTCCACCAACACGGCTTCCGACGGCTCCGCCCTCAGCGGAATGACGCTCTGGCGTGTCTCCGTGTCCAATGGCTCTGAAGAAGTGGCCGAATTCGACCTGGGCACTGCCGCCGGCTCCGAAGACCTTGCGGGCGAGTATACCGTGATGTCCTACCCGGATGCTGTCGGAAAGGCCGGTAACGGCTGGGGCTACATTCCTTGGATGAAGGGCGGTTGCTACTTCATCGTTGATGGCAGCTACTATTGGATTCCTTCCGGCGCTACCATCACGGTTTCCAAGAATGCGGACGGTACGCTTAAGTTCAAGGCTTCCGGCACCTTCCAGGATGAGAGCTATGCTGACGTTTCGGCAGGCCTCCTGCTGAACAACGTCGCCAAGCAATAAATCCTGCTGCTTGACTTAACCTATGGGAATCGGGGCCGGTCGTTGAGGCCGGCCCCTTTTTATTCCCCCGGAATGTTTGTATATTTGAATAACCAATGAATCATTCCTTTATGAAACGCATCCTTTCTATCGCCCTCTGCCTGTCGCTGGCGGGAACGGCGCTCGTCCGTGCCCAGGAATATCCTTTCCAGGACCCGAAGCTTTCCGAGGAAGAGCGGCTGGACAACGCCGTGTCCCTGATGACCGTCGATGAGAAGATCATGACGATCGTCGGCCAGGGCGTGCCCCGTCTCGGGATTGCCGGTCCCGGCGCCACCGAGGCCATCCATGGCATCGTGCGCGGCGGAGACGCCGAGCTTCCGAACCTCGGTAACGCTGGTCAGTTCGGCGGCGGATGGCCCGGCCGTCCTCAGCCGAAATACCGCAACAGCACCGCTTTCCCGCAGGCCTATGGCGTCGGCGAGACCTGGGACCGCGAAATGGCCCATATCGTCGGTGACGTGATGTCCTACGAGGCCCGCTTCTATTCCAAGGACAATCCCTGGAAGGCACTGGTCCTCTGGGCTCCGAACGCCGACATCGGCCGTGACCCCCGCTGGGGCCGCACTGAGGAGTGCTTTGGCGAGGATCCGTACCTGGTGGGCGAATTAGTTGCCGCAGAGGTGAAGGGTATCCAGGGCGACGACCCTACCTACTGGCGTGGCGCTGCCCTGATGAAGCACTTCCTCGCGAACAGCAACGAGGATAACCGTTACCGGACGGATTCCCGTTTTGACGAGGATCTTTTCCGCGACTACTATTCCTACGGCTTCTGGAAAGGCGCCAAGGCTGGTGCCATGTCCCTGATGACCGCTTACAACGCCTACAACGGCATCCCTTGCATCGCCGCACCGTTCATCAAGGAAGTCCTGATCGACGAGTGGGGCATGAAGGGCACCATCGTGGACGATGCCGGCGCCCTCCGCTTCATGTTCATGCCCGGCATGCACGGCTATGCCAAGGATGTCGACGAAGCGATCAAGATGGCCCTGGAGGCCGGTCTGAGCCGTTTCATCGACTCTCGCTTCGAGCAGGTTAAGGCCGCTTATGACGGCGGTTTCCTCTCGGATGAGGTCATCAACGAGCGCACGAAGGCCAATCTTCGCACCATGCTCAAACTCGGTTTGATGGATGCGGAATGCCCGTATGACGCGCAAGAGTTCGGCTCCGAGGAGGATATTCCCTGGGAGCGCCAGGAGTTCAAGGACAAGGCCCGTCTCGTGACGCAGAAGTCCATCGTCCTGCTCAAGAACGAGGGCAACCTCCTACCGTTGGACAAGTCCAAGGTCAAGAAGATTGCCGTCTTCGGCAACCGCGCCGAGAAGGTGCTCAAGGACTGGTACGGCGCCCTGCCGGCCTACCGCGTGAGCCCGCTCGACGGCATCAAGGCCGCCGTGGACAGCACCCAGACCGAGGTCCGCTTCCAGCGCTGGGATTCCGACGGCTCCGCCCAGGAACTGGCGAAATGGGCCGATGTCTGCATCGTGTGCGTGGGCAACCACCCCGCTACGAGCCCCGATTGGGACGGCCAGTCCGTCCAGGCCCCCTGGGCCTACGGCACCGTGGCCGGTGACGGCCGCGAATCCCTCGACCGCCGCTCCCTCCAGCTCGAGACCGAGGACCTCATCAAGGTCGTCTGGCAGGCGAACCACAACACGGTCGTGACGCTGATTTCCAGCTTCCCGTTCGCCATCAACTGGACCGCGGAGAACGTCCCCGCCATCGTCCACATGACGCAGTGCAGCCAGGAACTCGGCAATGCCCTGGCCGATGTCCTCTTCGGCGACTACAACCCCGCCGGACGCCTCACCCAGACCTGGGCGAAGGACATCCTCGACCTCCCGAACATGCTGGACTATGACATCCGCCACGGCCGTACCTACATGTACGCCAAGGCGAAGCCCATCTTCCCGTTCGGATTCGGCCTCAGCTACACCACCTTCGAATATTCGCACATGAAGGTGAAGAAGGACGGCGACAACTATGTCGTTTCCTTCGACCTGAAGAACACCGGTTCCCGCGACGGCGAGGAAGTCGTCCAGCTCTACGCCAAGTTCAGGAACGACGACGCCTCCAAACGCCTCCGCGGCTTCGAGCGCGTGGCCGTTAAGGCAGGGGAGACCGTTCCCGTGGAAATCGTGGTCCCGGCCGATGACCTGAAGCTCTGGGACAGCGACAAGCACGCCTTCGCCTTCAAGAAAGGCCGTACGAAACTGATGGTCGGCGCCTCCTCCGAGGACATCCGGCTCAAAAAGAACATCAAACTCTAAGTAAATGAAGAAAATAGCATTATTGGCAGCAGCCATGCTCATCGGCGCTTCCGCCTTTGCGCAGCAGGCCCTGTACGGCGGTCAGCAGACCGAGTCTCCCGTCATCAACGCCGATGGTACCGTCACCTTCCGCTACCAGGCCCCCAAGGCCGTGAAGGTGGAGGTGACCGGCGATTTCCTCCCCACGGAAAAGGTGGAGGTCGAGTTCAACGGACAGAAGATGTCCTATGACGCCCCCGGCGTGGGCGTGCTCAAGGAAGGCCGCGGCGGTGTTTGGGAATACACGACCCCCTTCAAGGTAGAACCCGAGCTGTACAACTACTCCTTTAATGTCGATGGCAACACCGTCATCGACCCGAACAACATGTGGGTCAACCGCGACGTCGCCTCCCTGACGAGCGTGCTGCTCGTGGCCGAGCCCGGCGCCCGTTCCGACCTGTATGCCATCCACAACGTCCCGCACGGCACCGTGTCCAAGGTTTGGTACCACTCTGACAAGCAGGGCTTCGACCGTCGCCTGACGGTCTACACCCCGGCCGGTTACGAGACCTCCAAGGCCAAGTATCCCGTGCTGTACGTGCTCCACGGCATCGGCGGTGACGAGGATGCCTGGGTCACCCAGGGCCGCGCCACGCAGATCCTCGACAACCTCATCGCCCGCGGCGAGGCCAAGCCGATGATCGTCGTCTTCACCAACGGCAACATCTCCGAGGAGGCCGCTCCGCTGGAGAATTCCACCGGCTACACCCGTCCGACGATGTCCCTGCCGCAGACGATGGAAGGCACCTTCGAGACCGCGTTCCCGGAGATTGTCAAGTTCATCGACAGCCGCTACCGGACCATCGCGAAGAAGCAGTCCCGGGCTATCTGCGGCCTGTCCATGGGTGGATTCCACACCCTGAACATCAGTCTGAACTATCCGGACATGTTCAACTACTCCGGCATGTTCTCCGCCGCCATCGGCGTCACGGATCCCTCCATCAGCCCGATGTACCAGGACTTTGACGCGAAGCTCGCGACCTACTTCGCCAAGAAGCCGGCCCTCCTGTGGATCGGCATCGGCAAGACCGATTTCCTCATCCAGTCCAACAACGAGTTCCGCGCGAAACTCGACGCCGCCGGCTACCCGTACAAGTACATGGAAACCGAAGGCGGTCACATCTGGCGCAACTGGCGCATCTACCTCTCCGAGTTCGTGCCGCTGATTTTCAAATAGCCTGATTCTCAGCGCCTTAAAGTTAGAGAGGTGCACCGCACGGTGCACCTCTCTAACTTTAATCTGCTATCAATCAGTCGCTTAGAACTGCTTGACCATCCAGTCCATCGGACTGCCTTCGGAGAAGTCGTCCAGGAGGGGGACCCAGGAGAAGTGGGCCATCATGGGGGAGACGCCCCACTTGATAAGGTCTTCGTCGCTGTAGATCAGCATCTTGTCGTCGGTGGCGCCCAGGCGCTTGCGGGCCTCGGTGTAGGCGTAGGTGCTGGCGACCTTGCAGGTGCGGTCGGTCTCTGCGTGAACAAAGTACATCGGGAGCTTCGTGAATGCGTCAATGTCCATGGGAGAGAGGGCCATATCGGCACCGTCCCACTTATATACGCAGGCGCCGCGCCAGACTATCTCCACGTCGTCGGCGTACTGGCCGGGATACTTCTCCTCGACCTGGTGGATCGGGACGATCGGGTCCATGGCACAGCAGGGGATGGCCGCCTTGAAGCGGTCCGCGAACTGCATCATGAAACGCATCGTGCAACCGCCGCCGGATGAAGCGCCGGCGCAGAAGAGCCTGTTGCCATCGACTTTGCCCTCGGCAATCAGTTGGTCGATGAAGGCCATCTGGAGGGCGTTGTTCCGGTCGATGAGCTCGATCTTCGCGGGATCCAGCGAGGCGCTGTAGGAGTAGTTCGGGTTAGCGAGCGCGAAGACGAGGGTGGCGCAGGGGATGCCCTCGGTGGGCAGGGAGACGAGGCAGCGGTTGGCCGTCGCCACGGTCATCAGGTCCTTGTCATACTCGCCGCCGCCGATCTGCCAGACCAGCAGGGGAGCGTTCGGAATCACCTTCCCGTTGGCGTCCTTCGGCAGATGCAGCATATACTCGCGCGTAATGCCGCCGAAGGTGAAGGAACCGGTCTCACAGTCGTCCAGGACGGCGATATGCTCCTCCATTTCTTGGGAACCGATCACGTTCAAAGCGGAGTCCGCGGCGCAGTGAAGCTCCCACGGAACGCGCTTGAACCAGCCTTCCGACTTGCCCGCCTTGTTGAAGGGCTTGGCCTCGATGCGGAGGACGTTCTTCTTCGTAGAAAGGACGATGCCGTCATCTTCGAACTCGGCCGGCGCCTGGCCCGTGGCCGCATCGACAAAAGAGCCGGAAACATTGTTCACGAGGTCGAAATCCGCCGCCTTCAACCCCTTCAACGATCGGGGATTGGACACGGTGATTTCAATGGCGTCTACAACCATGCCGTAGTCGCCCACGGCGGTGTACAGGTCGACCTTCTCCACCTCGGAAGAAGGCCTGGGGCCGCACGCTGCGACAAGCAGGGCGGCCCCAAGGATCAAAGTTTTACGCATAGCTTAAATGGTAACTTCAGCCTGCTGGCGGATGTCGTCGGAAGCGGCGCCGAGCAGGAGGACGAGCTTGCCGTGCTCCATGTCCCAGGCGTTCTTTTCCACGTTCCAGTAGCGGAGGTCCTTCACCGGGATCTCGAGGGTGACGGTCTTGGTCTCACCGGCGGCGAGGCTCACGCGGTCGAAGGCCTTGAGCTCCTTGGCCGGCCACTCGACCTTGGCCTCGGGACGGGCGACGTACAGCTGGACAACCTCGTCGGCAGCCATGCCACCCTTGTTGGTGAGGGTGAAGGTCACCTTCACGACGTCCTTCTTGGCGGCGGCCTTGATGGCGCCGTACTCGAAATCGACATAGGAGAGACCGTGGCCGAAGGCGTACATCGGCTTCACGTTCTTGGTGTCGAACCAGCGGTAGCCCACGAGGGCGCCCTCGGTGTACTTGGAGACGGGCTTCGGCATGGCGTCGATGAGTTTCTGGCGCTCCTCGCGGCTCATCTTCATCACGTCCTCGCGGTACATCAGGGTGAAGAGGTCACCGCCAGCGTTTTTGTCCGGGAAGTTGCCCATGGCATAGGCCGGGGAATCCTCGAGCTGCATCGGGAAGGTGAACGGAAGCTTGCCGGACGGGGCGATGTCGCCGAAGAGGACCTCGGCAAGGGCGGTGCCGCCTTCGGTGCCGTTCCACCAGCCCTGGACGATGGCCGGGGAGACGGGCTCCAGCTGGCGCAGGTCGGTGGGACCGCCGGAAATGAGGACGGTCACGAGGTTCGGATTGGCCTCAAAGAGAGCGGCGACAACCTCGTTCTGGCCGACGGGAAGGTCGATGTTCTGACGATCGGAACCCTCGGTCTCGATGCTCTTGTTGGTACCGCCGAAGAAGATGACGAGATCGGCGTCCTTCGCCAGGGCGACAGCCTCGGCAAGGAGGGCGGGATCAGCGGGTTCGTCGATGGCGGCAGCCTCCAGCGGGTTCACCGTGGCGGACGGCGGTCCCCAGCGACGGCCCGGGAAGTTTTTGTAACCGGGAGCGTAGGTGACCTGGACATCGGCACCAGCGCGCTTCTGAATACCTTCAAGCGGAGTGACCTCGTAGAGGGCCTTGACACCGGCGCCCATACCGCCGCTCTGGGTCTTCAGGACGGCGTTCTGGCCGATGACGGCGATCTTCTTGACATCCTTCGCGATCGGAAGCTTTCCCTCGTTCTTGAGGAGGACGATGGACTTCTCGGCGACCTTCTTGGCGATATCCTGGCACTCGGGCTGGGAGGTCATCTTGGTGTTGGCGACATCCTCCGGAACGGCCTCGATGGCGTAACGGACGCGGAGGATCTGCTTGACCTTCTCATTGACCATCTCCTCGGTGAGCTTGCCCACCTTGATGGAGTCGAGAACCGGCTGGCCCAGGTAGTTGGACCCCGTCATCTGGACGTTCAGGCCATGGAGCATCGCGCCCATCGTGCTGTGGGTACCGCCCCAGTCGGAGACGGTGAAGCCCTTGAAGCCCCACTCGCCGCGGAGGATCTCGTTCAGCAGGTGCTCGTTCTCGGAGCAGTAGTCGCCGTTCACCTTGTTGTAGGCGGGCATCACGCTCATGGCACCGCCTTCGATGACGGCGCTCTCGAACGGCTTGAGGTAGATCTCGCGCAGGGTGCGCTCATCGACCTGGGCGTCCACGCTGCCGCGGTTGGTCTCCTGGTTGTTCACGGCGAAGTGCTTGATGCACACGGCGGTACCCTTGTCCTGCACACCCTTGGTGTACTCCAGGGAGAGGGCGGCGGAGAGGATCGGGTCCTCGCTCAGGTACTCATAGGTGCGGCCGCCGACGGGCAGGCGCTGGATGTTCACCGCCGGGCCCAGGATGACGTCCTTGCCGCGGAGGCGGGCTTCCGTGCCCATGCCGGTGCCGTACAGGTAGGCCATTTCCTTGGACCAGGTGGCCGC
>JAFYTP010000033.1 GCA_017558775.1 Bacteroidales bacterium | reverse complement strand
AGGGCCGAGATGAACGAGAAGGACCTGCTCAACAAGCTGGAAATCAAGCGCAAGGAACTGGTCGATTTTGCCGTGGGCATCAGCGAGCAGAAAGAATATATGGAGAGCGTCTACGAACGGCTCTCCCATGTGCGGAGCATGACGGATTCCGCGGAGAAGGACGCCGCCACCGACGATCTTCTGAGCTCCCTGCGGGAGAGGATGTATTTCACCCGCGAAATGAACGATTTCTACGCGCAGTCGGAAATCCTGCACAAGGACTTCAACATGCGCCTGAAAGAAGCCTTCCCGAACCTGACCGAGAGCGAGCGCAAGCTGGCGAACCTGCTCCGTCAGGGGTTCTCTTCCAAATATATCGCGACGTTGATGAACATCACTCCCAAGAGCGTCGAGATCAGCCGATACCGCCTCCGCACGAAGCTGGGGCTCCGGCGTTCCGACAACCTGGTGCAGTTCATCAAGTCCATCTGAAACTACAAACACCAAATACTAAAGCACTATGCGTAAACTAATCTGTGTGACTGCAATCCTGCTGATGGCGATGTCATCGGCGTTTGCCCAGAAGGCCGTCAAGTACAATCAGTACGGTGTGGCGGTGTCTTCCGACCGGCTGGACGTGGAGGCCCAGGACGGCATCCTTGTCCTCGCATCCCCGACCTCGGGTTATAAACTCTGGTTCGATGTCCGGGCCCAGGCCGATGGTGCCGTGTTCTTCGGCGCCCCCGAGTACGCCGACCCGATCGGTAACGGAACCAGCATCCGTCGCGCCCGTTTCGCCGTGAAGGGCCAGATCAACGAGGACTGGTACGGTGAGTTCGACATGGACCTCGCCAACGGCCTCGCCGAACTGAAGGACGCCATCGTCCGCTACACCGGCATCCCGAACCTGGACCTCCAGGTGGGTAACTTCAAGGAGAACTTCTCCATCCAGCGCAACACCACTTCCCGCTACCTCCAGTTCATGGAGCGTCCGATGGTGTGCTCCGCCCTTGCCCCGTCCCGCCACCTGGGCATCAACGCCAAGTATGCCAAGGATTGGCTGTGGCTGAGCGCAGGCGCCTTCACCCAGGAGGTCGCCGGCAATGAGGAATGGACCAATGTTGCCGACAATAACAAGGACTTCGGCCGCAACGCCGGCTATTCCCTCACCTCGAAGGTGGTTTTCCGCCCGCTCTACAAGATGGACAACGCCAGCCTGCACATCGGCGCGGCCTATTCCTATCGGACCACCAAGGTGAGCCAGGCGACCAGCGAATGGGGCACCTACCGTGCCAGCGCCCGAAACTCCACCAGCATCAACCGCAAGAAGTACCTGGACACCAACAACCTCAAGGGCTTCGACCACAACAACCTGTGGACCGTCGAGCTCGCCGGCCACTGGGACGGCATCCGCTATGAGGCCGCCTACATCGGCGACAACATCCATTTCAGCGATCCCGAGAATCCCGCCAGCGTTGGCACCCCGAGCATCAACCTCTACGGCTGGTATGTCCAGACGGGTTACCTGCTCTTCGGCGGCAAGCAGCGCTATGACGCCAATGGCGCCAAATACACCAAGATCAAGCCCGGCAAGAAGTGGGGCGATGTCGAACTCTGCTTCCGCTACGAGTTCCTCGACCTGAACGCTCCCGAGCGCAATGTCTTTGGCGGCAGCGCCGAAGCCTATGCCGTGGGTCTCAACTGGTGGGTGAACAACAACGTGAAGATGCAGCTCAACTGGCAGTACAACAACAACGACCGCTACGCCAACGGTAAGGACAAGCTCTTCGTGGGCCTCGATTCCGCCGGACAGCCGACGCGCGACTACACCAAGGTCGCGGCCGCGGACGGCAAGGCCGGCGTGGACTACCAGATGCTCGCCATCCGTTTCGAAATCGACTTCTAATCCTTAAATGACTCTGATTATGAAAAAGATACTGATCATTGCGGCAGCGTTCCTCGCTTTCACGGCCTGCGTGAAGGATGAAATGTACAAGGGTCCGTCGAGCATCGACAAGGTGGTCTACACCCCCGAGGCTCCGACCTCCATCTCCGACGTGACGGTGACCGCCACCGTCTCCGGTCTCCAGAAGGTGACCGCCGCCACCCTGAAGTACAACGGCAACGACGTGACAATGTCCGGCTCCGGCAACACCTTCTCCGGCACCATCCCGGCTCAGGCCGATGGTACCAATGTCGAGTTCACGGTGACCGTCACGAACGAGGCCGGTTTCACCACCACTTCCGACAAGTACTCCTACAAGGTGGGCGATCCCGCCACCGACTGGAGCAAGCTGAAGCTCAACGAGGTTGCCGGTTCCGGTGCCGATGACGAGAAGTATGTCGAGCTGTACAACGGCAGCGACTATCCGATCAAGCTCACCGGCGTGACCATCAATAAGGACGAAGGTCTCGCTTGGACCGGCCAGGACGGCGAGGTCGTGCCCGCCAAGGGCGTGTTCCTCATCCTGGGTGCCAAGAACTCCACCCCGAGAGGTCTCTCCACCGGCTTCTCCTCCAAGAAGAGCGTCCTGCTCGAGCTGTTCGACAACAGCGGTAAGAAGATCGACCAGTTCCAGCGCGGCGAGAAGATGGATTCCGGCGAGTGGGGCGGCAAGCTCAGCGACAATTCCGGCTCCTGGAGCCGTATCCCTGACGGCACCGGCCGGTGGATGACCACCGCCACCAAGACCCCGGGCGATCTCAATGCCACCAGCGGCGAGGAAGATTCCGACGTGAAACAATAATCCCTAAACTCAATATATTCAAATCATTATGGCAGAATTGAAAATCGGCGAGATTTCGAAGCCCCGCTTCGAGTTCCGCAGCTTCGGACAGTGCTTCTGCAATGCCCACAAGCGGATGGCCCGTCTTTCCGTTCCCGTCCCTGAGAAGGTCTGGGAGCGCAGCAGCGACGAGATCTACATCATCTCCGCGAAAAACGACATCAACAACACCAAGATCCGTGACGGCAAGATGGACATCAAGACCTATGTCCAGACGGTCGACGGCCTGGAGCAGTGGAACCCCCTGATGAAGGGCGAATTCCCGATCTCCCGCGAGGTGCTGGAGAAGGAAGTCTTCCCGGCCTTCATGGTGGAGATGCCCAAGCTGGACAAGGACACCTATACTTTCGAAGAGTTCATCGCGATGGTGAAGGCCAATCCGGACCTCGCTGCGGTGCGCGTCCACAAGCAGCGCTTCGGCTACATGGTGAACAACACCATCTGCGAGGTGGGCAACGTCCTGATCAACGGCGCAAAAGTCGTCACCATCAACTCCGAATCCACGGAGATCGAAGATATCAAGAAGACCATCGCTGACTGCGGTCTCGAGGGTGTGGAGAACATCAACTACCTCCAGGCCATCAAGCGCGTGATCGGCATGAGCGACAAACCCCTTGCAAACGAATAAGATCATGGCACAGGAAATTGAAAAGAAATTCTTGGTGAAGGGCGACTTCAAGGCCGATGTCTGCAAGGCCACCCGCATCACCCAGGGCTACCTCTGCAGCGTGCCGGAGCGCACCGTGCGCATCCGCGTGAAAGGGGAGAAGGGATTCATCACCGTCAAGGGCATCGGCAACGCCACCGGCGCCGCCCGCTTCGAGTGGGAGAAGGAAATCCCCGTGGACGAGGTGAAGGCCCTCCTCGAGCTCGCCGAGCCCGGCGTGATCGACAAGACCCGCTTCCTGGTGAAGAACACCGACGGGAAGCACACTTGGGAAGTGGACGAGTTCTACGGTGACAACGACGGTCTCACCGTCGCCGAGATCGAACTCGCCGACGAGAACGAGCCTTTCGACAAGCCCGAGTGGCTGGGCGAAGAGGTGACCGGCGACCCCAAGTACTTCAACTCCATGCTCATGAAGAACCCTTACAAGAACTGGAAGTAAACTTATGACGACAGAAACCAAGGCAAAGGCGGCGTTCGATCCGCTGGACATGGGCAACTACAAGGTAGAGAAGCTGCCCAAGATGCAGAAATCGAAGTTTGAGGTATGGATGGCCCGGCTGGGCGGTCCGCTGGCGGTCGTCGCCTTTGTCTGGATCTGTTGGTTCTGCCACATCGGCTTCATCGACAATCTGGACACGAGCCTGCTGGCCTCCACGGCGCAGAAACGGCTCGACGCCCTGGGCCTGGACGGGTTCATCCGGGCCAATTACGCGATGCTGGCCATTTTCGTGGCGAGTCTCATCCTGTGGATGACGGAGGCCCTCCCCAATTACCTGACCTCCCTCATTCTCATCCTGCTGACGGTCCTGTTCAATGTGACCACGCAGAAGGAAGCGCTCGCCCAGCTCGGCCACCCCGTGATGTGGCTCAATATCCTGAGCTTCGTGCTCGCTTCGATGCTCGTGAAGACGCAGTTCGCCAAGCGGCTCGCGCTGGCCTTCGTGATCAAATTCGGCAAGAGCGCCAAGGGCGTGCTGTGGAGCTTCCTGGTGATTAACCTGGTGCTGTCGGCCTTCATTTCCGCGACGACGGTGAAGGCCACGATCATGCTCCCGATTTTCATGGTCATCTGCGCCATCTACGGCGCGTCCGGCGGCCACCGCAACAACTTCGGCCGCAACCTCGTCATCCAGAACCTGTTCCAGGTCAATATCGGCGCAAACGCCTTCTACACGGGCTCCGGCGCGCATCTGCTGGCCATTTCCCTCATCGCCGGCTTCGTGGGTTCCTGCGACTTCGGCTACAAGGAGTGGCTGGTGGCCGTCGGGCCGATGTCGGTGATCATCTTGGTGGTGGGCCTGCTCCTGGGCATGTACGTGTTCTTCCCGATGAAGAAGGAGGAGCAGGTGCCCCAGATCGAGGGCGGCATCGAACGCCTGCGGGGCGAACTCGCCGCCATGGGCAAGATGTCCGCCGAGGAATGGAAGGCCGTCGGCATTTTCCTCGTGGTCCTCTTCCTGTGGGTCACCAAGGGCACTTTCCACAACATCGACGAGACCATCGTCGCCCTCATCGGCGCGGTCCTGGCCCTGATTCCGGGTATCGGCGTCGTGAAATGGAACGATGTGGACATCCCCTGGCACCTGATGCTGTTCTCCGCCGGCGCCTATGTGCTCGGCAGCGGCCTCAACGCCACGGACCTGCCCAACACGATGGTCAATGCGGCCTTCGACTCGATGGGCATCACCGCCGCCACCCCGTTCTGGGTGCTCTACGTCATCCTCACCTTCCTGATGATGTACTCCGGTCTGGTGTTCCAGTCCAAGACCATCCGGACGATGGTGTTCGTCCCTATCGCCCTGGGCGTGGAGAAGCGTTTCAACTTCCCGCCCATGAGCCTCGCCCTTCCGGTGGCGATGCTCATCGAGCACTGCTACGTGCTCCCCTTCAACAGCAAGCCCGCCGCGCTGCTGTACAACACGAACCAATACAGCCAGACCGATGCCTTCAAGTACGGCATCACGATGATGACCTTCTCCTGGCTGCTCATCCTGGTCTTCGGCGAGACCGTGCTCAAGTGGCTGCAGATCACGCCGGGACTTTTCTAGAACTGTCATTTCGAGCTTGTCGAGAAATCTTAGTATATTTGAAACATGGCAATTGATTGGGAAATGATACTCCGCCTGTTCCTCGGCGGAATCATGGGCGGGGTGATCGGCCTGGAGCGCGAGTTCCGCGCGAAGGAGGCCGGTCTCCGCACGCATTTCATCGTGGCGCTGGGCAGCGCCCTGTTCATGATGATCTCGCAGTACGCGTTCAGCGGCAGGTTCGACGCCGCCCGCGTGGCGGCGCAGGTCGTCTCCGGCATCGGTTTCATCGGCGCCGGCGTCATCATCTTCCAGAAGAATGTAGTCCGAGGCGTCACGACCGCGGCCGGCCTGTGGGTAGCCGCCGCGATCGGCCTCGCCTGCGGCGCGGGGATGTACTGGCTGGCCGGAGCGGCCACGCTGATGACCGTCATCTGCCTGGAAACGATGCATTTGGTGCACCGGTACATCGCCGAGAAGATGGTGGAGGTCACCCTTTCGTCCGACGGGGACACCGACCCGCTTTCGGTGCTGGAGCAGGTTAAGAAGTCCAAACTGAACGTGGAATCCTACTCCTTCTCCAGCGGCAAGATACACCTGTCGCTGCGGATGCGCCAGAAGGACAGCCTGGAGACGCTCAAGAACTTCGTCAACAAGCTGGAAGGCATCAAAATTGAAGACCTGTACTAAGCACAGTACTGACACGACTATAACCAAATTATGACCACGCTTTTTTATCTGGTTCCCGCCGCTTCGGTGGTGGCGCTGCTGTTCGCCTGGCTGTTCTTCCGCCAGATGAAACGGGAGGATGAAGGAACCCCTACCATGAAAGAAATCGCCCAGTACGTCCGCGAGGGCGCGATGGCGTATTTGAAACAGCAATACAAGGTCGTCATCATCGTTTTCGCGGTGCTGGCGTGCCTTTTCGCCGTCCTGGCCTATGGCTTCGGCGTCCAGAATCCCTGGGTTCCGTTCGCCTTCCTGACGGGCGGCTTCTTCTCCGGCCTCGCCGGTTATGTGGGGATGCGCACGGCCACGTACGCATCGGCCCGGACGGCCAATGCGACGATGCGTTCGCTGAACGGCGGTTTGCAGATTGCTTTCCGCAGCGGCGCGGTGATGGGTTTGACGGTCGTCGGCCTGGGCCTGCTGGACATCTCCATTTGGTGGATGATCCTGCGCACCTTCGTGCACGAGGCATCCGACGCCCAGACGCTGGTGGTGATCACCACGACGATGCTGACCTTCGGCATGGGTGCATCGACCCAGGCGCTGTTCGCCCGTGTGGGCGGCGGCATCTATACGAAGGCGGCCGATGTGGGTGCCGATATTGTCGGCAAGGTCGAGCAGGATATTCCCGAGGATGACCCGCGCAACCCCGCGACCATCGCGGATAATGTGGGTGACAATGTGGGTGATGTCGCTGGTATGGGCGCGGACCTGTACGAGTCCTACTGCGGTTCCATCCTGGCGACGATGGCCCTGGGCGCCTCGGCGTTCTTCCATGCCGGGACCGACGTCCAGATTCGGGCCATCATGGCGCCGATGCTGATTGCCGCCATCGGCGTGGTGCTGTCAATCATCGGCATTTTCGCCGTCCGGACGAAGGAGGGCGCCTCGCTGAAGGACCTTCTGAAGTCCCTCAGCATCGGCACGAACCTCGCCGCCGTCCTCATCGGCCTGCTGACTTTCGGCGTGTTCTATCTGCTGGGCTTCAAGGCGGAAAACGGCCTTCCGGAGTGGTGGAGGCTGTCCCTGTCGGTGATTTCCGGCTTGCTCGCGGGCGTCATCATCGGCAAGGTCACGGAATATTATACCTCCCATTCTTATAAGCCGACGAGGAAGCTGGCGGAGAGCTCCCAGACCGGTCCCGCGACCGTCATTATCAATGGCGTGGGTCTCGGCATGATTTCCACGGCGGTGCCGGTGGTGACCATCGCGGCCGCCATCCTGCTTGCCTTCGGCTTCGCGACGGGCTTCCATTTCTCTACGGATTCGCTCTCCCTCGGCCTGTACGGCATTTCCATTGCCGCGGTAGGTATGCTGTCCACCTTGGGCATCACCCTGGCGACCGACGCTTACGGCCCTATAGCCGATAATGCCGGCGGCAATGCGCAGATGTCCGAGCTGGACCCGTCCGTGCGCGAGAAGACCGACATCCTGGACTCCCTGGGCAATACCACGGCCGCGACGGGCAAGGGCTTCGCCATCGGCTCCGCCGCCCTCACCGCTCTGGCCCTCCTGGCATCCTATATCGAAGAGATCAAGATCGGCCTCGGGCACATCGGCAAGAACGCCCTGGCGATTGGCGACCGGACGGTGGACACCGTCTCCGCTACGATTACGGATATCGTTGAATATTACGATATTACCTTGATGAACCCGAAAGTGCTTGTGGGTGTTTTCGTCGGTGCGATGATGGCCTTCCTGTTCTGCGGCCTCACGATGAACGCCGTGGGCCGCGCGGCCGAGAAGATGGTCGTGGAGGTCCGCCGCCAGTTCCGCGAGATTGCGGGCATCCTGGAAGGGAAGCAGCGCCCGGACTACACTTCCTGCGTGCGCATTTCCACCAAGGCGGCCCAGCACGAGATGATCTTCCCGTCGATCCTCGCCATTGTGGTGCCGATGCTGGTGGGCGTGCTGCTCGGCCCGGCCGGCGTGATCGGCCTTCTGGCCGGCGGCCTGGGCGCGGGCTTTGTCCTCGCCATCTTCCTGGCCAATTCCGGCGGCGCCTGGGACAACGCGAAGAAATATGTGGAGGAAGGCCACTTCGGCGGCAAGAATTCCCCGTCCCACCACGCCACCGTCGTGGGCGACACCGTGGGCGATCCCTTCAAGGATACTTCCGGTCCTTCACTGAATATTCTGATCAAGCTGATGTCGATGGTTTCCATCGTCATGGCCGGCCTCACCGTGATGCTGCACTAGCGCCTTTTTTGCCGAAGCCGGGGAATTTCCGTATCT
>JAFYTP010000032.1 GCA_017558775.1 Bacteroidales bacterium | reverse complement strand
GGTTATATCGGAAGTTCCGGCAGCGAAGTCGTTCCCGAGGTCACCAATGTTCATATCACGAACTCCACGGTGGGCTCGGCGGACAACCGCGCGACTAACTATGTCGGCGGCGTGGCCGGTCAGATCCAGAAGGACGGCACGAAGCTGACCAATGTGACGGTGGAAAGCACATCTGTCTATGGTAACAACAGCGAAAATAAGACCATCGGCGGCATGATCGCTTACATCAAATGCGCCGCCACGCTGGAGAAATGCCATTCGACGGCGCTTGTCAATGCCCGGGCCTATGTGGGTGGCGTCGTCGGTTTTGCCGAGGCTCCCGCGGACATGACCGTCACCATCTCCCAGTGCTACTATGACCAGCAGACGGTCACCGCTTCCTATCGCTATGCGGGCGGCATCGTCGGACATACGAATGGAGCCGGAACGCTGCTCATCCAGGATTGCTATGTGAATGGTGATGTCAATGCAGCCAGCGGCTGGGCCGGAGGTATCCTCGGTGACCACAACAAGGGAATCACCCAAATTTACAACTGCTACACGACGGGAGCCGTTTCCGCCGGTTTCGGCGCCAGCGGTATCGTCGGTCAGGTGAATGCTGATGGCCTGGACATCCAGAAGTGCGCGATTTTCAACTCCTCCATCAAGGCCACCATCGCTGATGATAGCCCTCATTACAGCAGTGGGGCCATCGTTGCGTTTGCCAAGGAGAAGAAGCTGACCGTCAATACCAGCTACCACAAAGCGGGAATGACTTTCGTGGAGTGCCCGGGAAACAGTGAGAATGTGCTTCCGGCATCCAATTCCGGCATCAGCTGGCTGAACAACGGCACCATTGCCCAAGGAGCTCATCAGTACATTTACTGCTATCACGGCAGAAGGACTTCGATGGCTTTGACGGATCTGACGCAAAACACCTATGGGTGGTCCGCCGACGTCTGGGACTTCTCCGGAGAGCGGCCTACGCTGAAGTAAGCGGAATGTTGAAAAAGATGTTAAAAAAATAGCGGAAAGGATTTGCGCCATCCGGATATTCGTTTTAACTTTGCAACTCCGTTAGTAGAATAAGTCTTTACTGAATGAGCAAGGTAGCCATCATCATGGGCAGCGCCAGCGATTGGGACGTCATGTCCCCGGCCTGCACCACCCTCGAAGAATTCGGCATTTCCTACGACAAGAAAGTACTCAGTGCGCACCGTAATCCCGGTCCTCTGGCCGATTATGTCCGCGCAGCCCGGGACAACGGGTTCGACATCATCATCGCCGGCGCCGGCGGAGCCGCCCACCTTCCGGGGGTCATCGCCGCCCTGACCACACTCCCGGTCATCGGCGTCCCGGTGAAGTCCAAGGCCCTGAACGGCCTGGACTCCCTCCTGTCCATCGTCCAGATGCCTTCGGGCATCCCCGTCGCGACGATGGCCATCGACGGGGCGAAGAATGCCGCACTCTACGCCGTAGCCATCCTTGCCCTCCAGGACGATGCCCTGCGGAAAAAGCTGGCGGAATTCCGCCAGCAGCAGAGCGACAAAGTGCTTAATACCGTAATCTGAAACTCCATGCCCACCCCGCACTGCGCCGGTGGGCATATCATTTCATTTCCATGCAGAGCAGACGAATCTTCGTAGAAAAAAAGGAACAGTTCCGCGTCGAGGCTGCCAGCCTCCTCTCGGAGTTCAACGAGAACCTTTCCCTGAGCCTGGGCTCCCTCCGGCTCATCAACGTGTATGACCTGTTCGGCTTCTCCGACGACCTCCTGGAGAAGAGCCGCTACAGCGTGTTCGGGGAAGTGGTGACGGATACGGTCACCGACGGCCTTTCCCTCGAAGGGAAGAAATACATCGCCGTGGAATACATTCCCGGCCAGTTCGACCAGCGGGCCTCCTCCGCCGTGGACTGCGTCCATCTGATCGACCCGGAAGCCGAGATCGAGATCAAGAGCTCCCGCCTCGTCGTGTTCGAGGACACGGTCTCCGAGGAAACCCTCGCCAAGATCCGGCACTATTTCATCAACCCGGTGGAATGCCGCGAGAAGGATCTCTCCGTCCTTTCCCTCAGCGAGAAGGCGGCCGTGAAGCCCCTGGAGGACCTCTCCGGCTTCACCGCCCTCAAGCCCGAAGAATACGCCGCTTTCTGCAAGGGACACGGCCTCGCGATGAACGCCGACGACCTCGGCGAGGTGGTCAAGTATTTCACGGCCGAAGGTCGCAATCCTTCCGAGACGGAACTCCGCATCCTGGACACCTACTGGAGCGACCACTGCCGTCACACCACCTTCACTTCCGTCCTGGAAGAGATCACGGTCGACGAGTCCTTCATGAAGGCCGAACTCGAATCCTCCCTCGACCTCTTCGAGCAGATGCGCGCGGACCTCGGCCGTGGCAACAAGCCCCGCTGCCTGATGGAACTCGCGACCATCGGCGCCCGCTGGCTCCGCAAGCAGGGCAAGCTGGAAGACCTCGAGGTCAGCGAAGAGAACAACGCCTGCAGCATCTTTGTCAATGTCGATGTGGACGGAAAGCCCGAGAAGTGGCTTCTCCAGTTCAAGAACGAAACCCATAACCACCCGACCGAAATCGAGCCGTTCGGCGGTGCCGCCACCTGCCTGGGTGGTGCCATCCGTGACCCTCTTTCCGGCCGTGCCTATGTGTATCAGGCCATGCGTGTGACCGGCGCCGGCAACGTGAACGCCAGCGTCGCGGAGACCATCCCGGGCAAGCTGCCCCAGCGGATGATCAGCCGCAAGGCCGCCGCCGGCTATTCCAGCTATGGCAACCAGATCGGCCTCGCGACCACGCACGTACGCGAAATTTATTCGGAAGGCTACACCGCCAAGCGCATGGAAATCGGCGCCGTCGTGGGTGCCGTCCGCGCTTCCGCCGTCCGGCGTGAGAGCCCCGCTCCCGGTGACGTGATCCTCCTGCTCGGAGGCCGCACCGGCCGTGACGGTATCGGCGGTGCCACCGGTTCCTCCAAGGAGCACACCGAGGCCTCCCTCGAAACCTGCGGCAGCGAAGTCCAGAAGGGTAATCCGCCCGAGGAGCGCCAGCTGCAGCGTCTCTTCCGCCGTCCGGAAGTGACGAAACTGATCAAGAAATCCAACGACTTCGGTGCCGGCGGCGTCAGCGTCGCCATCGGCGAACTGGCCGACGGACTGGACATCTGGCTGGACCGCGTGCCCGCGAAATACGCCGGTCTCAACGCGACGGAACTCGCCATCAGCGAGTCCCAGGAGCGCATGGCCGTGGTTGTCGAAGCCGCTGACAAGCAGAAAATGATGGACCTGTGCGCCCTGGACAACATCGAAGTCACCCACGTGGCCAATGTCACCGACACCGGTCGGATGCGGATGTTCTACGGCGATCAGAAGGTCTGCGACCTTACACGCGTGTTCATCGACAGCGCCGGTGCGAAGCACTATGCGAAGGCGGCCATCCTGCCCGTCGAGGATGTCGATCCGTTCCGGCGGAATCCGGAAGGGGAGACCCTCGGCCAGAAGATGGTATCCGTGATGGGATCCGCAAATGTGGCTTCCCAAAAGGGACTTGTGGAGACGTTCGACTCCACCATCGGCCGCAGCACCGTCCTGATGCCTTACGGTGGCAAACGGCAAACGACTGAGACGCAGGTCTCCGTCCAGAAGCTCCCGACCACGGGTTACACCGATACCGCCAGCATCATGGCCTTCGGCTACAATCCCGATCTCGCCCTCTGGAGCCCGTACCACAGCGCCGCATACGCAGTCGTCGAGGCTTGCTCGAAGGTGGCCTGCGCCGGTGCCGATTACAGCGGCATGCGCTTCTCCTATCAGGAATACTTCGAGCGGATGACCAAGGATCCGCACACCTGGGGCAAGCCCCTCAGCGCCCTGCTCGGCGCCCTCAAGATGCAGAAGGAACTGGAGCTTCCGTCCATCGGCGGTAAAGACTCCATGAGCGGTACCTTCGAACACATCCATGTTCCGCCGACCCTCGTCGCCTTCGGTGTCACCACCGTGGACGCCCGCCGGGTGATCTCCCCGGAATTCAAGGAGGCCGGCAACCGCATCTACCTAATCAAGCACACCCCGCTTGCGAACCGGATGCCCGATACGGCCCAGCTTAAAGCCAACTGGAACTGCCTGTACGATGAAATCGGCAAGGGCGACATCGTTTCCGCCTGGTCGCTTTCCTATGGCGGCGTAGCTGAAGCGCTGGTTAAGATGGCCATGGGTAACTCCCTGGGTGTCGATGTCAATATGCCCGAGGCGGAGCTCTTCTCCCTGGGCTATGGTTCCGCTGTGGTGGAATCCAAGGTCGCGCTCTCGAATCCTGCCGCCATCGAACTCGGCGTCGTGACCGCTTCCGGCATCAAAGTCAATGGTACCGAGCTGTCCCTGGCAGAACTCGAAAAGGTCTACGAAGGCCGCTATTTCAAGATTTTCCCGCCGCGGGTGAAGCCCGCGTTCGACGAGCCCGTCCCCGAAGTGGAGAGCGTCCCCTTCGACCAGGCCAATCTCGTCTATCCCGGCGCTCCCGTCGAGCATCCCGTGGTCTGCATCCCGGTGTTCCCGGGGTCCAACTGCGACTTTGACACGGAGAAGGCCTTCAAGGTGGCCGGTGCGGAGGTCCGTCCCTTCGTGTTCCGGAACCTGACCCCGGAAGACGTTCTCAGTTCCATCGACGAACTCTCGCAACGCATTTCCGAGAGCCATATCCTCGCGTTCTGCGGTGGATTCTCCTCCGGTGACGAGCCGGACGGCAGCGGTAAGTTCATTGCCGATGTCATCAATAATGCGACGGTTGGCGCCGCTATCACCGCTTTGCTGAAGCGCGGCGGCCTTATCCTTGGCATCTGCAACGGCTTCCAGGCGCTGGTCAAGAGCGGCCTGCTCCCTTACGGGAAGCTGGGCTGCGTGACGCCGGATTCGCCCACGCTGTTCCGCAACGATATCAACCGCCACGTCTCCCTGATGGCCACCACCGAGGTCGCCACCGTGAACTCTCCCTGGCTCGCCGGATTCGCCAAAGGCGAACGCCACAGTATCGCGTTCAGCCATGGCGAGGGTAAGTTCGTGGTCGAGCCCGCGCTGGCCCGCGAGCTGTTCGCGAAGGGCCAGGTAGCCTTCCGTTATGTGGACAACCCCAACGGCTCCTATTACGACATCGAGGGCATCGTGAGCCCGGACGGACATATCCTGGGTAAGATGGGCCACAGCGAGCGCTACGAGGACCAGCTGTTCAAGAACATCGCCGGCAACCGCCGCCAGCCCCTCTTCGAAAACGCAGTCAATTACTTCAAGAAAATACGATAAATGATCAAGGACAAGCTCCTCTTCAACGGTAACGAGAAACAAGTCTTCTCCACCGACGATCCTTGTATGGTCATCTTCCGATATAAGGATGTGACCACCGCCTTCCACGGCGT
Organism: Bacteroidales bacterium; assembly: GCA_017558775.1. Lineage (GTDB taxonomy): Bacteria > Bacteroidota > Bacteroidia > Bacteroidales > UBA932 > Cryptobacteroides. The sequence continues at coordinate 43,299 of JAFYTP010000032.1, read as the reverse complement.
CAAGCGGGCCCGCTTCGCCGGAAAGGGCATCCTGGACAACGAAATCTCCGCCCTGCTGCTGGGCTATCTCAACGACAACGGAGTGGAAACCCACTTCGTCCGCTTCCTGGGAGAGCGCGAGCAGCTGTGCCGCAAGATCGAGATCATCCCCCTGGAGGTGGTGTTCCACAACCGGATTTCCGGCTCCCTCGCCCTGAAGCTGGGCGTGGAGGACGGTTTCAAGCCGGCGAACTCCATCCTGGACCTGGTCTACAACAACGACGAGCTCGGCGACCCGCTCATCAACCGGGACCAGGCCGTCGCGCTGGGCATCGCCACGTATCAGGAACTGGACGCGATGTACGATACCGTCCGTCGCGCGGGCAAGCTGCTGACGGATCTTCTGCACAAGGCGGGCATCGAACTGGTGGACATCAAGTTCGAGTTCGGCCGGGCGGCTGACAGCGGCGAGATCATCATTTCCGATGAGATCAGCCCGGATACCTGCCGGATGTGGGACGAGGCGACGGGGGAGCGGCTGGACAAGGACCGTTTCCGTCTGGATCTCGGCGATGTGACGGATTCCTACAAGACCGTCCTGAATAGGTTGAAACAAGCTTTAGGAGTGGAATAAGAAGATGGGTGTACTTGCTGTTTACGGCGTCCCGGACGCCTCGACATATCTCTATTACGGACTGCATAACCTCCAGCACCGCGGCCAGGAAGGCGGCGGTATCGCCACCTTCGACGAGAAGGGCGAATCCCACCGCTATCGCGGTCTGGGCCTGCTGAACGAGGTCTTCAACAATGGCCAGGTGGGCAAGCTGAAAGGCAGCCTGGGCATCGGCTGCGTCAAGTATGCCAATGCCTCCCGTTCCGGCCTGGACAACGTCGGTCCCTTCTTCTTCCGCCACTGCACCGGCGATTTCGCCGTGGCGAGCGACGGTAACCTCGTGAACTCCAAGCAGATTGCCCAGTATCTCGAGAAGCGTGGTACCATCTTCCAGACCGATACCGACGCAGAACTCCTGGCGCACCTGATCAAGAAGAGCGCGAGCGAGGACCGTATCCAGAACATCGTGAAGGCCCTCAATATGATGGAAGGCGGTTTCACCTTCGTGATCATGACCAAGAACCGCATCTACGCCTGCCGCGACAAATACGGCATCAAGCCCTTGTGCATCGGCAAGATCGGTGACGGTTATGTGGTGAGCAGCGAGTCCTGCGCCTTCGGCATCATGGGCGCCGAGTTCGTCCGTGACGTCCGTCCGGGCGAGATCGTTTCCCTCGACCATCACGGCATCCGCAGCACCATCTTCTCCAAATACTGCAAGCACCGGATGTGCGGCATGGAATACATCTATTTCGCCCGTCCCGACAGTGACATCGACGGTTGCAACGTCCACGCTTACCGCAAGGAAGCGGGCCGCCGCCTGTATCGGGAGTGCCCGGTGGAGGCCGATATCGTCGTGGGTGTCCCTGAATCCAGCCTCAGCGCTGCGATGGGTTATGCCGAGGAAAGCGGCATCCCGTACGAGATGGGTCTCGTGAAGCACAAATACGTGGGCCGTACCTTCATCGAACCGGTCCAATCGATGCGTGAACTGGGCGTGAAGATGAAACTGTCCCCGGTGTACAGCATCGTGAAGGGCAAGCGCATCGTGCTGGTGGACGACTCCATCGTCCGCGGCACCACCTCCCTCAAGATTGTCCGCCTGCTCCGCGAAGCGGGCGCGACGGAGGTCCACGTGCGTATCGCCAGCCCGATGATGCGTTTCACTTGCCACTACGGTGTAGACACCTCTACGCCCGAAGAACTGCTCTGCTCGCACCGCACCCTGGAAGAGGCGCGTCAGGCGATCGGCGCCGATTCCCTGGGCTACCTGAGCCCGGAATCCACGCGCGATTCCGCCTTCGGCTGCGCCGACCCTTGCCAGGCCTGTTTCACCGGCGAGTATCCCACGCTTTTGTACGACGAAGAAATCAACGACTAGCAATATGGCCAAGACTTATGAAAAGGCAGGCGTGAACCTGGAAGCGGGCTACGAAGTGGTCCGCCGCATCAAACAGCACGTCGCTTCCACCAGCCGGATCGGATCGATGGGAAACATCGGCTCCTTCGGCGGCATGTTCGACCTCTCCGCCCTGAACGTCAAGGAACCGGTCCTCGTGAGCGGTACCGACGGCGTGGGCACCAAGCTCAAGATCGCCTTCGCGATGGACAAGCACGACACCATCGGCATCGACGCCGTGGCGATGTGCGTCAACGATGTCCTCGCCCAGGGCGCCGAACCCCTGATTTTCCTCGACTATGTGGCCGTCGGACACAATATTCCGGCCAAGATCGAGGCGATCGTCGCGGGTGTGGCGGAAGGCTGCCGGCAGGCGGGTTGCGCCCTCGTGGGCGGCGAAACCGCCGAGATGCCGGGCATGTATTCCGACGGTGAATACGACATCGCCGGTTACACCACGGGCGTCGTGGAGAAGTCCAAACTCATCGACGGTTCCAAGGTCAAGGCGGGCGACGTCCTGGTGGGCGTGGCCTCCAGCGGTGTGCACTCCAACGGCTTCAGCCTCGTGCGTAAGATCGTGGCAGACGCGGGCCTGAACTATGAGGATTCCATTCCGGAGTTCGGTTGCCGGAAGCTCGGTGAGGTGCTGCTCACCCCGACCAAGATTTATGTCAAGCAGATGCTGCAGGTGATCCGCCAGTGCGATGTCCACGGTATCTGCCACATCACCGGCGGCGGTTTCGACGAGAACATTCCGCGCGTCCTGCACGAAGGCCAGGGCCTCGAAATCTACGAGGGTACCTGGGAGATCCTCCCGGTCTTCCAGATGCTGGAGAAGTGGGGGAATGTCCCGCACCGGGAGATGTTCAACATCTTCAACATGGGCATCGGCATGGTCGCCGTCGTGGACGCTTCCGAGGCGGACAAGGCCATCGCCATCCTGGAAAGCTGCGGGGAGAAGGCCGCCGTTATCGGCAAGGTCACGGATGTTCCCGGGGTTAACATCGTCCTGAAATGAAAAAGCAGTTAGCGGTTTTCGCGAGCGGGACCGGCACGAACTTCGAGGCCATCGCCCGCGCTTGCGCCGACGGTGTCCTGGATGCCGAGGTGGCCGTGATGGTGTGCGACAAGCCCGGTGCGGCCGTCATCGAAAAGGCGGCCCGTTACGGGATCGAGACCTTCGTCTTCTCGCCCAAGGCTTATGCCAACAAGGCGGCCTTCGAGGCGGAGATCGTAAAGGTGCTGGACGCCAAAAACATCGACCTGGTGTGCCTGGCGGGCTATATGCGCATCGTCGGGGACACGCTCCTCAAGGCCTATGAAGGCCGCATCATCAATATCCATCCGTCCCTGCTCCCTTCCTTCAAGGGCGCCCACGCCGTGGAAGACGCCGTCGCCTACGGCGTCAAAGTATACGGCATCACCATCCATTGGGTCAATGCCGACCTGGACGGGGGTAAGATCATCGCCCAGCGGGCCTTCGACTACGACGGGAACGACCCCGCCGAAGTGCACCGCATCGGCCAGAAAATCGAACACGCACTGTATATTGAAACCATAGCAAAATTGATAAAATGAGAGCTCTCGTTAGTGTAAGCGACAAGACCGGCCTGGTTGACTTCGTCAAAGGCCTCGTGGACCTCGGTTGGGAAATCATCGCCACCGGGGGAACCCAGAAACTCCTCGAGAAGGAGGGTGTCAAAACCATCGGCATCAGTGAGGTCACCGGATTCCCGGAGATTCTGGACGGCCGCGTGAAGACCCTGCACCCGAAAGTGCACGGCGGCATCCTGGCCCGCCGCGATGTTCCCGCCCACATGGAAACCTTGAAGGAGAACAACGTCGAGACCATCGACCTTGTGTGCGTGAACCTCTATCCTTTCAAGCAGACCATCGCGAAGGAAGGCGTCACCCTGGAGGATGCCATCGAGAACATCGACATCGGCGGTCCGTCCATGGTGCGCAGCGCCGCGAAGAACTGGCGCGATGTCACCATCGTGTGCAATCCTTCCGACTATGACACCGTCCTCGCCGAACTTCGTGAAAACGGCAAGACCAGCCAGGAGACTCGCCTGAAGCTCTCCGCCAAGGCTTACACCCATACGGCCGAATACGACGCCTGCATCGCCACCTATATGCGCAAGCAGGCCGGCCTGAACGAGAAGCTGTTCCTCGAGTTCGACCTCAAGCAGCCGCTCCGTTACGGCGAGAACCCCCACCAGAGCGCGAATTTCTACGCTGCCCTGGAGCCGGCTCCGTTCTCCCTGGCCTTCGCCACCCAGATCCAGGGTAAGGAACTCTCCTACAACAATATCCAGGACGCCAACGCCGCCCTGAACGTGCTCCGCGACTTCAAGGAGCCCTTCTGCGTGGCCCTCAAGCACATGAACCCCTGCGGCGCGGCCGTGGGCGCCAATATCGAGGAAGCCTGGCAGGCCGCCTATGAGGCCGACAAGGTGAGCATCTACGGCGGTATCGTGGGCGTGAACCGCGAACTGACCGCCGAGGTCGCCCGCGGCATGAAGCCCATCTTCCTGGAGATCGTCATCGCCCCGTCCTTCACGCCGGAAGCCCTAGAGATCCTCTCCACCAAGAAGAACCTCCGCGTGATGCAGGTCAATATGAACTACGACGGCAGCCCCGTGCCCCAGTATGTGAGCGTGAACGGCGGCCTCCTCGTCCAGCAGCTGGACACCCAGGTGGAGGAAGTGTCGATGGATATGTGCGTCACGAAGGTAAAGCCCACCGATGCCCAGATGGCCGACTTGAACTTCGGCTGGAAGATCGTCAAGCACGTAAAATCCAACGCTATCTGCGTCGTCCGCGACGGCCACACCATTGGCGTGGGCGCCGGTCAGACGAACCGCGTGGGTTCTGCCGAAATCGCCCTTGAAGAGGCGAAGGCGGCCGGATTCACCGAGGGTCTCATCCTCTCTTCCGACGGCTTCCTTCCGTTCGACGACACCGTGGCCCTGGCTGCGAAATACGGCGTTACCGCCATTGTCCAGCCCGGCGGTTCCATCCGCGACGCGGACGCCATCGCCAAGGCCGACGAATTGGGAATCGCGATGCTCTTCACGGGCGTCCGTCACTTCAAGCATTAGAATATGAAAGTCTTGGTTATAGGGGGAGGCGGCCGCGAGCATGCCATCGTGGATGCCCTGAGCCGCAGCCCGCAGGTTGAAAAGATCTACTGCGCCCCCGGCAACGCCGGCATCGGCCTTACGGCGGAGAACGTACCGCTCAAGGACACGGATGTCGAAGGACTGAAGGCCTTCGCCCTGGAGAACGGGGTGGACCTCACGGTCGTGGGGCCGGAAGCGGCGCTCGCCGTCGGCATCACCGACGTTTTCCGCGCCGCGGGCCTGAAGGTGTTCGGCCACACGAAGGCCGCCACCGCCATCGAGAGTTCCAAGGAGTTCGCCAAGCGGCTCATGGAAAAATACGGCATTCCTACGGCGTCCTACAAGGCTTTCTCCGACTATGACGAGGCCTTGGCCTATGTCTCCGCCCGTCCGTTCCCGGCCGTGCTCAAGTACGACGGTCTGGCTGCCGGAAAGGGCGTGGTGATCGCGCAGGACCTCGAGGAGGCGAAGAAAGCGCTTGCCGACATGCTCCTGGACCATACTTTTGGCCAGGGCCGTGTGGTGGTCGAGGATTTCCTGACCGGACCGGAATTCTCCTTCCTCTGCTTTGTCGATGGAAAGCGCGTCTATCCGATGCCGCTGTCCCAGGACCACAAGCGCGCCTTTGACGGCGACAAGGGCCCGAATACCGGCGGTATGGGTGCGTATACCGGCCTGCCGTTCATTACGCCCGCCGACAAGGAATTCGCCTACAAGGAGATCATGTGCAAGGCCGCGGAAGCGATGGTGGCTGAAGGCTGCCCGCTTTCCGGTGTCCTGTACGGCGGTCTGATGAAGACCCCGCAGGGTATCAAGGTCATCGAGTTCAACGCCCGCTTCGGGGATCCGGAGACGGAAGTGGTTCTCCCGCTGCTCGAAAGCGACATTTACGACATCTTCGAGGCGGTCGCCACCGGACGCGAAATCGACGACCCCGTCTGGCGCACCGGCTTCTCCCTGGGCGTCGTCCTGGCCTCCAAGGGTTACCCGGGCTCCTACCAGAAGGGCTTCGCCATCAAGAACCTGGATCAGGTCGATGCGCACATCGCCCACATGGGCACCGCCTTCAAGGACGGCCAGCTCGTCACCAACGGCGGCCGCGTCTTGATGGTCATCGCCGAAGGCCCCTCCATCGCCCAGGCCCGCGAGAAAGTGTACCGCGAGGTGGCGAAGATTGACTGTGACAACCTGTTTTATCGACACGATATCGCGCACTGCGCATTTGAATAGACTATGGGAAAAATCATTGACGGAAAAGCGCTGAGCGCGGCCGTGAAAGACGAGGTCCGCGACGAAGTCGTCGCTCTGGAAGCGAAATACGGTCGCAAGCCCTGCCTTGTGGTCATCATCGTGGGGGAGAACCCCGCCAGCCAGGTTTATGTCCGCAACAAGGTGAAGGCGGCCGCCTACACCGGCATGGAGTCCCAGCTGGTGGAACTGCCCGCCGATATCGCCGAGGAAGAGCTCCTGGGCAAAATCCGGGCACTGAACGAGGATCCCGCCGTGGACGGCATTCTTGTCCAGCTGCCGCTGCCGAAACACATCAATGAGGAGATGGTCATCGACACCATCGTCCGTGAAAAGGACGTGGACGGTTTCCACCCGGGCAACGTGGCCAACCTCTGGTTGGGCAAGGACTGCATCGTCCCGTGTACGCCGGCCGGCGTCATGCGGATGCTGGACACGGTAGGTGTCGACCTGAAAGGCAAGAACGCCGTTGTCGTGGGCCGCAGCAACATCGTGGGCAAGCCGATGGCGAAGCTCCTCCTGGACCGCAACGCCACGGTGACCATCGCCCATTCCCGCACCGCCGATCTCGGCGCCGTCTGCCGGACTGCCGATGTGCTGGTCGTGGCCGTGGGCAAGGCCGGCCTCGTGACCGGCGACATGGTCAAGCCGGGCGCCATCGTCATCGACGTTGGTATGAACCGCAACGCGGAAGGTAAACTCTGTGGCGACGTAGATTACGCTTCCGCCGAGCCGGTCGCATCCTGGATCACGCCCGTTCCGGGCGGCGTAGGTCCGATGACCATCGCAATGCTGATGAAAAACACCATCGCCTGCTTCCTCGCGCGGCAGAAAGCATAGCCCTCGAAACGCACTAGTTACATTCACTTAAATAGGCCGGGTGCCCCTAATCTTCATTGGAAGAGGATGGGTACCCGGATTTTTTGTATGTAAATTGTACCATTTACATATTATTCTTGTTTTATTCATGAAAGCATTTTAAATTCGTTTAAAATAATTAAAACTAAGACTAAACCTATTTCTTTTATGATAAAAAAATTAGTCTATGAAGCTCCGGAGACGGAGCTCCTCTTCGTGTGTATCGAAGAGACAATCCTCAGTGGAGGAGTAGGAGGACTCCAAGACATCAAAGGAGATGATGTCGAGGATGATTCTGATGACTGGTCTTAACTAGTTCCAAGCTATGAAAAAGACTGTCAATTCTTTGATGCTTATCGCCGTAGCGGCGATGGCATTCACTGCTTGTAACAGGGAGGCCAAGACCCTGGTAACGGAAAATGCTCCCGAAATGAAGGCCCTCCGTTTCTCTGCCTTTGTCCAGGACGATGAAACGAAAGCCACTTTCACAACCAAGGATGATAAATCCTTCTATGCCAATTGGGAGATAGGGGACAGAATCTGGGTAACGGCAACCAAAGAAGGAGAAGATGTTCCCGATTATGATTTTAATTCGGATGCCGATTGGAATGGAAGTGCCTTCGTTACTCCGAAGGAATACGCTTATGGTGGAGATATTCCGGGGGTATATCATTATCGCGGATTGTATCCCGGAGGTGGGAATCACGAATTCCAACAATACAGGAACCAAGTCGGTAATGAATACAATTCCCTCTACGACCTGATGATCGGTCACGTGACGTATGAGAACGTGCTTTTCGGCGAGAATCCGGACGGAGGAGACATTGTCATTCCGATGGACCGTCTTACTTCCATCGTCTATTTTCACCTGACCAGCGACCTTGATGAGCCCCTCACGTCCGCGACCTTGACCGTGGAGGGAGGAGATATTGCTTCGGACGAGGTCGATTTTTATGACGGGGCCATTGAAACGAGAGGCCGCACTTACAATTCCATTGTCATCACCTTCCCGAAAGGCAAGGCTCCCAGCGCCCGGGACTTCCAGCTCTGGTACAACATCATCCCGGTCGAGGCGACCTCGTTGACACTTACGGTCACCACGGACTCCAAGATCACAACCATTCGCAACACCAAGGGTAAGTCCTTCGTCGCCGGTAAACTCAATAAGATTGTAAAGGATGGATTGAACTGGACGGACGATCCCAATGCCATTGAACCGCTTACGGTAGCCCAGTTCGTCGAAAAAGAAGTCGGTGATGACTGGTATAAACTGACCGGAAAGGTAGAGCGCGCTGATCTGGACAAAGGAAGTTTCTATCTTAACGATGGAACCGGTTCCATCTATGTCGATTCTGTTCGCGACCCGGAGTACACTGGCTACAGCCGCTTCTATTTTGAAGACGGAGACGAAATTACGTTAATCGGTAAGAGAGGCGAAACGACGGATGGAAATGCAACGGTATGGTATGCGTACCATTTCTCCCATGTCTATGTTCCTCACCTTTATGTCACTTCCCCCATCATTTTCGGATCAAATGATTATGTAAAGGAGGTTGAATTCGTCATCCGGAAGTTTGATTGCGTCGTCGATGTGACCGTTGAGTCTTCGAAAGGAACTGATTCCCGATTTTGGCTTTATGGTTGGACCCTCATTCCCAAAGAAAGAAATGAGGAATTGGAAGACTATACCGAACTGTTCACCGTTACGGCTTCTGACGGAAAGCACAAACTGCAGAAAGACTTAGAAGTCTGTCTGAAAGGACAAGGTGTTTCCAACGAGATGGATGTTACTTTTAATGGATATAACGAAGAAAAAGATTTTTAGATATGAAAAAGACTGTTTTATTCTTGGGCTGCATCGCCCTGTTTGTCGCCAGCTGCAACAAAATTGAGACTGTGGAAGAACCTGTTCAGGATTCCCCCCGTCATCTGAAAGTGAACATCAAAGTGAACAACGCCGAAACCCGTGCGGTCAGGACCGGATGGACGGCCGGAGACAAGATTTATGTTTCCTTTGACGTTTGTTTCCAGGAGGAGATTTCTTCCTATCTGACCCTGACCTATACCGGATCATCCTGGACCAGCGAGTTCTCTGACGATGTCTTGGAGGAACTCCTGCTGGATAGGGAATCCGGAAATCTGGCCGCGGCTTATATCGCGTCGGACAGGAAACCGGTGTTCCAGTACGAGCCCGCCACGGAGGCGAGTCCGTATAACCTCAATATTTATATGACGAACAGCAAGGGCCTTACGGGAATGTATCTATCCGCAGATAATATTCCCTACACCGTTGAATCCGGAACATTGACCGCAGAACTGAACATGGGATTGAGAATGGACAATTTGGTCCATTTTTCCCTGGATGGCATTTCTCCGGACCTGGCAGGAAACTACACGCTCAGATGTGATAAGCTCACGCCTATGCATTTCAGCCGTTTCACTTATGTGATGATAGATATTCCTGACGCTTATCATCTGGAATTAGGACCTTGGTCGGATTTTGCTCTCGGAATGCCCGGAGACCCCATTCTTGCATCGTATTATTACGGCGGCCTCGAGTTCAACTGCTATCTGGAATCGGAAGGCATCGGCAGCGAGAAGGAATTCATCTTCTATCTTGTCAACAATAACGGCACCCCTGAGGATACGTCGGATGACATTACTTATTCTTTGACCAAGACGGCCACATTCTGGGGTAAAGATGCCATTAGATTCCCCAGCCTTGAATATTCCGGCGAATGGGAAGTCCTCACTCCTTCGGACATCAATCCCGAGTTCAACGGCTACAATAACGAGGTAGCATGGTAGACATGAGAAAAACGATTCTCATTCTGAGCAGCCTGGCCCTTCTGGCGTCAGGCTGCAACAAGGTCGAGACTGAGGAAAAATCAAGACAGGAGGAAACACCCGGTCATCTGACCGTCGATATCAAAGTCGGATACGAGGGCGAAACCCGTTCCGTCAAGACCGGATGGGAAACGGGGGACAAGATCTATGTGGTATTCGACTCATATTTCACGGATGACCTGACTGTGGGCACCTCCGAGACAGCATATTACTTGACGCTGACATACAACGGCTCCTCTTGGAATAGTTCTTTCTCCGACCGTGCTCTGGAGGAGTATTTGTTGGATCCGGAACATGCTTCCGGCCAATTGGCAGCGGCCTATAGCACAGCGTGGCAGGCAACGGATTTCAAGTATGAAAGCGGGTCTATCGGTAACGTTAAGATCGCTCGTTTGATTCCCACCAGCAAATCTGCTACTCCCGGAATGTTTTTGTATGCCCAGAATGTAGATTATTCCGTCACAGACGGGAAATTGACCGCAACCTTGAATATGTCCATCGACAATACGGTCGTTCATTTCTTCATTCCCGGCATATCCTCGACGGACAGCGGTCGGTACTCGCTCAAATGTGATTTTCTTGGATACATAGCGTGTTCCTATTTTATGACTTCTCACTGGCCTAGCGATGAAAACTACAGAGCCCCTGCGGTAAATCATCCTGACTATTTCGACCGGACCATCCCGGCAACCGCCTGCCAGGACGGCGCCTATTTCTGCGCTTCCTTGCATTCGAGCGCAAGGGGGAAGAGCATCCAATATTATTTCCAAATCATCGACAATAACGGCACTGAAATCGAAACGGACGATTATGTCCGATCGATGACCGTTACCACAACGCTGAACGGCAGGGACGCTATCGCTCTTCCTTCTCTTGACGACGAGAGATGGAATACGGTCGGCAAACACGGTTTCACTAATGACCATGAATGGGTGGAGGTTAACGGCGTCAAATGGGCAACCATGAACGTCGGTGCTGATGCGTTTGATGACGCTCTGAATGCCGTTGGTTTCCTGTTAAATTGGGAAGATGTCTATGATTTAGTCCTCAGTGAGAACAGTTTCAACTATTGGGGGAAGGACTGGCGCTTGCCGACGACAGAGGAATGGAACAGTCTTATTTCGAGTGAATTAGGAAAAAAATGCGTATTCCGGAAATATTATGAGAATAGCGACAATTTCAGACGTTGGGAAATTGTCGCTCCCGATGGCCTCACAAAACTGTATTTTCCCCGCGGAATAGGCTATCAAGACGAGAATGGAGATTTCAAAAATACAAGTCGTTCATATTATTGGACGAAAAGTTATGATGTCTTCTCCTTTGATGACAATAATGCTTCCAACCCTGCTTCACCTTTGAGTCAAGACAAATCCGGCGAAGTAAACAGAAGATGCAAACTTGCTATCCGTCTTGTGGCAACGGAATAATTATTTCGACATCAATCCTTTTATTCGAAGGGGCTGGCTCAAAAAAGAGCCGGTCCCTTCTTTGTCGGCGCAAAGAAATAGTTTATCTTTGTAGATATGGCAGACAATTATCTGGAAAAGAAAGAAGCGGAGCTGCGGGAGAAGCGTCCCGTGGTGGTTCGCAAGAACGCCTCGTTGGAGACGCTCCTCAAGCGGAACCGGAGTTACAGGGGGTATGACCGCTCCCGCGTCGTGACGGAGGAAGACCTTGTGGAAATGGTCCGGACGGTTACCTGGACGGCATCCGGAATGAACGCCCAGCCCCTGCGCTTCCGCCTTGTGACGGGTGAGGATGCGGCTAAGGTCCATCCGCTCGTCAAGCTCGGCGCGGCCCTTCCGGAAGAGCATCTGCCGCATCCCGGCGAGGAACCATCGGCCTATATCATTGCCTGCTCCGTCCAGCCGGAGAATCGGGTGGTCGATATGGACCTGGGCATTGCCGGACAAAGCATCCTGCTCAAGGCCACCGAGATGGGCCTTGGCGGCATTTTTATCCTGAATTTCAAGGCTGAAGCCCTGCAGGAGGCCCTTTCCCTTCCTTTGAAACCTTTGGCCGTCTTCGGCATCGGCAAGCCTTCAGAAAGGGTTTTCCTGATGCCTTGCCACGAGGGGGATTCCCTCGATTATTACCGGAAGGACGGGGTCCATTTTGTCCCCAAGCTGCAGGTGGAAGACCTGCTCGTCTAAGCGTTTATTTTGATTTCCGCTTAAGCCAATGTTCCGTGAGCCACGCGCGGACCGGCAGGTCGTAGATCTTCAGGAGACCGTAGGCCAGGACGATGGACATGAAGATGACGCCCAGATTCACCATCACGTGCATCCAGACCGGCGCTTTCGGATTGGCGGCCACCCAGCCCATCTGCATGTACATGATAGGATAGTGTGTGATGTAGATGGGATAGGAAATGTCTCCCAGCCATTTGCAGACAGCCGTGCTCTTCTTGTCCGTGGTCACGCTGCCAGCGCCCGTAAGCACGATGATCGGGAATAAGCACAGGATGCAGAAAGCCTGATAAAGGCCGTCAGGAACGCCCGTATGACCGCCGATGCAAGGGATGGAGAAGATGACCACCAGCGCCAGGCTGCACCACCAGAAACCGCCCCGGAGATGGATAGGGGAGCCGCTGGGATTATTCTCCGAACGCCGTCCAGGCAGTATGCGGGAAATCAGCAGGCCGCAAAGGAACGGATACAGCAGTCGGGAAAAGCCTACATAAATCTGCTGGGCGGTCAGACTCCAACCGCCGATGACCGTGTACTGCGGGCCGTCCGGGAACAACCCGAAAACATCCCAACCCATGGTAAGGTCCAGGGTAAAAAAGGCGCAACAGACGCAGAGGATAGCAAGCGCAATCTTCGGTAGATGCCGGAAAACAAAGGCGTATAGGATATTGCCGATGTATTCGAAAGTCAATGTCCACTGCGGGCCGTTGAAGGAGTTGAGCTCACCCCAGCCGCGGATGTCCAGGCTGTTGGGGCAGGGAAGGATCAGCAGGCCCATGACCAAGCAGAGAACGAACTTCCAGGGCTCCACTTGGAGCGTCTGCGGGAAAGCAGAGCCGGAAAAGAAGAACAGTGCAGCGCCCACCAGCGTACCAGCAATCACCATCGGATGCAGGCGCGTAAGACGACGCTTGAAGAAGCCCCAGGTCGTCATCTTGTCCCAGCGGTCGTCATAGGCGTAACCGATCACGAAACCGGACAGGACGAAGAAGAAATCCACCGCCAGATAGCCGTGATTGACGATTTGCGTCTTGAAGACGGGAACATAGGTTTCAAAGCAGTGGAAAATGACCACCATCAGGGCGGCGACGCCGCGGAGTCCGTCCAGGATTTCGTAACGAGGTTTGGACGAGAGGTAAACGTTCTCTTTTGCCATATCAACAAAGATAATCAAAAAGCGGTGATAATTTGCTATCTTTGTGAAAACGAAGATTCTGATGCGTATTTCCGAATGGTTACGTCCCCGGCTCCGTCTCTGGGCCATTTACAATGAATTGGGTTACATCCCCTGGAAAAAACCCAAGGTAAAGAAGGAGCGGAAGCGTAGAAAGAAGGATGGCGGGGTCTATATGGGTGCCCGCGAGGCCATCCCGTTCATGAACGACGACGCCAAGCGCACCATCTCCCATCTGTTCCTCCGCCCCGGATACATGATGCGGGACTACATCCTCCGCGGCCAGCATGAGCGCTATCTTTCGCCCATTACCGCGCTCCTGGTCTTTTATTCAGTCTTCACACTCATCGTGGCGGTGGTTCAGCCCAAGACGGAGAAGAATGCAGGCATAAATATCTCTGACGACATTGAGATAAATATCCATTCGGACAGCACCGATTCTCCTCGGACGGAGAACTTGCTTAAAACATTTATATTGGCATGCCGCGACGCGACCGTCCTCCTCAATCTGGACCAGCATCCGGATGCGGTCGACACCCCTTGGAAAGCGTCTCTGGCGGCCGTCGAGGGCGATCTGCGCGGAAAAGGCTTTCACCTGTTCATCGGGAGTTTCCTGTTGCTGTGGATATCGATGTCCTTCCTGCTGAGGAAGTGGGGGATCAGTGTCTCCGGCGCCGCAGCCGCCGCGGCCTATGTCCTTTGTCAATATTGCATTTTTGAGTTCCTCGCTTTGCTGTTGTCCTTCGGAGAAAGTACCGAACTGGGCCTTCTCCTGATTGGTATTCTGCTGTTCATCGACTATCGGCAGATGCTCGCTCTCAGCAACCGTCAGGCATTTAAACTGACCATCAAGACCGGCTTCGTTTATGTGCTGATCTTTTGCTTGTTTGCTCTCCTTTTCGGCGGTGGCCTTTTATACTACGCATATACCCAGATTTAGATATGAGACAGTTTCTAGGATACATTCTCGGTTTTGCCATCTTTATCGCCGGCATTCCCGCTTTGATGTGGTGGGTGTCGGGAATGCCCTCGTTTTGCAGCATCCCTTTTATGAGGCTTATTCTGGGCGCTCTGGTGGCCCTAGCCGGTCTTGCCATCAGCGTTTGGAGCATCGTGTATATGAAACGTGTCGGGAAGGGGAATCCGTTCGATGCGATGGGACACGAAGTGGCCCCGCGGACCAAGCACCTGATGACGTACGGTCCCTATAAGTACAGCCGCAATCCGATGCTGTCGGGAACTTATCTCTACTACATCGGCTTTCTGATCATCTTCTGGGACTGGCGGGCGTTGCTGGTGTTCCTGGCCGTCTTCGTGCTGATGATGCTGCAGGTGCGCTCCGAAGAGAAGCGGCTGGAAGCGGACTTCGGCGAGGAGTACGCGGCCTACAAGAAAAAGACGGGCAGATTCATTACCTTGTAACGATGAAATTCAACATTTACGGAAAGAAGGACCGGCCGACGCTCTTCCTGTTGCCGGGCCTCGGCGTCTCGCACGAGATATTCCTGCCGCTCATCGAGCGGCTGAAAGACCGCTTCAACATAATTGCGGCCGGTGTCGATGGCTTCGTGCTCGGAGAGACCACTAAATACACTTCTGTCGATGACCAAGCGGCCCAGGCCAACCGGTATGTACAGGAGAACCTGGGCGGCCGTCTGGATGTCGCCTACGGCCTTTCCCTCGGCGGAAAGATCCTGTCCCGGATGCTGGAACGCAACGAAATTGTCATCGACCATGCCGTTCTGGATGCAGCCCCGCTGCTACCACTGCCCAAATGGTCGGTAGACCCGCTGCGGTATTATCAGTGCGCCAATGTCTGGACCTGCTACCATTGGACCGGATTCTGGCGCTGGGTGTTCCATTCCCACTATTTTGATGTTCTGCTGGACGAGTGCAAGAAGGTCTATCCTTACGGCGGCGGACAGTCCGTCCTGGATGGATACAAGGATGTCTATACGCACAAGTTAGAATCCATTTCCGGCCCTGATATCCACTTCTGGTATGGAACGAAGGAGGCCTTTGTGGCAAAACCTCAGGTCGAACATTTGCTATCCCTCTGTCCGGAGGCTCATATCGAGGTATTCCCGAAAATGAACCACGGACAGTTCCTGGTGGATCATCCGGACGAAGTCGCCCAAAGAATTATGGATTTTATGAATATGCTGGAAAACGAAAGGATCCTCCTGCGCCCCTGGCGCGACAGTGACGCTGAATCACTCTATAAATACGCCTCTGACCCGGATGTTGGCCCTCGCGCGGGCTGGCCGCCACATAAGAGCGTGGATGAAAGCCTGGAGGTCATCCGGACGGTGTTCAATGACATCACGAACACCTGGGCCATCGAACTCAAGGAAACGGGGGAGGCGATCGGTGCGATGGGCTACGGCCCTTCCTGCGATTGCAAGTTGCCCGCCCGCGAAAACGAACCTATCACTGGCTACTGGGTGGCCAAGCCCTATTGGAACCAAGGTATTTGCACGGAAGCACTGCAACTGATGTTAGACCACATTCGGGCAACGACGAACATCAAGTCGCTGATCAGCGGCCATTACATCGACAATCCCGCCAGCGGGCGCGTGATGGAGAAATGCGGCTTCATCCCGACGGGAGAAACCTGCATCGACGAGGACCAATACAATGGCAAGGACCATCCGATCCGGGTGCTCCGGCTGGAACTGTAATCAGATATTACCTAGATAAACGTTCTGAATGCCCGAGGAGTGAGCCACTTCCCGGGCTTTTAGCATCGTGGCTTTCGGGGTCGGGACAGCGTCCCTGAACCGATACCGAGGGAAATAGCGGCTCAGATGCAAAGGTACGTCCTGGAGGCCATTATCAACCATCCATTGACAGAGATTCCGCACCTGTTCCTCCGAGTCATTCAGGCCGGTGACAAGGAGGTTGGTTATCTCGATGTGCACTCCAGCGGCCTTCATCGACAGGATGTTCTCCAACACCGGCGCCAGCGTGGCACCACAGTATCTGCGGTAGATAGCGTCGTCCATCGCCTTAATGTCGATATTGGCTGCGTCAATATACGGCAACAACTCCTGCAAGGGTACCTTCTCTACATATCCGGCCGATACAAGGATGTTCTTCAAGCCTTTCTCGTGGGCAAGGACGGCGATGTCGTACATGTATTCAAACCATGTAAATGGCTCTGTATAAGTGTATGCCATCGACGGGATGTGGCGTTTCAAGCAGATGTCGACGAGTTCGTCAGGAGATACCGGTGTGAAATCCGCTTCTTCCGGCGCGACCTGGGAGATGTCGCTGTTCTGGCACCATCGACAGGAAAGGTTGCAGCCCGTGCAGCTCAGAGAGAGGCAGCGGGTACCGGGGAGGAACTGGTTCAAGGGCTTTTTTTCGACGGGGTCATCGGCAATGGCGCAGGGGATTCCGTAGGAAAGGGCGTAGAGCTTGCCGTCGCGGCATTCACGGCTGCGGCAGAGACCTCGTCCGCCTTCCTTGATCCGGCAATGGTGGGGGCAGAGCAAGCACTGAACTCCCTCATTGGACGGAATATAGAACCGGGCCTCGCGCATGTCACAGCTCGGATTCGTTCACGATTTCGGTCTGATAGGTATAGAGGTCAGCGTCTTTCCAGCCGTAATAGCCGATGCCGGCCTTATCGCGGGCGCAGTGGCCCAGGAACTCTTCCGTGGTCCAACCGGTTTCATCGGCAACCTGGGGGAGGAAGGTCCCGTGGTGGGAGCCCTTGATCATATAGATGCCGTCCCGGCCGAGCTTAAACTCATCGACAGAATTGATCTTTTTGAGCGGGGAGAGCACGGAAACCTCGATGTCAATGCGCGGGGCTTCGCTCCGGGAAAGGGACGGGAAGCGCGGGTCGGAGAATGCGGCGCTTTGCGCCATCTCCCAGATCGTGTCGTGCAGGCTGTCGGAAGAGGTGAATCTGCCGATGCATCCCCGCAGACGGCCGTCGATATGCAGCGTGACGAACACGCCATAACCTTTCTCTTTCAGGATGCCGATGGTGGAGTCATCCCCATCATATTGCAGTCTGAGGGCCGAATAGATGGACGAACGGGCTGTGGCGATCATGGCCCGCTTTTCCTCGTCGGTGAAGTTGAAAAGGTGGTCTGTTTCAGTTGTCTTGTGCACTTCTTGCCGAGTGAATACGATGGAATTATACCCCACGACACGGTCCTTTTCGCCGTACGGGGAATCTCCCGAGTTCCGGTACATCACATGCTCCGCCGAGAACTTGTTCCGGCCCTGGGCGTCTATCATCGACAGTAAAACTGCGATGGCGCAGGCCCCGCACGCCGCGGTATCCTGGCCGACATAATCCATCTTCCGGATATACGAAAGTGCCTTCAGGAACTCCTCCAGGTCGCATTTGGTAATGGCTTCTGCCAGATAAATGTCAGAGGCTTTCGCGTCCTCGTAGGAAGGATAATGGGAAAAGTCCGAACTGATAATGAAGAGATTCTCCTCGTTGAAATACGGCATCAAACCCTCCGCGATTTCCTCCAGAATCTCCAGCCGCTGCGTGCCGATCACGATGGGCACAATCGGCGGAACCTCTTCATATATCATCTGCAGGAACGGCAGCTGGACTTCCAGGCAATGCTCCCGGTCGTGGGCATCGTTCCGGAAAGTGAAGCCTCCCTTCCGGGCAAGTTCCTTGCCGACGGTTGTGTCGATGGGGACCTTCCCCAACGGGGTCTCCGCATAGGAATACAGCGTATCCACGCTCGCTCCGGAAAAGCCAACTCTGTGGCTCGGGCCGAGCAGGAAGATGCGCTTGTAAGCGTGTCCTTTCGGAATGCGATTAAAGGCCGATGCGGCCACTTCTCCGCTGAAAACATATCCGGCGTGGGGGACGATGACCGCCTGCGGGGCCTTGCCCTCCTCGGTAGGATGCAGCCATCCTTGTGTCATCGACAGGATCTCCTTCGCGGAAGAAGGATAGAAAGAACCGGCGACGGCGGCCTTTCTCACTTGCTGGGATTCAGGATAACGGGACATAGGCAGCGCAGCTAATAAAAAAGCAATTCCGATATGAGTAAGACTCAGACCCATTCAAAGTTCTCTTTCCCGGCGCCGAGCTCGAAATGGTACTTGACGATACCCAGATCCATCTTGCCGTAGCCGATCATCGTGAATGTGGGCTTGGCCGTGACTTTGTTCGAACCCACATATTCGATGCGGAACTTCTGCTGGTTGACGGCCGTAGGGGCCAGCAGGGCCGCTTTGATGCCCTTGTTGAACCACTGCGGTGTCAGGTCGCTCGCGTTGCTGACATCGGCAGCGGACTTGATCTTATGGCTGACACCCTGCGTCTCGCCGAAGCCGAGCGCGATGTAGCAGCCGATTTTCTCGTCCTTAGCGAGTTCATATGTGCCGGAAATCTTGCTGTAACTTACGCCTGTCCAGCAGGTGTTGAGCCCCAGCGTCTGGGCCAGCAGGACGAGCTGCTCACCGTAATAGCCAATGCGTTCGTCCAGGTCATCGGCCTTTTTCCCGGCCATGATGAAGTAATTCCTCACGCCGGAGAACTGGCCATAGGCCATGATGCCTTTGTATGCCTTAGGCTCTTCCGTCACGAGTTGGACGTGCAGCTTGCCTATTTCATTGATTTCACGGATTTTGTCCCGGAGAATCTCCAGGACTCCGTCCGGAATGGGTTGGTCTTTGTATTTTCTTACCGAGTGTCTTGCCTCGATGGCTTCCAGTATTGTCATGTCTTTTCGTTTCTATTTCCTTGTAAAAATACAAATAATATCAGAATCCTATGAAAAATGATTATCTTGCGAATATGAAAAAGCATCTCATCTCCGTCATCGCCATCGCTTTTATGCTGGCTGTATCCTGCTCGGCCCGGGAAGGCTGGGTGAAAGTGGAAGGCAACAAATTCATCGACCCGCAGGGCAACGAACTGATATTCCGCGGCCTCTGCTTCTCGGATCCGGTCAAGCTGGTCCGGGAAGGTCAATGGAACGAGCGCTACTTCGCGGAGGCCGCCGAATGGGGCGCCAATGTGGTCCGTTTCGCCGTCCATCCCACCAATCTGAATTCCATGGGTTGGGACGAGACCTTCGAGGCGATGGACCAGGGCATCGCCTGGGCGAAGAAATACGGAATGTATGTCATCATGGACTGGCATTCCATCGGCAATCTCAAGGAGGAAAAGTACACCTCGCCAATGTACAACACCACCAAGGCTGAGACCTTCAAGTTCTGGAGCACCGTCGCGCAGCGCTACAAGGATGAGCCTACGGTGGCTTTGTATGAGCTTTTTAACGAGCCCACGGTGACGGCTCCGGGCGTCGGTTCTTGCTCTTGGACCGAGTGGAAGGCGCTGCAGGAGGAACTCATCGACATGATCCGTCAATACAACCCGAACGCCATCTGCTTATGCGCGGGATTCAACTGGGCGTATGACCTTACGCCGGTGGCGACGGAGCCTATCGCCCGTCCGAACGTGGCCTATGTGTCGCATCCGTACCCGATGAAGCGGTCTGAGCCTTGGGAAGAGCAGTGGGAAAAGGATTTCGGATATGTGGCCGATACTTACCCTGTTATCTGCACAGAAATCGGCTTCTGCCTGGAAGACGAGCCGGGTGCCCATATTCCCGTGATGTCGACGGATGTCTATGGCGAGCACATCACCAAATACTTCGAGCAGAAGGGAATCTCCTTTACGGTCTGGTGCTTCGACACCAGCTGGGCGCCGATGCTGATCAGCGACTGGGATTTCACGCCCACCACGCAGGGCCGGTTCTTCAAAGCCTACTTACAAAGCAAGGCTAAGTAGACGCGATATGACCCGCGTTGCTTGCATAGGAGACAGCATTACCTGGGGCTTCACGCTGCTGAATCCCTGGAAACAGAGTTATCCGGCCCTGCTTCAGGAGAAACTGGGGAAGGAGTATGAGGTGCGCAATTTCGGATACAACGACGCCTCGGCCCGGTTCGACGCCGATACACCCTATGTCAAGAAGAAAGTGTATCGGGAGAGTTTGGAATGGAATCCGGATATCGTCCTCTTGATGCTGGGAACCAACGACACCAAGGCGAGAAACTGGGATCCGGAAATCTTCCGGCGGGACTATCGGCGGATTGTCGAATCTTATCAGGCCCTTCCTTCCCATCCGCGCGTCATCTTGATTGCTCCCATTCGGATCTTCACGATCATGGGCATTCCCTGGCTGGGCGTCCATCCGGAAACGATGGAGGAAGGTGTCCGGCCCGCTATCCGCGAAATCGCCTCGCAAATGGGTCTCGAACTTATTGACCTTCAAGATCTTTTTGTCGACAGTGAATTCTGCCGCGACGGCGTCCATCCCCAGCGCACCGGTGCCCGGATGCTGGCGGAGGCTATCTGGTCGAAGGTGTGGGGCGCTTAATTCAGTAAGGCAGCTTGCAGGCGACGCCGGCCATTAGCCAAAGGCCGGGCTGGGGGATATCCCCGAAGTCGTACCAAGTGCGGTTCTGCAGATTATTGGCACGCAGATACAGGTTCAGCCGAGGAAAGTCGTAGCTGAGCTTGGCATCCAGCAGGGAGTAGGGGGTCAGGAGTTCCGAGGCCGTATTTCTGTCAATATAGCGCCAGGAGAAGTCCAAGGCCAGGTTTTTGCCGAAGCGGAAATCCGCCTGGGCGACCACCTTGTGACGGATGTATTCCAGGGAATAGATGGATCGCAGATGGGGTTCCAGCGGTTTATCCTGTGACTGGTGGGTGTATCCCAAGCTGAGGGAGTGGAAGAAGAAGCCGGGATTGCCCAGCATATCCGAAAGCGTCAGGCGGAGCGTGACTTCCTGTCCAAGCGTGTTCAACCGTGTGTGGTTAACGGAGGTCCAAGGGGCATCATCTCCTACGGAAGTGTCCTTGATCCAGTCAATCATATCGTAGCCCTGGTTAGAGTACACGGTGGCGACGGCTCGGATGCCCCGGCCGAGATATTTCACACCGCTTTCCAGGGCATGCAGTTTCTCGGCTTTCAGGTTGGGATCGGCCTTGTGGCCACCCACGGAATAGTACAAATCAGTGAATGTGGGCATCCGATAGGACGTGTTGTACGAGGCATAAACCCGTAAGGCGTCGGTAATCCGGAGGTTGGCATCGATGCCGGGGAAAAGGCGGATTCCTTCCTGATTACCAGTATTATAGACCGTCGTAAGACCTGCCGATGCGGAGAGTCGTCCTACCGTGACATGATGTTCAAGAAAGAGATTGAAGGCAGTGCGGGACAAGCCACAAATGTAGACACCGTTAGGGTTCTTTAAGGGCTCTCCAAGGTTCGTGCTGATAATCCGTTCGTGCCGAGCCTCGGTGCCGAAAGCCGTTTGTCCCAGGAGAGATTCAATCCTGAAGTTCAGCGTAGCACCAGCGACATCGGTCTTGTGATAGTTAAACGGATACTTATCCGGCGCGTTACGGAACAGTTCAAAGCGGTCTTCGCCGTGGTTCCAATACAAGGCAGGGGTGAAGTGCAGGATACCTTTTCCTTCCGACTTGATGGAAGTGAATGTCTTCAACGTGTGCTCAAACTGATCGTCGTAAGCCGCACTATAAAAGGTACTTGACCCGAAATCTTTGTTGCTGATACCGGCTTGCCAACTGAGATTGCGTCGACCGAAGTCGTGCTCTCCATGCCAAAAGGCCTTGAATGCACCGAAATCATTGTTCAATCCGCCAGCAGCATTGTGGCTGAAACCGTCGCTGCGCTGATACCCAACGGAGACGCTGTTGAATCCGCTACGATGCTTAACCGATGCAGAAGCAGTCGCTCCAAAGGAACGGAAAGAACCGCCTTCCAGGCTAGCATTCACTGCATTTTCCGCAGCTTTACGCGTGACGATATTGACAGCACCCAGCAGCGACGAAGTGCCATAAACCCGAGCAGCAGGACCTTCGAGCACCTCAATCCGTTCGATGTCGCACAGGTTCACCGGGAAATCGAAGGAGTTGTGTCCCGTCTGCGGATCGGTGATATTGACACCGTCCAGCAGGACCGCGACCTGGTTGTAGGTGCCGCCGCGGATGCTGATATCAGTCTGCATGCCCATGGCGCCGCGCTGGCGCACATCGACACCCAGGGCATATTTCAGGAGGTCATTGACCGTCTCGGCGGGGGCCGATGCGATGGTCATGCTGTCCAGGAGCGTCACAATACGAGCGCTGCTGTGAAGGGCGACGGGAACGCGTGTCGCGGTGACTGTGATACTGTCGATGGCCTCGGAAGGGGACTGCGCGAATGCTGTTCCGGACACCCCCGCCAGCAGGCCTATAATGCTTAAAATGGCGATTCTCTTCATTTCGGAGCGCAAAGTTAGTGAAAACATCGTTGATTCTTCATCGTTTTTTCCTATCTTTACAAATAGATAACACTTAAATCTGTATACTATGGCAGCAAAATCCGACGTCAAGAAAAAGAGATCTCCGGAGATTGAGATCGTCTGGAAGGACAATGTTCCTGAAGCCACGTATTTCAACCGCAATGGCTACATCATCGTGGCGAAAGTGGAGAACGGACAGTTTATCATCACGCGCGATGGTTGGGATGATGACCCGGAAAAGATGGATGTCGTCACTGTTTCCCAGCTGTATACCGCCAAGCTCAAAGACAGCCTCAAGGTCAAGCAGTCTGACTCTCTCCTCAAGGCGCTTGGCAAGAGATTCGCACTGAAGGAGCCGCATAATTCCTTCACCAAGATCCTAATCTCGCTCGAAAGAAGAGGCATCCGCTTCGTTAGAGAGTTCAAGTAATGCACAAAAAACCTCCCCCAAAAACGGGGGAGGTTTGCTTTGGCAGTCGGCACGCGGTAGTAAAGTGTACGCTATAAACTGTGCGCCTGTACGAAATACTGAGCCGTACGATACCGCTTGGGACAGGCTCCGTTTCCCGATATTCCGGAAAAATTGGACGTTTTAACCTCCCGTCCGGAGGTGTGCCCGCCCTGCCTCGGCTGTTACTTGAGGTCCGTTGTCCAGTTCGCCTGCTGCAGCTTGGAATCCAGTTCCCGTAGATCCCGGGATAGGTTGTCGACTTCCTTCTGAAGTTTGTTCACGTCGATGGTCCGGACGAACTTGATTTCGTTCCGGGAATACCGGTCGCTGCGCACATTGGCGGAATCGAGGGTGGAGCGCAGGGCGGAAAGATGCATCGACAGGACATCTTTTTCGGCAATCATCTCAGTCAGGGTCTTTCCTTCCCAGACGGTTTCCTGATTGGTCCGGTTGATGCTGACAATCATGTCCTTCAGCTGCTTGAGGGCGCTTTCAAGCTCTTTGAAGAGGTCTTCCGGCTTCTCGGCCGGCTGGTCCCCCTCTTGCACCTTCACGTTGTTGGCGAGCCGTTCTCGGAGTTGGGCGATCCGCTTTTGAAGGTCCGCCCGCTGGTTCAATGCTTCTGCGAGTTTCATAGATGGTTCCGTTATCGTTCAGATTCTGGGTAAAGTTACAAAACTTCCTGAAAACATTTGCTTTTTAAAAATCTTTACTTACATTTGCATCAGATGTTTACGATGAAGGCAAATACTTGTTGCTGCTGTGCCGGTCTTTTGGATTGGTACGGAGCTTTGTTTGCCTGAGTATTCTAGCGGATATTTCAACTTAGCAAATATGAACATGCCCCTGCCAATCCCGGATTGCGCAGGGGTTTTTATTAATTTACTTAAATCAATTAGTTATGGTGTACAATTCTCTCACGGAAATCATCGGGAACACCCCGTTGCTGAAGGTTAAGTCTCTTCCTGGCCAGAAGGCGGACATTATCGTCAAGCTGGAGTACTTCAATCCGGGCGGCAGCGTCAAGGACCGCATCGCCCTGGAAATGATCGAAGACGCCGAACGCCGCGGCATCCTGGCGCCGGGCGCCACCATCATCGAACCGACCAGCGGCAACACCGGTGTCGGCCTGGCCTGGGTGGGACGGGCCAAAGGATACAAGGTGATTCTCACGATGCCGGAGACGATGAGCCAGGAGCGCCGCAGCCTCCTCAAGGCCCTAGGCGCCACCCTTGAATTGACACCGGGCGCTGCAGGCATGAAGGGGGCCATCGCCAGAGCCGAAGAACTTCGCGACAGCACCCCCGGAGCGGTCATCCTCGGCCAGTTCACGAACCCTGCAAACCCCGCCGTGCACGAGCGCACCACAGGTGAGGAGATCTGGCGGGATACAGAGGGGAAGGTCGATATCTTCGTGGCCGGCGTCGGCACAGGCGGAACCGTGAGCGGCACCGGCAAGGCCCTCAAGAAGCATAATCCGGCCGTGAAGGTGGTTGCCGTGGAACCGGCATCATCGGCAGTCCTGTCCACCGGAATCCCGGGGAAGCACAAGATCCAGGGCATCGGCGCCGGCTTCGAGCCCGCCACCTTCAACCGCGCTATTGTCGATGAAATCCTGACGGTCTCGGATGAGGATGCCTTCAAGTCTTCACGGCTGTTATCCGCGCAGGAAGGGCTTCTCGTGGGCATTTCCTCGGGCGCCGCTTACAACGCCGCGCTCGCCCTGGCCTTCCGGGAAGAGAATGCCGGAAAGACCATCGTGGCGCTGCTCCCCGATACCGGAGAACGCTACCTTTCCACCACTTTGTACGAGGGATAGACTTAGAACCGCTTGCCGATGCAGAACTGGATGGATTCCGCCGCCTTGAACTTGTGGGCCTTCAGGACAATTCCGGCGTACACATCGGCATACTGCGGGAAGTAGTACTTGACCGTCACCAGCTGGTAGAGGTTCTTTCGGGACAGGCCGTCGTGGTGATGCAGATATCGGCCTAAACCGACCATCGTCGAGAAATTACGATAGCTCAGCTCGTGCAGGACGGCGATGCCGTAGGAGTAGGGATCATAGGTCTCCCCTCGGCCGTCGTATTCCGCGACCTTGTCACAGAACGGGGTGACGAACAGATCGACACCTAAACCCGTGGCATGCGTGCGGCAGTATCTGTAGAGGGCGTTGACCTCCAAAGAATACTTGAAGTAGCGCTTATTGACCCAGACACCTTCATTTTCAATGCTGTACCAATAGTTGGCCTCATTGCTCATGATGCCGCTGGAAACCTGCACTGCGAACTGGAACCCGGATTTGAATCCGTCGTCTTCCGGTTTGCGGTGCAGTTCCGCTTCAGTGCGGGGAGCTTTCATTCCGAGGCGCAGCGCTAGCTCGAAGGCGTTCAATCCATAGTTCGGGAAGCTGACGGCACCGTTCGAATGGTGGTTGAAGAAAAAGCCGATGCCGGCGTCATACCGCGATGATAACGCATATTGCGCCTGGACCCCGATGGAGATATGAGCATTGACAGGTGTCGATATGATCACATTCCAGGGGTTGACGACCGGATCGTAGCGATTCCGGAACATGAACCCTAGCCCGAACTCACCGCTGTACCCGAAGCTGAAATCGCCCAGAACTAGCAGGGGCCTGTCGATATATCCGTAGAGACTGTAGATATTGCCCATGCCGGGGCCATTGACCGCTTGGATAGAAGAGAGTCCATCCAACTGGAAACCTACACCCATTTCAGGATGGTTGCAGATCGATGCGAAAGGGGAGGAACTGTAGTCAGTCCATCCCACCCTAAAATCGAACGTGTTGAACTTAGGGGCGACACCCTCCCCGAAAATGTCCGGATAATACCGGCCGTCGTACAGGGTCTTGCTCCGGCCTGCGAAGAACGAGAAATCCTGTGCCGCCACGTTTCCAGCCATTCCGGCAAGAAGTAACGACAGACTCAGTATGAAGTGTTGGAATTTCATCAAACCGTCTTGGCGCCGTAGACACTCTGGGAGATGTTGATGATGAAGTCTCCCATCTTCTCGATACAGTTCACCACATCCATGTAGAAAGAGCCCGTCTCGTATGGATAGGACGACTTCTCGATGTTGGTGAGGTGTTCGTTACGGAGGCAATCCCGATACTCGTTAATGGCCGCTTCCGCTTCTTCCGCATTATGGATGTCCGTAAGCTCAATCAGGGGAGTGGAGAGATTATGGTCCATGGCGACATAGGCCTTATCCAGCAGATCGAGCAATTGGTTCAGCTGCTGGAGCATGTGGTCCGTGAACCGGCACTTGTGCTCCCAAACGCGCGAAAGGATTTTGCCGATGGTTTCTCCGCTGTCGCCCAAGGATTCCATCTCGCCGATGATGCGGTAGAACTCGCGGATACGCGCGAGACCGCTGATACTCAGCTCGTTCTTGGAGACTTCGCGGAGGTAGGTCGCGATTTCCCGTTCCACGTTGTCGGTGACTTCCTCGTAGTGGATCAGTTTCTTGTCGGCCTCGTCAAATTCCCCCTGCGTGGTAGCATTGATAGCACTCCGGATATAGGCGAGATCCCGTTGGCAAAGATGGCCGAATTCAACGACTTCCATCTTAGCGCTGTTCAGGGCCAGGTCACCGGTAGCGATATTGCCGATACCGATATACTTCAGCCGGTAGGTTTCCTTCTCCTCACCCTTGTTCGGGACCATCATTGTCACCATCTTGACAAGCTGAGGAATGAACCAGACCAGGATGAGCGTCGTGATGATATTGAACACAGAGTGGAGAACGGCGACACTATACGGCAGCGATGCGATGAGGGATTCCTGCGTGGCAGCATCGGCCCCGGCAAAATCGACCGTGACAGGGTTGGGGAAGCCTAGCGCTTCCACGGTCAAACCCACGAGCTTGATGAACGGCTTGAAGAAGATCAGCGCGAGGATCACACCAAACAGGTTGAACAGGAAGTGGGCCCGCGCCGTCCGTTTCGCGCTCTGGTTCGCCACCGAGGCTGCGATGTTGGACGTCACCGTGGTACCGAGGTTGCTGCCCAGTACCATGGCCGTTGCCATCGTGAAGGGTATATATCCCTGGGCCACCAGCACCATCGTAATGGCCGTTGCGGTGGCGGAACTCTGCAGCATCAGGGTGATGATAGCGCCCGCCAGCATGAACAGGAAAATACTCCAGATTCCGTAGCCCGAGAGGGTAGAGAGGAAGGAACGAACGCCTTCATTATCAAGGAGTACTGTCGATGTTTCCTTCAAAATCGACAAGCCCAGGAACAGGAGGGCGAAACCCATCAGGAACTCACCCAGATTCGCGTATTTCTTGGAGTTCAGGCCCAGGAAGGCGAAGAACATCAGCGGAATGGCGATGGTGGCGATGCTCCAGCTGCCTCCTCCGAAACTCAGGGCGAAGATCCAAGCGGTCACCGTCGTACCGATGTTAGCGCCCATGATCACGGCGATAGCGCTTCCCAGCGCCAGCAAACCGGCATTGACAAAACTCACGATCAACAGGGTGGTCGCCGTCGAACTCTGCACCATGGCGGTCACCACGATACCGGTCAATATGCATTTAAAGGTGTTGGATGTCATTTTGGCCATGAAAACCCGGAGTCGGTTTCCAGCCATTTTTTGCAGACCGCCGCTCATCAGGGACATACCATACAGGAACATCGCCAGCGAGCCGAGCAGAGTAAGGATCTGTAGGAGCATCTAAGTTCGGTTATTAGTATCCGTTCACGAATTTACTTGTTTTTTCTGATATGACAATCAACTGTGAACTATTTTCGATGAATGTGCAGTATTTAAAGAAGGAGGGAGTTATAGGGGTATGGAAAAGATTTTAAAGATTGCGCTAAGTATGGCCCTGCTGGTGGCGGGGCTGAGCGGATGTGAACGGATGCAGAACACGGAATCCAATTGGGAGCAGGTCTCTCTGCAGGACTGGCCCCTCACGGACTGTTCCACAAGCACGCGACCCGTAAGGGATCTAATTGCCTATAAGCTGCTCGGAATGCCGTACAACTGGGAAATCGACTGGATGAGCGGAACGACCTATATCATCAATCCGGACTTCTCCAAGGGCACCATACCCTTTAAGTATCAGGATTACCTCGCCAAGAATCCCTGCAACGGAACACACGGCGCCTACATGAATCTCATCGAGGGTAATGCGGACGTAATTATCGCGAGCCGGGATATCTCCAGGAATGAAAAGGCATCGGCAGAGAAAGCTAGAGTTGAGTTGGAAACGGCGCCATTGGCCATTGACGCACTTGTTTTTATCGTCAATCCCAAGAATCCTGTCAAGAATCTGACTTCGGACCAGGTCCGGAAAATCTATACCGGCGAGATCACCAACTGGAAGGAAGTCGGAGGCGTCGACCATAAGATCACCCCGTATATCCGGGATGCGGATTCCGGCAGCCAGGAAAAGATGGAAACGCTGGTGATGAATGGGCTGACTATGATTGACGGATCCTATATGCCGGAAATCATCGGCTCGCAGATGGCCTCTCCTTATCTTCAACTGGAGGGCGATGAATACGGCATCGGGTATACGCCTTTCTTCTACTGCACCGCGATGGTCCGTGACTTGCTGAGAGTGGATATGCTCTCCATCGACGGCGTGACTCCCAGCAAAGAATCCCTGAGGAATAACAAATATCCGTTTGTTTCCAGTATCTACGCGGCCGTCCGCAAGAAACAAGACCACGCGAGCACGGCCTACAAACTCTACCAATTCCTTTTCACCGACGAAGGTGCGGATATGATCGATGAGAGCGGATATATCGCGATCAGGCATTGAGGATGGTCGTTTGATATCAGAAAGAATTGACGTAATTTTGCGTTTGGAGGGCAAATGCCACGAAAAGTAGCATTGCCGATAGGGGATGTAAAGCGCTGATGCTTGACGGGAAGGGCCTCTGGCGGTACCTTTGCCGAAAAAACGCAAGATTATGAAACTGTCAGAAAAAATCAAATCGCTCCGCAAAGGAGCAGGACTGTCCCAGGAAGAGTTCGGGGCAAGGCTCAATGTTTCCCGTCAGGCCATCACCAAATGGGAAAGCGGCGAAGGGCTGCCGGATATCGGCAACCTCCTGGTGCTCTCGCGCATGTTCAAGATCAGTGTCGATGATCTCCTCTCTGAAGAAAAGGCCCTGGCGGAGAAGCTTTTCCTCTATGAAAGCCGGGTAACGTACGACATTGAAGACCTCCGGGACTATGATATCCATCTCGGCTGCGCTGCGGAGATTACCGTGAGCGGCAACGAGGGCGAAAAACTGGAAGTCGTCTGTTCCTCCAACGACATCGCCGATGTATCCGGTCTTATTAAGATTAAGGTCGATGACGAAGGCAGAAGCGCGGATGTGGACCTGAAACTCCGCGACGGCATCACGGAAACCCTCTGCCGCGAAGCCCTTCACATCGACATATTCCTCCCGCAGCGGTATGTGCACAAGGTTGAAATCGCCGCCCGCACCGGGAAGTTCTCCCTCCGGCACCTGGAGTACGACAACTTTGAATTCGGCGGCAAGGCGGAGGAGATCCATCTTTCCGAAATAAAAGGGGAGACCGAGCTCGATGTGAATTCCGATGTGGTCATCAAGGCCGATTCCTTCGCCGGCAAACTGTCCCTGAACCAGGTCGCTGCTGTCTCCACGATGCACATTCCTTCCGGGAAGACCGTCGCAACCCGCACCCACGGCATCCGTACGCGCATCCTCTGCGACCGTTCGGAACTGATCAACCCCGATGCGGAAGATATTATCGAACTGAACGGCATTAAGTCTGAGCTTACGCTTGTCTTTGATTGACAGGCGTAAGCCCTTATTTCTCATGGAAGTCACCCATTTGCTTGACATACACACCCGCGCGGAATTGTACCAATGGTACCTGGAGAATCACGACAAAGTCAGTGATTTTTGGCTGCGTGTGAACCGAGCTGCCGCGGACTGTCCCGGGGTGGTGCGGTATGTCGATGCGGTGGAGGTTGCTCTGTGTTTCGGCTGGATTGACAGTACACAGAAAAAGATTGATGATGGCAAACCCGTCCAGCATTTCACGCCCCGACGCAAGCGGAGCAGCTGGTGCGAACGGAATCTGATTCGATGCCGCCGGCTGGTTCAGCTCGGGGAAATGACGCCAGCAGGGCTTGCGGCGGCTCCAGACCTCGACCCTTCCCGTTTCGTTTTTGAAGATTGGGTTTTAGATGCCATCAAGGCCGATAAAAAGGCCTGGGTTAACTACAATGATTTTCCGGAGACCTATCGACGCATCCGGGTGGATTTTATCCAGCACTATCGGCAAAGCGGCCGCGAAGAAGAGGCCCAGATGGCCCTGAAGCGCTTTATTCGGGATTGCAACGCTGGTAAAATGCAGCCCGGCTGGGACGATTTCGGCAGGCTGGTGTAACTTTGATTTAAGCGCATCTTTCAATAATTCAGAATATTATCCGGCCGAAAGGGTGGGATATTGAGATTTTTTATTATCTTTACTGCATGTTAGTAAAGTGTATTCTCCTGGTCCTCTTCTTTGCCGTGATGATCGGTGTCGGCGTGTATTGCCGCAGGACCGCTTCTGATGTCGTGGGTTTTGTTCTGGGTGGCCGCAACGTCGGTTCCTGGCTGACCGCTTTTGCCTTCGGTACTTCTTACTTTTCGGCGGTTATCTTTGTCGGATACGCCGGACAGTTCGGTTGGAAGTATGGAATGGCCGCTACCTGGATCGGTATCGGCAACGCACTGATTGGTTCGTTGCTGGCGTGGCGCATCTTGGGACGTCGTACCCGCCTGATGACGCAGCATCTGCAGAGCGCGACGATGCCTGATTTCTTCGGGAAGCGTTTCTTCAGCGGAACGCTCAAGGTTGCCGCATCGGTTATCGTGTTCATCTTCCTGATTCCATATACCGCATCCCTTTACAACGGTCTTTCCCGGCTTTTCAGCATGGCCTTCAACGTCGATTACCTGTGGTGCGTGTTGGGAATGGCAGTGCTGACCGGTATTTACGTGCTGGTGGGAGGTTATATGGCCACGGCGGTGAACGATTTCATCCAGGGAATGATCATGCTGGTGGGCATTTGCGCCGTGATTGCGGCCGTCCTGCTGGGCAATGGTGGCTTTACTGCAGCAGTGGAGAGTCTTTCGCAGATCCCTTCCGAATCGGCTCCGGGACTGAGCGGTGCGTTCGTGTCGTTCCTGGGGCCGCAGCCCATTTATCTGCTGGGTGTCGTGCTGCTGACTTCCCTTGGTACCTGGGGACTCCCGCAGATGGTCGGTAAATTCTACGCCATCCGCAGCGAGGCCGCCATCCGCAAGGGTACGGTTATATCGACTTTCTTCGCCATCATCGTGGCCGGCGGCTGCTATTTCCTCGGTGGATTCGGTCGTCTCTATGGAGATAGCATCGAGTATTCCGCGGCGGGAACTCCGATCTACGACAGCATTGTCCCGTCGATGCTTGCGTCGCTCCCCGACTTGATGATCGGTGTCGTTATCATTCTGGTCCTGTCGGCCTCCATGTCCACCTTGTCCTCGCTGGTCCTCACTTCCGGATCGACCCTTACGCTGGACATCATCAACCCAGCGATGGCCAAGCTTCGCAAAGGAAAACATCTGAAGGAGCACACTAAGTTGCTCTGGATCCGCCTGTTGGTGCTGTTCTTCATCGTCGTCTCATCGGTCCTGGCCATCGTCCAGGCGAAGAGTTCTGTGACGTTCATCGCCCAGCTGATGGGTATTTCCTGGGGTGCATTGGCAGGAGCATTCCTCGCCCCGTTCCTGTACGGTCTTTACTGGAAACGCACGACTCCGGCATCGGTCTGGGCCTCTTTCGCGGCAGGCGTTATCGTGATGTGCGGATGTATGTACTGCACCTTCACGGGCAAGACTTTCATCAGCCCGTATTTCACCTCTCCGATTAACGCCGGTGTGCTGGCCATGGTCCTTGGCCTCGTGATCGTGCCTGTGGTCAGCCTCTTCACCAAAATCCGCCGGAAAGAGGAAGTGGATAAGATGTTCAACTGCTACGACACTAAAGTCACGGTCCGCGTTACCACCTCCCTCGTTGACGAACAGGAATAGTAGAATTTCCACCTATGAAAAAAAGCATTATCTCCATTATATCCGCACTGCTGATCTTCTCCCTGCAAGCAAGTGCGCAGTCCAGCTCTGACCTGGGAACCTGGAGCAGCATCCAGCTCGTGAAATCCTTCGGAGCACCTTACGCAATGGCACGCGTCGAGCATCGCTCGTTTGACAATATCCAAAGTACAGAATGCTGGTTCACGATGGTTGGCGGTGGATATAACTTCAACAAGTGGCTCAAGGGAGACCTGAGCTATGAATATTGGAGCATCCCTTCCGCAGGAAACATGATCCAGCACAAGGCTGTCTTGTGCTTCACGGAAACGATGAAGCGCGAGGGTCTTGCCGTCTCCCTTCGCGAGAAATGGGAATTGGCCTACAACCCGGCAGCCGAATCATTCAGCAACACGCTCAGAACCCGTCTCCGTGGCCAATACAGGGCTCCGGAAAGCGCCTTCACCCCCTATGTGATGTATGAAATCTTCGGCAGCATGGACGGTAAAGGATGGGTCCGCTCGCTGCACTACGCCGGCACGGAAATCAGCCTCGGAGACGGCCATTCCCTGGACCTCTTCTATATGTACCACCTCTACGACAAGGCCGGCCAGACCGGCGCCTGTCACCTTATAGGCCTGGGCTACACCTTCGTCTTCTAGAGGTCATTCATCTGCACATACACAACATCATTACGGCTCTCAGATTTCTGGGGGCCGTAAATAATTCGTATCTTTGCTTTATCAGATGTAACTGTTCCATCATGTTTAAACTCTTATACTGCCTCATCGGCATCCCGGCAATGCTCATCAGCCAGGGCACCCAAATCAAAGCGCCTTCGGGCAATCTTGCCGCGGAGGTCTTGCTCCCGAAGGGATTCGATTGTGAAAAGGACCATTGCACGCTCGTGATCATGATGCACGGCTTTCTGGGATCCAAAAAGAAAGTGCCGATGCAGTTTCTGAGCCGGGAACTCCAGAAAGCAGGGTATGCTGTCCTGCGGTTCGATTTCGACGGCTATGGCGACAGTGACGGCGCCGAGGAAGAGAATACGGTACCGAAGATGATCGATGATGCGAAGGCGGTATGGGACTATGCCTCCAGCCTTCCTTATGTCGATCGGATCGTGATTCTCGGGCATTCCCAGGGCGGGGTAGTGGCCGGGATGCTGGCAGGGAGACTGGAAAAGGCCGGAACGCCGCCGGTGGCATTGATCCAGCTGGCTCCGGCGTCCGTCTTGAAAGAATATGCGCAGAGAGGGCGTTTTTTCTCCGCCCATTGTGATCCGGAGAATCCGCCGGAGAAGATATCCGTCTATGGTTTTAAAATGGGCCGTGATTATATCACCACAGCCCAGACATTACCGATCGAAGAGGAATCATCGTGGTTCACAGGCCCCGTATGCCTAATCCATGGTACCTGGGACGGAATCATTCCTATTTCTTGCAGCGAGTCCTACGACAAGTTGTATCAAGACAGCGAGTTCCACCGGGTGCAGGGGACAGGACATCTCTTCCTGCTCCATCGTCGGCAAGTACGCGATATTCTTCTTGATTTCCTTCGAGGAATCAATTAAATGACACCTACTCCTCGTTCGGGTGAATCTTCCGATAGAGCTTGACGGCGGTAATCAGAGACCCTAAGTCGCTTCTGCCAATGTGCGTTGCACGCACGTAGCCGTTACGCTTGACGCTGAATTCAATGATGCGCTGGAAAAGGAAACGGCGGGAAGTCAGGTAGACCGGTTCGAGATCTCCCGTGGAAGGATTGGCCAATGCCAGGGTGCCAACGGTCTCTATCTCTGTTCCGGACGGTTCTTTCGCGATATCCTTGAATTCTTCCAGCTTGGCCTGGGCTTCTTCTAACGTTTCACCAAGAGGCAGGAACAGTTGGAAGACCGGGTCAAACTGCAATTGAACGAAATCATCACCGATTCCCAGCGTTCCGACACAGAGGAAATACTGGTGCTTCTCCAATTCGGGCATGTCAAAAACGGAAAGGCTTACTTCGCCGTCATTGATCTCCACTTCGGCAATCTCAAGGGTCTGTTTCAAGACAGAACCCTGAGCAAACGCGACAACCGTCCAGACAAGGACGAGAAGGGTGGTGGCAATTCTTTTCATCATGTGGTCAAGTTTAGTTGGCATCAAATATACACTTTTTCAACGAGATGTCTAAACATTTCGTATATTTGAAGATTGAACAGCCACATAACCTGACAACGATGAAAAAACTGATAGCAGTCCTTCTGTTTTCCTTGACCTGCAGTTTCGGGGCCAGTGCACAAATTCTCTCCAGCGCCACTCCGGAGGCCGATTCCATCGCCTTTGCCAAGGTCCGCGCACGCATGGACTCCATCCGGCAGTACCGGCCCACGGTGGGCCTCGTTTTGGCCGGCGGCGGTGCCCGCGGCCTTGCGCATCTGGGTGTCATCAAATACATGGAAGAATTGGGCATCCCTGTCGATGTCGTGACGGGAACCAGTATGGGTGGCCTCGTGGGCGGTTTGTACGCCCTGGGCTACAAGCATGACCAGCTGGATTCGCTGGTGCGCGCCATCGAATGGCCCATCATGATGTCGGACAACATCCCGAACGAATACATCGACTATAAACTCCGGAAATACCGCGATAAATACGTCATCCGCATCCCGCATCACTATGACAATGAGGACCTTACCGAGCGTCTCAAGCGGGAACGGATCGCCGACAAGATGGCGGCGGAATCCGGCCACAATTCGGCCGACATGCTCAATGAGTCCATCGCCCGGATGGGGCTTGGATTGCCGGATGGTTTCCTGTACGGCCTTAATGTGAGGAATATGCTCAGCTCCGTGAGCGTGGGCTACCAGGACAGCATCAGTTTCGCCGACCTGCCCATCCCTTATGCCTGCGTCGCGACGGACCTTTACGCGATGACGCCCAAGTACTGGACCTCGGGCAGCATCACCGACGCCCTGCGATCGACAATGGCCATTCCATTCTATTTCAGGGCCGTGCGCAAGGACGGAGAAGTGCTCCTGGACGGCGGCATGCGGAATAACTATCCCGTGGACATCGCCAAGGCCATGGGCGCGGACATCATCATCGGCTCGGACATGTCCATCCACCGCGAGCTGAACGAGCTCAACACCCCGGTGGACTTCCTCCTGCAGACCATCACCCTCCTGGCATCCTCCGCCAACGGCCCGGCCCGCGCGATGCTGGACCTCGGCGTCCATCACGAGCTGAAGGGGTATACCATGCTCTCCTTCGATGACGCGAGTGTCGATGACATCATCGAGCAAGGCTATCAGAACGCCATCGCGCAGAAGGAGCTGTTCGAGTCCATCGCATCCTGTGTGGCCGGCAAGCCGGAACCCGATATCGCCCATCACGCGCCGGCGGTGAACATTGCGCTGGGGAAGGTCCGGGTGCGCGAGCTCCGCTTCGACGGTATCGGAGAACGGGAACAGGAACGCATTCATTATAAGGCCGATATCCCCAAAGACGGGATGTATGACCGGGCCATCATAGAGCGGCTTCTGAACGACATTTATGGCACCAATGCCTTCGAGGCCGTCACTTACCACCTGGAAGGGGAGGAGCCTTACACGCTGGTCTTCGAGTGCCAGAAAGGCCAGACGAACGATTTTGCGCTGGGTCTCCGGGCTGATACGGACGAAACCGTGGCGGCCACCCTGCACTATGGCCTGGGCACGCGCCATCTTACCGGAATCCGGTTGATGGCGGACCTCAAGTTAGGTACGAATCCGGCCTTTTCGGTGGACTGGGGCACGAAATCCCGGATCGGCCTTCCTTCCTACGGCATCATTGCGCGCGCCAGCCTGATGAACACATTGCTCGGCTGGATGGGCGATACTGATTACAAACTGCTCAGTACCGCCGTGGACGGCTATCTGGAAGACACCCAGATGCGGAACGGGTTGATGCGAGTGGGCCTTACGGCCGAGATGACCCCTTACGAACACTACCTGAGTGTCAGGGAACTACGCCCGGGTACGTGGGATTGGAGGAGCCACTGGTTGTCCGGTTTCGCGAACATGAAGTACGATACCTTCGACGACGGATATTTCCCCACGCGGGGTGTCCGCCTCTCCCTGAACGGCCGCTATGTTTTCTACGGACGGAAACTGTTTCAGGGCTTCCGGGATAATGCAGAGATGGAGGATGAAACCCCGATCGCCTGGACCCGCAGCGAAGACTCTGACAGCGACGGTTACGGTCCGGAAGTGCCGGACGAATTTTATTCCACCAATCCCATCAAGCCTTACGGCAGCGCCATGGCCAGTTTCGAAGCGGCTTTCACCATCGGAGAGAACTTTACCATCCTCCCCACGGTCTATCTGGGCTGGAATTCTAGCAACGATACGGATGAGATGAACCCCCGGCACCCCGTTGTCGTCGGCGGTTTCATGCCAAACCGTTATACCGAACGGCAGATCCCGTTCTTCGGCTTCTCCACCGGATTCCGCTCTACCAGCATGATTACGGTCGTACCCCAACTGGACCTGAGATACCGTTTCCTCCGCAAGAATTATGTCACAGCCAGGGCCGGCATGTTCAAACGGGATGATTCGCTCGAAGGAGTTTACCGGGTCACCCCGATCTACGCTTTCGGCGCGGAGTATTCACGCCAGTCGATCGTAGGGCCTCTCCGGGTAGCCGTCCAGTGGTGCGACATTACCGGACTCACCGCCTACGCCTCCATCGGCTTTGACTTCTAATGACTGTGAAAATGCGATTATTCTTCCGATATCTCGCCGTTGCAGCGTCGGCCTTGACGCTGGCGTTGCCGGCCCGCTCCGCAGACCCGGACAAGGATTACCGGGTCACCCTCTCGAACCTCCTGGCGGAACTGCGCCAGTCCTATGCCGGCGCCCTCGAATCGGATTCACTCCTGGTGAACAATCCGATGCGGCGGGAGCAGTTCGCCGAGATGCTCCATTCCGCCGACGAGGTGACGATCATGCTCTACACCCAGCGGCCGGAACTGACGTTCGACATGGCGTTCGCCCTGGAAAACGTGGAGCGGATCCATAATTCACTCCAGGAGCAGACCCGCCTTTCCGATAAATACCGGATCGCGGCCCGTTCGGGCCTCCTCCGCTACACCCTGCTCAACGAGACCCTGCAGGAGATGTACCGGACGCAGCCAGCGGATTCCCTGGCCCAGGCCGATTCCTTGCGCACGCAGGAATCTCTGCACGCATTTCTGGACGATGAAGACCCTGAAAGAAAGACCCTCCTGGACAGTTGTGTCCATTATACCGGCGCCCTGGCCGCCTTGTACGGGGAATCCGTCACGATGGCCATGCAGGACAGCGTCCGGATCGCGGAAACCGAACATCGGCTCCAGCAGGCCTATGCCTACGCCCAGGAGAACTATGCCGAGACCCAGAAGAACCGCTACATCGGCGGCAACGTGAACGTCGGCCATATGGTCAAGACCTGGAAGTCGTTCATCCGGCTCGTCAAGGACGATTTGCGCACGCGTTATCACACCGAACCGGTGAAGGACATTTCTCCCGTCGTGGGCGCTTGGAGCGGACGTTATGTCCTCACCTATGCGGGGCTGTCCCTGCTCCTGCTCCTGCTGTCTGTCCTGGCGGCAACAGTCATCAGTTCCCTCGTCTTCAAATGGAAGCGGTTGGAGAGAGCCCGTCCGTTCCGTCCCATCCTCGCGGCGATCCTCGCCATCCTGCTTTTCATCGTGGCAATGCTGCTCATCAAGTCGGACCGCGGCAACCCGTACTGGCGGATGGCCTACCAGCTGCTGAGCCGCTTCTCGTGGCTGACCATTGCCATCTTCGTTTCCCTGCTCATCCGGATCCGGGGGGATCAGGCCAAGGCTTCCCTGATCATCTATCTCCCGACTCTGCTGCTGGCTTTCGCCTGCATCCTGATGCGTGCCATCTTCCTGCCGGCCAGCTCGGTGCCGCTCATTCTTCCGCCGGCTCTCCTGCTTTTCATCATCTGGCAGGGTATCGTAAACGTCCGCTGCAAGTCGAAAGTGTGTCCGGCGGACCTCCGCTATATGTGGGTGTCCGTGGGCGTGATGGCCGTCGCGGGCATCCTGTCCCTGGCGGGCTATTCGATGATCGGCGTGCTCCTGCTCACTTTCTGGACCTTCCAGCTGGCACTCCTGCACACCATCACCACGCTTTTCTACCTGATGAAGCGCTACTACGAGGACAAGGTGATCCAGAGGAAAATGCGTTACCACGAGAAGAACCCTTACCTGCCGCAGGATGACAAGAACGCGTTCATCGAAGTCACTTGGCTGTACGATCTGCTGCGGATGGTCGTCGTCCCGCTCACCACGCTCGTTTCCTTCCCTTTGAGCATCCTGCTCACTTCCCGCGCCTATCAGTTGTCATTGACAGGAGCGGACCTGTTGCGGCAGCCCCTGGTTCAGCGGGAAGGATACGGTTTCCTTACCCTGTCCAACCTGCTGCTGGTCATCGGCCTTTATTTCATATTCCGGTATCTGATCTATCTGGTAAAGGGCCTGTTCCGCGTATTCAGGCTGCGCAGCATCATCGAGAAGAGGGGAGACTCGGCTGTCCCGCTCAAGGAATCTGACGTGAATCTGAGCCTGTCCAACACGCTCATCACCCTGACGGGATGGTTGCTTTACCTGATACTTGCATTCTCCATCCTGCACGTTCCGACAACGACGCTCACCGCCATTTCCGCCGGTCTCGCCGCCGGTGTCGGTTTCGCCCTCAAGGACCTGATCAACAACTTCTTCTACGGTATCCAGCTGATGGCCGGACGTATCCGCGTGGGGGACAAGATTTCCTGCGACGGTGTGCGCGGCATCGTCAAGCGCTTGAGCTACCAGACTACGCAGGTGGAAGATGAGGACGGTTCGCTGATCGCATTCACCAACACGGAACTGTTCACCAAGAAATTCCGGAACCTGAACACCGGCCGGAACTACGAGTTTCTCAAGATACCCGTCAGCGTCAAGTACGGCACCGATATCGCTTTCGCCCGGAAAGTCATCCTGGAGGCCCTGGAGCCCCTCATGACGAAGGATCAGACCGGCCGTGACATCGTTGACCCGACCTTCCCGGTCGATGTCCGTTTCGACAGTTTCGGGGACAGCAGCGTGAACCTCATCGTCGCGCTGTATTCCACGGTGGAGACGCACTATACCTTCCCGTCCCGCGCAAAGGAAGCCATCTACAACGCCTTCTACGAGAACGGCATCGAGATTCCGTTCCCGCAGCGGGATCTATATGTAAAGTCAGTGCCGAAGGATTAATCGTCCGAATCGCCCATGATGATGACGAGGCGGTCTCCGGGTTCCAGCGGCATACTGCCATGCGGGACCAGGAAACGGTCGTCCCGCCGGACCATCATCACGCGGATGCCGTGGGGGAGGTTCAGGTCGCGGAGTGTCGCGCCGCCGGCCAGGTCCTCTTCCGTGACGATATGGTCCCGGAGCATGCCCATTTCTTCCGGAATTTCCATCCCGAAGGTCTCGGCGACGGGATCCTCGTCATAGCTCAAGTGAAGGATATCGGCCGCCCTGACCAGCGTTCCGCCCTGAACGAGCAGGGAGAACAGAGTAATAATATAGACGATGTTGAACATTTCCGTGGCATACGGAAGACCGGCGACCACAGGGCACAGGGCGAAGAGGATGGGACCGGCACCCTTGAGCCCCACCCAAGAGACAAAGGTCTTGGCTCGTGTGGACAGGCCTTTGAACGGCAGCAGGCAGGCGAACACACCGGCGGGCCGGGCGACCAGCATCATGAACAGGCCAATGAGGATGGCCGGCAGCAACACCGGCAGCATCTGGGAAGGCCGGGCGAGCAATCCTAGCATCAGGAACATCACCAGCTGCATCAGCCAGGTGAAGCCGTCGAAGAAATGGAGGATATCCTTCCTTTGTGTCAATTTTGCCTTGTTGCCAAGGATGATCGCCGTGCAATAAAGCGCCAGCAGACCGTTTCCGTACAGGAGGGTAGCGAGACCACTGGCGAAACAGCCCACACCGAGCATCAGGATGGACGTGAGGGCGAAGCTGGCGAGTTTGATCCGTTCCAGCATCCATTGGGCCGCGTGACCGACTGCAATACCGATGGCCAGTCCTACGATGACCTGCAGCAAAAGAATCGAAAAACCGCTCCCCAAGGCTTCCCAGCCGCGTGCCTGCGAGGACAAGATACTGACCAGAATGATGGTGAGGGCGTAAGCCATCGGGTCGTTACTACCGGATTCCAATTCCAGCATCGACGCCAGATTCTCTCTCAGGTGCAGTCTCTTGCTTCTGAGGACGGAGAACACCGATGCGGAATCCGTGGAGCCCATCACCGAAGCCAGCAGGAAACAGCCCAGGAGGGGTAGTCCCGCCGTCTTTCTGGTAATCAGCCAGATGAAAAGACCGGTCAGCAGTGCTGTCAGAAAAACCCCCAGGCTGGAAAGCAGGACTCCCTGCCTGAACACGGGTTTCGTCTCCCGCATCGACGTTTCCAGACCGGCGGAGAACAGGATGATGACCATCGCGAAATGGCCGATGGACTCCGCCAGTTCATAATTGTCGAACGAGAGTCCGAGCCCGTCCTCGCCGACGCCCATTCCCAGCAGGAGGAACAGCAGCAGGGCCGGCACGCCGAACCTGGTGCCGACCTTCGTGACCAGCACGGCCGCGATGACCAGCAGAGACGCCAGCAGAAGCAGGTTATCGGACAGCAGATTGACCGTCAGGATCATTCAATCTCGAAGAGGTTCAGGAAACCGGTCATCATGAATACGTTCCTGACGTCGTTGCAGATGTTGCGGACGATGATCCGGCCGCCCTTGTCGGCGGCAGACTTGCGCAGGGTCAGGAAAATACGCAGGCCCGAGCTGGAGATATATGACATATCCGAGCAATCCAGGATGACGGTCTTGCCGGTCTCTTCCAGCAGATCGTTGATCTTGGGTGCAATCTCCTGCGCACCGGGAGTGTCCAGCCGTCCGGACAGGCGGACAATCACTTCCTCGTTTTCGCGTGTAATGTCAATTTCCATATGGTTAAATGTTTTTGGTTATTGTCAATATGTTCTTGCCGTCCCGGCGTTCATAGCTCACCGTGTCCATGATTTCCCGGATGAGGTGGATGCCGAGCCCGCCGACCGGACGCTCGTCCACACCCGCGGAAATATCGACACTTTCCCGGGCAGTAGGGTCGAAAGCCGTTCCGCTGTCGGAGATGACGAAGGAAATGCTGTTCCCATCCCGTTTTGCGTCGATGTCCACGGTCCCATCGGTCCCTTCCGGATAGGCGTAGCTGATGACATTGGCAACGGCCTCCTCCAGGGCCAGGTTCAGCTGGCTCGTGACGCTCGGGGCGATGTCCATATCACGGGTAGCCTCCTCAAGGAATCCGGGCAGCAGGGAAATCTGTCGGATGTCATTGTGCAGGGTGAGGTGCCGGACCTCCGGCTGGCTTCCGCCCAGATAATGGATGAACAGCATCGTCAGGTCGTCGCTCTGAGACGCTTCACCCACGAATCCTTTCACTTTCTGTTTGATATTCTCCAGATGCTTGTCAGCGGATTCCCTTGTATGCAGGGCCGTTAGCATCCGTTCATCGCCGAACTGCTCGTGCTGGGTGTTTTCGGCCTCGGTGAGACCGTCAGTATAGAGGAACAGGGCGTCGTCATAGTGGAAAACGGTTTCCTGTTCGACGTATTGCATTCCCGGGATAACGCCAAGGGGAAGATTGGGTTGGACCGGCAAGGTCCGGATTTCGTCGGTGAGCGTCTTCGGCGGATTGTGACCGGCGTTGCAGTAGCGCAGCCGCCCGCTGGCGAGGTCCAGCACGCCGCAGAAGAACGTGACAAACATATTGTTTTCGTTCATAGCGGCCAAGCTGTCGTTCATCGACGTCACGATGCTTCCAGGGCTGTCTTCCTTGCCTGCGGCGTTGCGGAAGGAAGAACGGGTGACGGCCATCACCAACGAGGCCGGCACGCCCTTCCCGCTCACATCGCCGATGCAGAAGAACAACTTCTCGTCCCGGATGAAGAAATCATACAGGTCGCCGCCCACCTCCTTGGCCGGGACGATGGTCGCCGCCATATCCAGGTCGTGGCGCTCCGGGAAGGGAGGGAAGACCTTGGGAACCATCG
Source organism: Bacteroidales bacterium (assembly GCA_017558775.1). Lineage (GTDB taxonomy): Bacteria > Bacteroidota > Bacteroidia > Bacteroidales > UBA932 > Cryptobacteroides. The sequence goes on along the minus strand of JAFYTP010000032.1, from coordinate 905 downwards.
ACAACTGGATTTCACTGGCGATATGGAGCTCCTGGTCCATCCGTTCCTTCTTCTCGTTGAGATCCCTGTTCTTCAACAGGCTTTTGACGAAAGATCGGAGAATCAGGATAAGCATCGCCAAGCCGAGCAGCTGCATAAGCTGGGTCACCAGGCCGATGGTTCGGACGCCGCTGTAAACGGTATTCTTAGGTACTACGATGCTCATCGCCCATCCCGTCCGTTTCACGGGGGCGTAAAATACAAAGTGCTTGTCCTGGTTGAAATCGACAACCATACTCCCGGTCTGGTAGGATAGCATCTGCCTGTTCAGTTCCAGAAACGGCTCAGGATCTTCCATTTGCTCTGCCAGGTCCCAGATTGTCTTATTCATCACGAAGGACTCATCCGGACATACCATGATCCGGCCCGAGCGGCTGACAATCATACTGAATGCATCCGGATACGTCTTGATGCTGCCCACCTCCGCGGTAAGCCAATCCAGCGAGACATCCGCCGTGAGTACGGCCGCGGGCCTACCCTTGCGGTCCATGACGGGGACGGACAACGTGGTCATCAGGATGTTACCGCCACCTGTATCCAGATAGGGCTCCGACCAGTATTTTCCCCCCAGTTCGAGAGGTTTGACGAACCATTCCTGCGAGGGATAGTCATATTCTTCCGTAGCGAGGGAAAGCAACACCAGACTGTCCCGGCTTTCGAAGACATAAGGAGCAAACAGCTTATGGGAACGGTTATAACCGGGGACAAGCGCCACCGTGGAACCGCTTACCGTAGGGTTGCCCTCCACGATGTGTCTGCACACAAGTTCCAGACTGTCGGGCTTGTCCAGATACTGCTGCACCATCCAGACATTGTTCCAGACGACGTTCTCCGTCTTGTCAATGATGATCATGATCTTATCCCGG